>DATKZS010000024.1:0-5796 GCA_035527835.1 bacterium
CACGCTACTCGCTTTTTACTATTTTTTCCATTTTTCTCTTGCATGGCGCTTCGAGATGTGATAATAGTAAAAGCAGATAAAAATGAATGAATGTTCATTCAGCGGCCGCGGGGGCGGCCCGGCAATGGACATTGCAACAGACAAGGAGGTTTAAAATGCCGGCGAAGTTGGTTGACGATCGTGATGTCCAATTCGTGCTGTGGGAGCAGCTCGAGCTGGAGAAGTACCTTGGCGATCCGAGCTTCAAGGGGTTCGGCAAGGAAGACATCAACATGATCATCGAGGAGGCCAAGAAGTTCGCGGAGACCGCGGTGTATCCGGCGAACTTCACGGGCGACCGCGAGGGCGTGCACATCGTGGACGGCGTGGTCAAGGCCCCTCCCTCCTACAAGCCGGTCTACGACGCGCTTTGCGAGGGCGGGTGGATCGGGCTGGCCACGCCGGAGGAGTACGGCGGCCAGGGCCTGTCCGAGATGGCCGGTTTCGCGGTGACCGAGTACTGGATGGCCGGGTCCATCGCCTTCTCCATGTACCCGGGCCTCACCCGCGCCGCCATGCACCTCATCACCACCTGCTGCACCGAGGAGCAGAAAAAGAAATACATCCCCAACATGGCCGCCGGCAAGTGGCAGGGCACCATGTGCCTGACCGAGCCTTCCGCCGGTTCCGCCGTGGGCGACCTCAAGTCCACCGCCAAGAAGCGCGCCGACGGCCTCTGGGAGATCACCGGGTCCAAGATCTTCATCAGCTCCGGCGAGCACGACATGTGCGAGAATTTCATCCACCTGGTCCTGGCCCGCGCCGAGGGCTCGCCCCCCGGCATCAAGGGCATCTCGCTCTTTATCGTGCCCAAGTACAAGATCAACCCCGACGGCTCGAGGGGCGAGCTCAACGGCGTGAAGTGCCCCAAGGTCGAGGAGAAGATGGGCATCCACGGCTCCGCCACCTCCGAGCTGGTGTTCGGCGACGACGGCCCCTGCGTGGGCGAGCTGGTGGGCGAGCTCGACAAGGGCATCAAAAACATGTTCGTGATGATGAACGAGGCCCGGATCGGCACCGGACTCCAGGGCCTGGCCGCGGCCAGCGCCGCCTACCAGCACGCGCTCGAATACGCCAAGATGCGCGTCCAGGGCGTGGCCATCGAGAACATGAAGGACGTGAACGCGCCCCGCGTCGAGATCATCAAGCACCCCGACGTCCGCCGCATGCTCCTCAGCCAGAAGGCCATGACCGAGGGAATGCGCGCGCTCATCTACCGCGGCGTCATGTTCGAGATGCAGGCCAAGGTGGCCAAGGACAAGGCCGAGGCCGAGAAGTACCACGACTTTCTCGATGTCCTCACCCCCGTGATCAAGGCCTATTGCTCCGACCAGGGGTTCCTCTGCACCCGCGACGCCATCCAGGTCTACGGCGGATACGGATACAGCGCCGAGTACCCCGTCGAACAGTACATGCGCGACGCCAAGATCGCGTCCATCTACGAGGGGACCAACGCCATCCAGGCCCTCGACCTCATCGGCAGAAAGATCCTCAACATCAAGAAGCAGATGAAACCGTACAACGACCTCATCGCCATGATGAAGAAGCTGGCCGACGACAACAAGGGCCACGCCAAGTACGGCAAGAGCTTCGACAAGCTCGCCAAGGCCATCGAGTCCCTCGACGGCGTCACCAAGTTCGTCGCCGGCAAGGGCATGGCGGGCGACACCTCATACCCCGTCATGTACGCCACTCCCTACATGGAGGCCTTCGGACACGTCGTCGTCGGCTGGCTCCTGGCCGAGCAGCTAGTTATCGCCGATAAAAAGCTCGAAGCCATGTGCAAGGAAAAAGGCGCCGCCGACGACAAGGCCAAAAAACAGCTCATCGAGGACAACAACGACGCGGCCTTCTACGCGGGCAAGATCCGCTCCGCCACCTTCTTCATTGACTTCTACCTCCCCCACGCGGACGCCATCGTCACCACCATCAAAAGCGAAAACCGCGACATGCTGGAGATCTCCGACCGCTGCTTCTGAGCATCTCCATCTCCGATCACGCTCCAGGGGCCGGACCTTTCCGGCCCCTGTTCTTTGGGCGGTGCAAGGGAAAGGCGGTTTATTTAACGCGGAGACGCGGAGAGCGTAAAGATAAAGAAATTCTCTTGATCCGGATTCCGCACAATAATATAATTCCCGCAGGCGGGGGACATCACGCTCCGTCCAGTCCCGGAGGGACTGCGATAGCCGGCGCCCTCCCCTCTGGCGCCCTCCCCTCTTGACGCTTGTGCCATGACCCGGCTAAACTGATACAATAGTTCCTGCATTTTGTAGGGCATCCTCGAGGCTCGGGAAGTACGGCGGGCGGGCAGTTGGTCCGCGAACAAAGAGAGGAGGCAAGAAGCATGGTTAACAAGATCGGAGATAACGCGGGCAAGGTCTGGCACTACCTCAAGGTAAATGGGCAATGCTCATTCAATAAGCTGGTAAAAGGCGCCAAGCTCAAGGACCGGGAGGCGGACCGCGCCATTGGCTGGCTGGCCCGCGAGGGCAAGCTCAAGATCGTCAAGGACAAGAACGCGGAGCTGATCTCGATCAGCGACTAGCAGGGGCGCGGCTTGGGGTTTTTGAATCCGCCGCGGCGGGCCGTGGCCGCCGTCAGGAAGCGGGCGCGAACGACGGACGTTGCCGGAAAAAGCGGAGGAACTTTATGAAGGTGGTGCTGTTGAGGCACGGCGAGAGCCACTGGAACAAGGAAAACCGGTTCACCGGATGGACCGACGTGGACCTCTCCGAAAAGGGCATTGCCGAGGCACTCGAGGCCGGATGCCTGCTCAAGCAGGAAGGCTTCGTGTTCGACGTGGCCTACACCTCCGTGCTCAAGCGCGCCATCCGCACCCTCTGGATCGCGCTCGACGAGCTCGACCTGATGTGGATCCCGGTCTACCGCCACTGGCGATTGAACGAGCGCCACTACGGCGCATTGCAGGGCCTGAACAAGGCCGAGACCGCCGCCAAGCACGGCGAAGAGCAGGTCAAAATCTGGCGCCGCAGCTACAGCATCACCCCGCCGCCACTCGACCTCGCCGACCCGCGCTATCCCGGCCATGACCCGCGCTACGCGGCCCTCACCAGCGACGAGCTGCCCCGAACCGAGAGCCTTGAGCTTACCGTCAAGCGGTTCCTGCCCTACTGGCACGAAACCATCGCGCCCGACATCAAGAGCGGCCGCCGCGTCCTCATCGCCGCCCACGGCAACAGCCTCCGCGCCCTCGTCAAGTACCTCGACAACATCTCCGATGACGAGATCGTCGGCCTCAACATCCCGACCGGCGTGCCCCTCGTCTATGAGCTCGACCAGGACCTGAAGCCCATCAAGCATTATTACCTCGGAGACCAGGAAGCACTCCAAGCCAAGATGGAAGCAGTGGCCAAACAAGGCAAGGCCAAATAAATAATAGGTGGGAGCATTCTTGTCACAAATAGGATTTATGTAATTACTCCATCCCGTTGGGGAGCAGGTTATGGGGCCGAGGAGCAAATAGCAAACCTCTCCGCGGCTCCGTTACCTCACCCCGGAAGGGGTGGGAACATGAGTAGCCGTAGGTGCAACCTACGGAACAGCGTCACCTGGGTTACCAACCCTGAAAGGGTTGAACCAAAAGCCCGGCGTGGTACGACCCCTTCAGGGTCGGGACGATGTCGTGCGGTTTTCCGGGGGTTTCACCTCCCGGCTACTCATATCGTTCCCCTTCGGGGAAATATTGCGGACAGCTTTAGTAGCGATCGTTGACACCACGCACCAAACATACTTAACGCCAGGGCGCCATGAAGAGAACGGAACTCATAGAGCAGATAAAAGCCGCCGCCGTCCGCGCCCGCGGGCTCGGCCCCCGCGACCTTCTTGATCTTTGCCGGCAGCAGCTCCGCTATTGGGGCCGCATCTTCCGCCGCTCCTTCCGCCTCTTCGTGGACAACCGCGGGCCATACCAGGCCAACGCCCTGGCCTACCGCACCATGATCTCCATGGTCCCCATGCTCGCCTTCACGATCTCGCTCCTCTCCTGGATCTTCGGAAGCGGTATAGAAGAGCTCAACGAAAAATTGAAATCCCTCATCCAGGAATATATCGTGCCCGACAGCCACATCCTCGAGGCCACCTTCGGCATCATTAACCAGTTCGTGACCCAGGCCAAGCAGGGCACCATCATCGGATTCATCATCCTGCTCCTCACCTCCATATTCCTCATCAACGCCATCGAGACCATCTTCAACAACATCTGGCACATCAACCGCCGCCGGCCCTGGGCCCGCCGGATCATGAACTTCACCGCCATGACCATTCTGATCCCGACGCTGCTCGGACTATCCATCTACATGACCGCGCGCATCTCCATTGACCAGGTCGCCCAGGTCCTCACCCAGAACGCCGTCGCCCGCCACATCCCCATCATCCAGTGGTTCTGGGACATGTTCCAAGGCAACGGCGTCCCCCTCGCCACCGGATGGGCCCTCTTCCTCGCAATGTACAAGTGGCTGCCCAACACCAGGGTTGAAACAACCGCCGCCGCGCTCAGCAGCTTCTTCGCCGCGCTCGCCTTCGAGATCAGCAAGTGGGGCTTCTCCCTCTTCGCCGCCCAGATGGTGTTGAGGAGGCAGATATGGTGGGGGCCGCTCGGCGTCTTCCTCGTCTTCCTCGTATGGGTGTACGTCATCTGGCTCATCATCCTCTTCGGCGCCCAGCTCGCATACGTGATCCAGAACTACCGCTACGTGCTCCGCATCAATCCCGACCTCGAAAAAAGGGTCGGCGAGATCTACCTCGCCTGCCGCGTCATGCTCGAAATCGGCAAGAGCCATCTGGGCGGAGGCCAAGTCCCGTCGGTGCGCAAGCTCGCCGGAAAGCTGGAGGTGGAAGTGCCGCGCATCCAGGCCGTGCTCGGAAAGCTCATGGACTCAAACCTCGTCATCCTCGGCACAACCTCCGACGACAAGGGAGATTACGAAGAGGTATACGTACCCGGACGCGACCTGGGAACCATCACCGTGGCCGAGGTCATCCGCACCGTGAACGACGCCTGGCGCATACCCTCCCATGCATTGTCATCAGAGAAGGCCGCGGAAAATGGCAAGTACGGCTCCCCCCTCCATCCTCCACACGGCCCGGAGGCCACGCCCGAGTTGGCCCTGGACCACGTTCTCTCTGAAAGCCGCGCCACGCTCGAGGCTGGCCTCAACGTCTCCTTCCGCGATTTGATAATGCGGACCTGATTGCGGCCTTTATTGATCTCTGTAAAAGTAAAGTCATGCTTAAGGATGGTGGAGGGGACACTCTTGTCCCCTCTTCTTGGGCCGACAGGAGTGTCGGCCCCACCTCTTGTGACAACATTACTTTTGCAGAGATCAATAATGATGAACAGGCGTCAAAGCATTCGCTTTGACGCCTGATTGTAAGTTGTTCGCGCCTATTGCCCCGTGATGGTTATTTCCGGGGGTGTCAGCACGCGGTCATGGGGGATCCACGGCCGTGATCGTGAACGCCGGCAACAGGTCAACGTCATTCATCCATCGGCCTTTTTCTTCGGCGAGCAAAAGACCGCAATGGGGGATTTGAGCGTTCACGATGATGGGGCCGGGGCCGGTGATGGAGAGGACGATGGTGGCGTGGCCGCCGTCGAGTTTGCCGTTGACGCCGGACACGTCGAAGCGGTTGCCCGCGGGGCCTCCGCTGTAACTGCCGTCGCCGCCGAGCAGCACGGCCGTGCCGGCGGAGGTATCGTCAATGGAGAAGACCACGGAGAAGCCGCCCTGGTACAGC
>DATKZS010000025.1:0-16621 GCA_035527835.1 bacterium
GCTGATCACCCCGATTGCGATGGAGAAGGAGCTTCGGTTCGCGATCCGGGAGGGCGGCCGGACGGTTGGCGCCGGGGTGACGGTGGAGGTAATTGAGTAAGAAGAGAATTAACAAGGATATTTAGGATAAACAGGATAAGATTTTATTTATTTTCATATCCTTAATATCCTTGACATCCTTGTTACTCCAATCCTTCTGAAAAAAGAGCGCTGGTTGCAAGCCGGCAGCACCTTATGAATAGAGGTCAAGATGGCGAAAGAAGCGAGAATGATCATCACGCTGGCGTGCGGGGAGTGCAAAAACCGCAACTACACCAGCATGAAGAACAAGAAGAATACTCCGGACAAGCTGGAGCGGAAAAAGTACTGTCCGACCTGTCGGAAGCATACGGCTCACAAGGAGACGAAGTAGGCCGGCGGGGTCGGAGTTGCGTACGCCAGTAGCTCAACTGGTAGAGCACCGGTCTCCAAAACCGGGGGTTGGGGGTTCGATTCCCTCCTGGCGTGCCAGTGAATTGGCAGCACCGGTTGTAACCGGTGAGAATTTTTCAGGGCGGCGTTGCCGCGGGGGCCGCTGATTCAGCGGCGGGGAGTGAAGCATGACATTGGATAACCAGCGGGTGCTGCAGTACACGCTTTACGGGCTCGGGCTGGTGGTGTGGTTCGTGGTGTGGAAGTTCCTGGGATCGGTGACGGACCTGATCCTGGTGGTGCGCCATCTGCCGCAGGTGGACGTGCCCGGGTTCGGGAACCTGAACAACCTTTACGCGCTGGTGGCGCTGGGGATCACGGCGGGCGCGGTGGAATACGCGCGGCGCCACGCGGTGGCGAACAAGTTCGGGATCGAGGTGATCGCGGAGCTCCGGAAGGTGACGTGGCCGAACTGGGCGGAGGTCAGGGGCACGACGGTGGTGGTGCTGGGCGTCACGCTGGCGGTCTCCCTGATCCTCTTCGCTTTCGATTCCGTTTATGACTTTCTGATCCGCGCGCTCTTCAAGCTAGCCTGATACGGGGTCAATTCATGAGCTCTGGCGAGATGAAATGGTACGTCGTGCACACCTATTCCGGTTTTGAGAACAAGGCCAAGGAAGCGCTGGAGGAGCGGATCAAACGCTACCAGATGGAGGAGAAGTTCGCGGAGACCCTGATTCCGTCCGAGGAAGTGGTGGAGCTGGTGGGCGGGAAGCGCAAGGTGAGCCAGCGCAAGTTCTTCCCCGGCTACATGCTGGTCCGGATGGTGATGGACGACGAGACCTTCCACCTGGTGAAGAACACGCCCAAGGTGACGGGCTTCGTGGGCGGCCAGCGCAATCCTCCGGCCATCCCGGACGACGAGGCCGAGCGGCTGACCCGGATGATCGCGGACGACACGCTTCGGCCCAAGGCCAAGGACCAGTTCGAGCGGGGCGAGATCGTGCGGGTGGTGGACGGGCCGTTCCGCGGCTTCAACGGGATCGTGGACGAGGCCAAGCCGGAGAAGAGCAAGGTCAAGGTGCTGGTGTCCATCTTCGGCCGGCAGACCCCGGTGGAGCTGGACTTCGTGCAGGTGGAGAAGGGGTGAGTTCATAACAAGATTTTTTTCACCGCGGAGGCGCGGAGAACGCAGAGATAATAATTTATTTCAAGACTAGAAAACATACTCGATAGACCGATCCAGGAGTTAACAGATGAAGAAAGTAATCGCGAAGATCAAGCTGCAGATACCGGCGGGGCAGGCCACGCCGAGCCCTCCGGTTGGCCCGGCGCTGGGTCAGCACCAGGTGAACATCGCGGCGTTCGTGAAGGAGTTCAACGCGCGGACGGGCAAGGAGGAGCCGGGTCTGACCATCCCGGTGGTGGTCACGGTGTTCTCCGACCGGAGCTTCGTGTTCGAGACCAAGACCCCGCCGGCATCGGTTTTGTTGAAGAAGGCGGCGAAGATCGCGAAAGGCTCTGCCGACCCCAAACGGGAGAAGGTGGGCAAGGTGTCAATGAAGCAGGTCCGCGAGATCGCGGAGCTGAAGTTAAAGGACTTAAACTGTTCGGACCTCGAGTCCGCGGTCCAGTCCATCGCAGGCACGGCCAGGAGCATGGGCATCCAGGTGGTTGACTGAGAACAAGAGGAATCAACAAGGATTAACAGAATATTCAGGATAGGGAAAAATCATTTCCATTCTTATCCTGCATATCCTTAATATCCTTGTTTCCCTCGCCCTGGAGATTCCCCGGGAGCGGCCGGAGATGAGGAGGATCGAATGACGAAGTTAGGCAAGCGGACGACGCGGTTGCGCTCCATGATTGACGGGTCGAAGGGTTACCAGGTCGAGGAGGCCATGGGCCTGATCGAGCAGATGAAGGGGGCCAAGTTCGACGAGACGGTGGACGTGGCGATCCGCCTGGGCGTGGATCCCCGGAAGAGCGACCAGATGGTTCGCGGCACGGTGAGCCTGCCCCACGGCACGGGCAAGACCGTCAGGGTGCTGGTGTTCGCCAAGGGCGAGAAGGAGAAGGAGGCCCAGGACGCGGGCGCGGACTTCGTGGGCTCGGACGATCTGATCAAGAAGATCCAGGAGGGCTGGACGGACTTTGACAAGGCCATCGCCACGCCCGACATGA
Source organism: bacterium (assembly GCA_035527835.1). GTDB lineage: Bacteria > RBG-13-61-14 > RBG-13-61-14 > RBG-13-61-14 > DATKZS01 > DATKZS01. The sequence goes on from DATKZS010000025.1 coordinate 2,596, forward strand.
TGGGGGTGGTGAGCCGTCTCGGAAAGATCCTGGGCCCGCGCGGGCTGATGCCCAACCCCAAGGTCGGCACGGTGACCATGGACATCGCGCGGGCGGTCAAGGAGCTGAAGGGCGGCCGGGTCGAGTTCCGGGTGGACAAGGGCTCGAACGTGCATTGCCCGATCGGCAAGCACAGCTTCGGCAAGCAGAAGCTCACGGAGAACTTCACGGCGCTGTTCGAGGCCGTGATGAAGGCCAAGCCGGACACGGCCAAGGGCACCTTTGTGAAGAACATCACGGTTTCCACCACCATGGGGCCCGGGATCAGGATTGAAGCGGGCGCTTTGAGAGAAGAGTCCAAGTGATTTAGCGCGTACTCCAGCCCCCTGACGTGCGGTCAAGGGGTAAAGGAGACGTGTTTAATTTTTACGGAGAGATAAAAACCGGTAAAACGCATTTAAAATCGCGGACTAAGTATTTTGTCGCAGACAGCGGGTCAGTCAGGTTAAACGGGATTATCCCGGCCCGCCGAGACTTAAAGCTTGGGCAATCGGGAGTCTAACTCCCCATTCTCCATGCTCTTTTTTCGGCGGGGACCGGGCGATCAGCCCGGAGCGTCATCAAGGCGGCCCCGGATGCCGGCGGCGAAAAAGGAATGGAGAAAGGGGGTGAGGAAATACCTTGAAAAAAGCGGACAAAGTAAAGTTCATCGAACAGATGAAACAGGAGCTTGAGACGGCGCCTTCCATGGTGCTGGCTGATTACCGCGGGCTCACGGTGGCGCAGATCAGCGACCTGCGCGACCGCTGCCGGGAGGCCGGGGTGCGGTTCAAAGTGGCGAAGAACACCCTGCTCAAGCTCGCGTCGGGCGGGACGCCGATGGCGGCGATGGATCAGCTTCTGACCGGGCCCACCGCGGTGGCCTGGCACCGGGAGGACCCCGGAGCGCCGGCCCGGGTGCTGGTCGAGTTCATCAAGATCAAGGGCAACGAGAAGCTCGAGATCAAAGGGGCCGCCGCCGGCGGGAAACTTATCAGCGCGCAAGAGGTCAAAACCATGCTGGCGACGCTTCCGACCCGGCCGCAGCTCCTGGCCATCATGGCCGGACTGATCGCGGCGGGTCCCACCAAGCTCGCGCGCCTGCTGGCGGCGGGGCCGCAGCAACTGGGCCGCGCGCTGGGGGCATTGCAGACCGAGAAGGAAAAACAGGCGGCGTAAGGGCTCAACCGTCCTGCAGAACGGGTTTATAACCTGTTCGGCGGGGAGACGCCAAGAAGGTGAACAGGTTGCAAACCTGTTCCACTTAATGGAGAACGAAAGGTGAACAGGTTGCAAACCTGTTCTACCCATAACCTAGCAAGGAGCACAAAAATGGCAGACGTAAGCAAGGAGCAGGTGTTAGAGTTTTTCGACAAGATGACCTTGATCGAGCTCTCGGGGTTCGTGAAGGAGTTCGAGGAGCGGTTTAACGTGTCGGCGGCGGCGCCGGTGATGATGGCGGGGATGATGCCGGGCGCGGGCGCGGCCGCGGCGGCTGAGGTTGAGGAGCAGACGGAGTTCAGCGTGATCCTGAAGGAAGTGGGCGAGAAGCGGATCGAGGTGATCAAGGAAGTCCGCGCCATCACCCAGCTCGGGCTGAAAGAGGCCAAGGAAGTGGTGGAGAAGGTCCCGGGCCCGGTCAAGGAAGGCGTGTCCAAGCAGGACGCGGAAGAGATCAAGAGGAAGCTGGAGGCCGTGGGCGCGAAGGTGGAGATCAAGTAGGCTTGAGGCGTGAGGCTTGGGGCCTGAGGCCGGGCCTCGGCGCCGCTTCGGGAACAATCCAGCATGACCGCGGGAGCGGCTTTGCTCCGGCGGAAGATAAAGTGAGCGGTTGACCAGCAGGGGCGAGGTGCGTCCTCGCCCCTGGACCAGTTCTTTTCTATGGCCGGGCGTTTGAGCTCGCGAAGGAGCGATGATGAGCAGGACCAATGTGAAGCAGATTTCCCGGTTCCGCCGCAGTTTCGCCAAGATCCCCCAGATCGCGGAGATCCCCAACCTGATAGACATCCAGCGGCGGAGCTACGAGCGTTTTCTGCAGATGAGCGTGGCGCCGGAGGAGCGCAAGCCCGAGGGGCTGCAGGCGGTTTTCAACAGCGTGTTCCCGATCAAGGGCTTCAACGACACGGCGTCGCTCGAGTTCGTGAGCTACCGGCTCGACGACCCCAAGTACACGGTGGACGAGTGCCGGCAGCGGTGGAACACGTTCGCGGCGCCGTTGCAGGTCCGCATCCGGCTGGTGGTGTGGGACGTTAACGAGGAGACGGGGCTCAAGGCGATCCGGGACGTGAAGGAGCAGGAGATCTACTTCGGCGAGATCCCGCTGATGACGGAGAACGGGACGTTCGTGATCAACGGGACGGAGCGGGTGATCGTGAGCCAGCTCCACCGCTCGCCGGGCGTTTTCTTCGACAACGACCGGGGCAAGACGCACAGCTCGGGCAAGGTGCTGTTCTTCGCGCGCATCATCCCGTACCGGGGGAGCTGGATTGACTTCGAGTTCGACCACAAGGACATCCTGTACGTGCGCATAGACCGGCGGCGCAAGCTGCCGTCCACCATCCTGCTCCGGGCGCTGGGGTATTCGACGGAGGAGCTGCTCAACTTCTTCTACCGGACGGAGAAGGTGTACCTGGAGGACAACCACCGGGTGTTCAAGTCGGTGGTGGAGGAGGCGCTGGAGGGGCAGATCGTTTCCAAGGAGGTCCGGCACCCGGACAGCCGCGAGGCGATCGCGAAGAAGGGCAAGAAGTGGCGCAAGGGCACGATCAAGAAGTTGAAGGCGGCGAACATCAACCGCATCCCGATCAACGAGGAGGACCTGGCGGGCAAGGTCCTGGCTCACGACATCATCAACAAGGACACGGGCGAGATCCTTTACGAGGCCAACGAGGAACTGACCCAGGAGAAGGTTGACAAGCTCCGGGAGAGCGGGATCAACGTTTTCGAGATCATATTCTTCGACAACATCCGGGTGTCGTCGTCGCTGCGGGACACGCTGCTCCTGGACAAGTCGCTTCCGCCGGACGAGGCCAAGATGGAGATCTACCGGTGGCTCCGGCCGGGCGACCCGCCCACGTCGAAGAGCGCGACCGCGCTGTTCGAGAACCTCTTCTTCAACCCGGAGCGCTACGACCTGGCCAAGGTGGGGCGGCTCAAATTGAACCACAAGCTGGGGCTCAGCATCCCGCTCGACGTGCACACGCTGACGCGGGAGGACATCATGGCGGTTGTCAAGTACCTCTTGGAGCTCAAGGACGGGCGGGGCGAGGTGGACGACATTGACCACCTCGGCAACCGGCGGGTGCGGAGCGTGGGCGAGCTCTTGGAGAACCAGTTCCGTATCGGGCTCGTGCGCATGGCGCGGGCGATCAAGGAGCGGATGGGCTTCCAGGAAGTGGAGACGATGATGCCGCACGACCTGGTGAACTCGAAGCCGGTGATGGCGGTGGTGAAGGAGTTCTTCGGGTCGTCGCAGCTTAGCCAGTTCATGGACCAGACCAACCCGCTGTCGGAGATCACGCACAAGCGCCGGCTCTCCGCGCTGGGCCCCGGGGGCCTCACCCGCGAGCGGGCGGGGTTCGAGGTGCGCGACGTGCACCCGACGCACTACGGCCGCATCTGCCCGGTGGAGACGCCGGAAGGCCCGAACATCGGGTTGATCTCGTCGCTCTCGACCTACGCGCGGGTTAACGAGTTCGGGTTCATCGAGTCTCCGTACCGGAAGGTCGAGAACGGGCAGGTGAAGGCCGAGGTCGTTTACCTGTCGGCGTTGGCGGAGGAGCAGTACACGATCGCGCAGGCCAACGCTCCGCTGGACGACCAGGGCCGGTTCGAGAACAAGCTGGTGAGCGCGCGGAGCAAGGGCGGCGAGTTCATCATGGTTCCGGGCGAGGAGATCCAGATGATGGACGTTTCTCCGAACCAGCTGGTGAGCGTGGCCGCGGGCCTGATCCCGTTTTTGGAGCACGACGACGCCAACCGGGCGCTGATGGGGTCGAACATGATGCGGCAGTCGGTGCCGCTTTTGGCGACGGAGGCGCCGCTGGTGGGTACGGGGATGGAGGACGTGGTGGCGCGCGATTCGGGCGCGACCATGCTGTGCAAGCGCAGCGGCCAGGTGGCGAACGTTGACGCGGATCGAATCGTGATCAAGGTTGACGACGAGCTGATCCGGCCGGACGGCAAGGACCGGGGCGTTGACATCTACAACATGATCAAGTACCGCAAGTCGAACCAGGGCACGTGCATCAACCAGAGGCCGATCGTGGCGGTGGGCCAGCGGGTGGAAAAGGGCGAAGTGATCGCGGACGGCACGGGCACGGAGAACGGCGAGCTGGCGCTGGGCAAGAACGTCGTGGTGGCGTTCATGCCGTGGGGCGGGTACAACTTCGAGGACTCGATCCTGCTCTCGGAGCGCCTGATCAAGCGGGACACGTTCACTTCGATCCACATCGAGGAGTTCGAGGGGACGTCGCGGGACACCAAGCTCGGCAAGGAGGAGATCACGCGCGACATCCCGAACGTGGGGGAGGACGCGCTTCGGAACCTTGACGAGAGCGGGATCGTGCGGATCGGGGCGGAGGTGCATCCGGGCGACATCCTGGTGGGCAAGATCACGCCGAAGAGCGTGTCGCACCTGTCGCCGGAGGAGAAGCTTCTGCGGGCCATCTTCGGCGAGAAGGCGGGCGACGTGCGCGACACATCGCTCCGGGTCCCGCCGGGGGTCGAGGGGATCATCATTGACGCGCGGGTGTTCTCCCGGAAGGGCGTGTCCAGGGACGAGCGGAGCAAGACGATCCAGGACGCGGAAGTGCAGAAGCTCATGCAGGACAAGGACGACGAGATCCGGATCATCAATGACGACGTGAAGCGCAAGGTCCTGAAGCTGATCGGCGGCAAGAAGACGATGCACCGGGTGGTGGACCCGAAGACGGAAAAGGTGCTGGCCAAGAAGGAAGAGACGGTCAACGGCGACCTTTTGGAAGGGCTTCGGCTGGAGTTGTGGCCGAAGCTGATCGTGTCGGGCAAGGCGGAGCGGGAGCTGGAGGTGGGGGCGCTGGTGGACCGGGCGCTGGAGCAGATCGAGATGGTGGAGCGGCTGGTGGAGGACCGGATCGGCCGGCTGCAGCGGGAGGACGACCTTCCGCCCGGCGTGATCAAGATGGTGAAGGTGTTCGTGGCGATCAAGCGCAAGCTGTCGGTGGGCGACAAGATGGCGGGCCGGCACGGGAACAAGGGCGTGGTGAGCCGCATCCTTCCCGAGGAGGACATGCCGTACCTGGAGGACGGCACTCCGGTTGACATCGTGCTGAACCCCTTGGGCGTGCCGTCGCGCATGAACGTGGGCCAGATCCTCGAGACCCACCTGGGCTGGGCCTCGCTGGGGCTCGGAGAGCAGCTCGATGAGATGATCCGCGACAACTTCGGGCCGGACAAGCTCAAGAAGAAGATCGCGGAGATCATGGGGTCCCGGAAGATGAACAAGATAGTGGCCGAGCTCTCGGACGAGGACACTCTGGAGCTGGCCCGCACCATGGTCAAGGGCGTTTACTCGAGCTCGCCGGTCTTCGACGGGGCCAAGGAAACCGAGATCAAGGAGCTGCTCGCCAAGGCGGGCCGTCCGACCACCGGCCAGGCGGTGCTCTATGACGGGCGCACCGGCCTGCCCTTTGATTCCAAGGTCACGGTGGGCGTGATGTACATGCTCAAGCTGCATCACCTGGTGGACGATAAGATCCACGCCCGCTCCATCGGGCCGTACTCGCTGGTCACGCAGCAGCCGCTGGGGGGCAAAGCCCAGTTCGGCGGGCAGCGGCTGGGCGAGATGGAGGTGTGGGCCATCGAGGCCTACGGCGCGGCGTACACGCTGCAGGAGTTTTTGACGGTGAAGTCGGACGACATCGCGGGCCGGTCGCGCATGTACGAGGCCATCGTGAAGGGCCGGCAGGACTTCGAGGCGGGCCTGCCGGAGTCGTTCAACGTCCTGGTCAAGGAGTTGCAGAGTTTGGCGCTGGACGTGACGCTGCTGGAGAAGGTGGCGGAGTAAGAAGAATGGAGAAACAAGGATGTCAAGGATATTAAGGATAAGAAAATATTTTATCATGAATATCCTAAATATCCTTGTTGATCTTCTCCGTGATTTTTCGGTCGCGGCCTGCAGCGGCGCCGGGACCTGCGACATACGTTTTCGACCATCCGTGTAACTCAAACAAGGAGGCATCGCGGTGAAGGAACTATCGCTGGGAATTTTCGAGCGGCCCAAGAGCCCGCTTAGTTTTTCCGCGGTCAAGATCGCGCTGGCGAGCCCGGCCAAGATCAAGGAATGGTCGCACGGCGAGGTGAAGAAGCCGGAGACCATCAACTACCGGACGTTCAAGCCGGAGCGCGACGGCCTGTTTTGCGCCCGCATCTTCGGACCGATCAAGGACTACGAGTGCAACTGCGGCAAGTACAAGCGCATGAAGCACCGCGGCATCACCTGCGAGAAGTGCGGGGTCGAGGTGATCAAGTCCAAGGTGCGGCGCGAACGCATGGGCCACATTGACCTGGCCGCGCCGGTGGCCCATATCTGGTTCCTCAAGAGCATCCCCTCCCGCATCGGATCGCTTTTGGACCTCACCCTGAAGGACCTGGAAAAAGTCCTGTATTACGAGTCCTTCATCGTGCTCGATCCCGGCAACACCGACCTCGAAGCCGGCGAGCTTCTGGCCGAGGAAAATTACCGCAAGCTGCAGAGCGAGGGCCTCCATTTCAAGGCGGGCATGGGCGCCGAGGCCGTGCGCGACATGATGGCGTCTTTGGACCTGGAAGAGCTGTGCACGCGGCTGCGGGCGGAGATGGAGGAGACCAAGTCCGAGGCCCGCAGGATCAAGCTGGGCAAAAGGCTCAAGATCGCGGACGCCTTCAGGAAGTCGGGCAACCGGCCGGAGTGGATGATCCTGGAGCGCATCCCGGTGATCCCGCCCGACTTAAGGCCCCTGGTCCCGCTGGACGGCGGCAGGTTCGCCACCTCCGACTTGAACGACCTCTACCGCCGCGTCATCAACCGCAACAACCGCCTGAAAAGGCTGATCGAGCTGAACGCCCCCGAGATCATCGTCAGAAACGAAAAGCGCATGCTCCAGGAGGCGGTGGACGCGCTCTTCGACAACGGCAAGCGCGGCCGCGCCATCAACGGCCCGGACAAGCGGCCCTTGAAGAGCCTCTCCGACATGCTCCGCGGCAAGCAGGGCCGGTTCCGGCAGAACCTGCTCGGCAAGCGGGTGGACTATTCCGGCCGGTCCGTGATCGTGGTGGGCCCGGAGCTTCGGCTCCACCAGTGCGGCCTGCCCAAGAAGATGGCGCTCGAGCTGTTCAAGCCGTTCATCTACAACAAGCTGGAAGAGCGGAGCCTGGCGACCTCGATCAAGGCGGCCAAGAAGATGGTGGAGCGGGAGCGCCCGGAGGTGTGGGACATCCTGGACGAGGTGATCCGGGAGCATGCGGTGATGCTGAACCGCGCCCCCACCCTGCACCGGCTGGGCATCCAGGCCTTCGAGCCCATCCTGATCGAGGGCAAGGCCATCCAGCTCCACCCGCTGGTCTGCCTGGCCTTCAACGCCGACTTCGACGGCGACCAGATGGCCGTGCACGTGCCGCTGTCGCTGGAGGCCCAGGTCGAGAACCGCGTGCTGATCATGAGCACCAACAACATCCTGAGCCCGGCGAACGGCAAGCCCATCATCGTGCCCAGCCAGGACGTGGTGCTCGGCATTTACTACCTGACCCGCGAGCAGGCATACGTCAAGGGCACGGGCAAGGCCTACTCCTCGCCGGAGGAAGTGCTCCTGGCCTATGACCAGGGCGACCTGGACCTGCACGCCAAGATCAAGGCAAGGCTCGGCGGCAAGACCGTCGAGACAACCACCGGCCGCGTCATCCTCTCCGAGATCCTGCCCCCGGCCATCCCCTTCTCCACCATCAACAAGGCGATGAAGAAGAAGCAGCTCGAGGACTTGGTCAGCATTTGCTACCGGGTGGCGGGCAACAAGGAGACGGTCATCCTGGCCGACCGCATCCGGACCCTGGGCTTTGACTTCGCCACCCAGGCCGGGATCAGCATCTGCGTTGACGACCTCAAGATCCCCAGCAAGAAGCAGCAGATGCTCGACCAGGCCTACAAGGAAGTGCAGGAGATCGAGGAGGAGTACCAGGACGGACGCATCTCCCCGGGCGAGCGCTACAACAAGGTAGTGGACCGCTGGGGCGAGGTGACCAATCAGATCGGCGACGAGCTGACCAAGGAGCTGGGCATCGAGGTGCGCAAGGGGCCGCAGGGCAAGGACGTGACGGTGGAGAGCCTGAACCCCATCTACATGATGGTGGACTCGGGCGCCCGCGGCTCGCAGCAGCAGGTGCGCCAGCTCGCCGGCATGCGCGGGCTCATGGCCAAGCCCTCCGGCGAGATCATCGAGACCCCGATCACCGCGAACTTCCGCGAGGGCCTGTCGGTGCTGCAATACTTCGTGTCCACCCACGGCGCGCGCAAGGGCCTGGCCGACACCGCCCTCAAAACGGCGAACTCGGGCTACCTGACCCGGCGGCTGGTGGACGTGTCGCAGGACGTGATCGTGATGGAGGACGACTGCGGCACGCTGGACGGGATCGAGGTCGGGCCTCTGCTGGAGGCGGGCCGGATCATCGAGACGGTGGGCTCGCGCATCCTGGGACGGACCACCCTTGACGACATCCACGACCGCCTGGGCAACGTGATCGTGAAGAGGAACGAGAACATCGACGAGGAGACCGCGGAAAAAGTGGACGAGGCCGGCCTGGAGCGGATCAAGATCCGGTCGGTGCTCACCTGCCGGGCCCGCCGCGGCGTGTGCCGCGAGTGCTACGGACGCGACCTGGCCCGCGGCCACAAGGTCAACGTCGGGGAGGCCGTCGGCGTGATCGCGGCCCAGTCCATCGGCGAGCCGGGCACCCAGCTCACCATGCGGACCTTCCACATCGGCGGCGCCGCGTCCAGCCGCGGCGAGCAGTCCACCCACGTGGCCCACTTCAGCGGCAAGGCCGCGTTACACGGGCTCAACACCGTGGTCAAGAAGAACGGCGACATGGTGGCCATGAACCGAAACGGCGAGGTGGTGATCGAGGACAGCCGCGGGGTGGAGGTCGAGCGCTTCTCCATCGTTTACGGCGCCGAGGTCAAGGTCAAGGGCGGGGCCAAGGTGGAAGCGGGACAGATGATCGCCGAGTGGGACCCGTACTCCAACCCGATCCTCACCGAGGTGGACGGACGCATCAAGTTCGGCGACATCATCGAGAACGTCACCATGATCGAGCAGCTCGACGACCGCACCGGCTTCGCCCGCAAGGTCGTGATCACGTCCAAGAACGCCGAGCTTCGGCCGCGCGTCTCCATCAAGGAAGCCAACTCGACCAAGACCTTGAAGCTCCCCCGCTCCAATAACTACGCGCGCTACTACATGCCCGTCGGGGCCCACGTCATGGTGATGGAGGGAGACATGGTCGCCGCCGGCGACGTCATCGCCAAGATCCCGCGCGAGACCACCAAGACCAAGGACATCACCGGCGGTCTTCCCCGCGTGGCCGAGCTGTTCGAGGCCCGGAAGCCCAAGGAGCTGGCCATCATCGCGGAGATTGACGGCTCCGTGAGCTTCGGCGAGGAGGTGAAGGGACGCCGCACCATCGTGATCACCCCGGAGGTGGGCGAGCCCAAGTCGTACCAGATCCCCAAAGGCAAGGCCATCATCGTGCACGAGGGCGACTTCGTGCGCTCGGGCGAGCCGCTGATGGAAGGCTCCGCGAACCCGCACGACATCCTCCGGGTCCGCTTCGAGAAGGAGCTGGCCAAGTACTTGGTGGACGAGGTCCAGCAGGTGTACCGGCTGCAAGGCGTGAAGATCAACGACAAGCACATCGAGGTGATCGTGCGCCAGATGCTCAGGAGGCTCCGGGTCACCAACCCGGGCGACACCGAATTCCTCACGGGGGACGAGGTGGACCGCGCCTCTTTCGAGGACGAGAACGACCGCGTGATCGCCCTCAAAAAGAAACCGGCCACCGCGGAGCCCAAGCTGCTCGGCATCACCAAGGCCTCGCTCTCCACCGAGAGCTTCATCTCCGCCGCCAGCTTCCAGGAGACCACCCGGGTGCTGACCGAGGCCTCAATCGCCGGCAAGATTGATTACCTGCGCGGCTTGAAGGAGAACGTGATCATGGGCCGCCTGATCCCGGCGGGCACCGGAATGGAGCGCTACCGCCAGATCGGGATCGAGGTCCCGGAGGCCGAGGCCGGAGAGGCCGCGGCGGACACGGCCTGAGCCGGACGCCAGGGCCGTGCCGCCGGTTTTAGCCGGTGGAAATCCCGCCGGTTACAAACCGGCGCCGCCTCCGGCAGGCGAAATACGGGATTTGTCTTGACTTGAGCTGAAAATTTGATATAATGATGGGATTCGGTAATTTGAGGAAAAAGGGACCTGTGAATTAATGCCTACTATTAACCAGTTGATCCGGAAAGAGCGGGTCAAACCGCACAAGAAGACCAAGGCGCCGGCTTTGCAGGGTTGCCCGCAGAAGCGGGGGGTGTGCGTGCGCGTGACCACGTTCACTCCCAAGAAGCCGAACTCGGCCATGCGCAAGGTCGCCCGCGTGCGGCTCACCAACGGGATCGAGGTGACCACCTACATCCCGGGCGTGGGCCACAATCTGCAGGAGCACTCGGTGGTGCTGATCCGGGGCGGCAGGATCAAGGACCTTCCCGGCGTCCGCTACCACATCATCCGGGGCACGCTGGACTCGCTGGGAGTTGCGGACAGAAAGCAGGCCAGGTCGAAATACGGGGCCAAGAGACCAAAGTAAGGATTGAACGGCAAAGGGATTGATTCCTTTCGATTCAATCCTTTTTTGTCGCCTAGGGCATGGTGAGCATTAAGGAAGAAAGTGGCCGCAGATGAACGCAGATAAACGCAGATAATTCTGAAATAGGCATGATGCAATCTGCGTTCATCTGCGTTCATCTGCGGCAAAAAAATTGCATACGAGTTAACTCCGACTATTAAGAGAACAGGAAGATAGGAAATGCCCAGAAGAAGAGAAGTGCCGGTCCGGGAGCTGATGCCGGACCCGATTTACAGTGAAGCGCAGGTCACGCGGTTCATCAGCGCGGTGATGCGGAAGGGCAAGAAGAGCCCGGCCGAGCGGATCGTTTACGGGGCGCTGGACATCATCGCGCAGCGGACCAAGGACGACCCGGTGAAGACGTTCAAGAAGGCGCTGAAGAACTCGATGCCCATGGTGGAGGTGAAGAGCCGGCGGGTGGGCGGCGCGAACTACCAGGTCCCGGTCGAGATCCGGCCCCGGCGGCAGGAAGCGCTGGCCATCCGGTGGCTGATCAACTACTCGCGGGATCGCAAGACCGAGCGCACGATGCGGGAGAAGCTGGCGATGGAGATGCTGGACGCGGCCGACAACAAGGGCGGCGCGGTGAAGAAGAAGGAGGACACCCACCGGATGGCGGAGGCGAACAAGGCCTTTGCTCATTACCGGTGGTAACGTAAAAGGTCCGGCGGGGGAGTCGGTCCCCGGTCCGGGCACTCAGGAGACGACAAGATTGATGATCCGGAATAGGATTGGCCATGATCTGGCGCGCATTCCGGTGGCTTATGCCGGGCGAGGGGCTCTTTGGGAAGAGTTGTACCATTATCACGCATCCGCAACATCGGAATCATGGCGCACATTGATGCCGGCAAGACCACTACGACCGAGCGGATCCTCTTCTACACCGGAGTCACCTACCGGCTGGGTAACGTGGACGAAGGCAACACGGTCACGGATTGGATGGAGCAGGAACAGGAGCGGGGCATCACCATCACGGCTGCGGCCACCACTTGCTTCTGGCGCGATCACCGCATCAACATAATTGACACTCCCGGCCACGTTGACTTCACCGTTGAAGTCGAGCGGTCCCTCCGAGTCCTGGACGGGGCCATCGCTGTTTTTGACGCCTACGGAGGCGTGGAACCCCAGTCGGAAACGGTCTGGCGTCAGGCCGACAAGTACGGGGTCCCCAGGATCGCCTTCGTCAACAAGATGGATCGTGTGGGCGCGAACTTCCCGAACGTGCTCGAAATGATCCAAGCCAGATTAAAAGCAACGCCGCTGCCGGTGCAGATCCCCATCGGGGCCGAGACCGGCTTCACGGGCGTGATAGATCTGATCCGCATGACCGGGATCATCTGGGACGAAGAGACCCTGGGGGCGCGGATGCGGGAAATCCCCGTTCCCGAGGACCTCAAGGAAGAGGCCCTGTACTGGCGCGAGGTCATGCTCGAGACCCTGGCCGAGAACGACGAAAAGTTCATGGACGCCTACCTGGAAGGCGCCAGCGTTACCGAGGACGACATCCGGGCCGCGATCCGCCGGGCCACGCTCAAGTTGAGCTTTTTCCCGGTGCTGTGCGGCTCGGCCTTCAGAAACAAGGGCGTGCAGTGCCTGCTTGACGCGGTAATTGATTATCTGCCCTCTCCGCCGGACGTTCCGCCGATCAAGGGCAAGCATCCGAAGACGGGGGAGGAGCTTTTACGGACAGCCAGCGACGACGAGCCGTTTACGGCCCTGGCCTTTAAAATCATGAACGACGCCCACAAGGGGGTCATGACGTTCATCCGGGTGTATTCCGGCGGCATCAAGGCCGGAAGCATGGTCTTGAACGCGAGCAAGGACAAGAAGGAGCGCGTGGGCCGGCTGCTCAAGATGCACGCGATCAAGGAAGAGGACGTGCCGGAGGTGTGGGCCGGCGACATCGTGGCGGTGGTGGGGCTCAAGAACACCAGCACCGGCGACACGCTCTCGGCCATCAACAAGCCGATCGTGCTCGAATCCATCGAGTTCCCGGCGACCGTGATCTCGGTGGCGATCGAGCCCAAGACCCGGGCTGACCAGGACAAGCTCTCGAGCTCGCTCGGCAAGCTGATGGCGGAGGACCCGTCGTTCAAGGTGCACTACGACGAGGAGACGGGCCAGACCATCATTTCGGGGATGGGCGAGCTGCACCTGGAGATCGTGGTGGACCGGATGCTCCGCGAGTACAACGTCCAGGCCAACGTGGGCAAGCCGCAGGTGGCGTACAAGGAGACGCTGACCAGGGCCTGCGAGGTCGAGGGCCGCTACGTGAAGCAATCGGGCGGGCACGGCCAGTTCGGCGTGGTCAAGATGCGGTTCGAGCCGCTGGCGGGAGTGGACCAGGGGTTCGTGTTCGAGAACAAGCTCCGGGGCGGCGCCATCCCCCAGGAGTACGTGCCCGCGGTGGAGCATGGCGTCAAGCAGGCCATGGAGGTGGGAGAGCTCGCGGGCTACCCGGTGGTCGGCGTCAAGGCGATCCTGCTCGACGGGAAATACCACGAGGTGGACTCGTCGGACATAGCCTTCAAGGCCGCGGCATCCCTGGCCTTCAAGGAGGCCTCGAAAAAGGGCGGGCCGGTGCTGCTCGAGCCGATCATGAAGCTCGAGGTCGTGGTCCCCGAGGAATACGTGGGCGACATGCTCAACGACCTGAACCGGAGGCGGGGCACGATTCTTTCCTTCGAGTCCAGGTCCGGAGCGCAGGTTTACAAGGCGCTGGCCCCGCTGGCCCAGTTGTTCGGATACGTGAACGAGCTCCGGTCGCTCTCGCAAGGGCGGGCGACCTACACCATGCAGTTCCACAAGTACGACGTGGTGCCGGCAAATTTGACCGAGGAATTGCTCCTCAAGGTAAGGGGCTACTGATTAGGGCGGTGCGGAGGACGAAGAGCGTAGAGCGAAGGGCGAATGGCGTGAAGAATGGCGATGGCTGACTGCACGCTCTACGCCCTTCGCCCTGCGCCCTGCGCCCTACGTAAAGACCAAGGAGGATTGAGATGGCGAAGGAGAAATTCAATCGGACGAAGCCGCACGTGAATGTGGGGACGATCGGCCACATTGACCACGGGAAGACGACGCTGACGGCGGCGATCACTCGGGT
>DATKZS010000026.1:0-31101 GCA_035527835.1 bacterium
AATAAACGGACCGGAGAACCGCCAAGACGCCAAGAGCGCCAAGGATTATTTTTAAACACGATTTTAAGAGGGCTTGGGTGCGAATGTTTCTTGCTTGGCGCTCCCGTCGGCCGGTTCGCCAAGCCGGTTGGGGCCAACGCTGCGGAGCTGTTCTTTGCCGGGCCGCAAAGAAACATCATGATTTACTTGGCGATCCTTGGCGCTCTTGGCGTCTTGGCGGTTTTCTTACGGCCTATTTTGGACAAGAGTGAACTTTTAACTTAAAAAAGGACCTGATTTGAGCACGCAATCCAGAGTGATGAAGAGCCTCACGGTCAACAACGTGGCCTGGCTGGGGGAGAAGGTCAACAACTTCGTGGTGGCCATGGGCGAGATCGCGCTGATGACCTTCTGGGCGTTCGTGAACTTTTTTTCGCCGCCGTGGCGCCTGGACAAGCTCAAGGAATTTTTCTGGCAGTGCTACGACGTGGCGATCAAGAGCCTGCCCATCGCGGTGATCACCGCTTTTTTCACGGGCGGGGTCATGGCGCTGCAGCTCACTTATTCGCTGTCGCGGTTCGGGCTCAAGAGCTACGTGGGGACGATGGTTTCGATGTCGGTGGTGCGCGAGCTGGCGCCGGTGCTGACGTGCCTCTTGGTTGGCGGCCGGGTGGGCGCGGGCATGTGCGCGGAGATCGGGAGCATGACGCTGACCGAGCAGATTGACGCCATGCGCAGCCTGGGGGCGGACCCGCTGGTGAAGCTGGTGGCGCCCCGGCTGCTGGCCTGCATCCTGATGTTCCCGCTGCTCACCCTGCTGGCGGACATCGTGGGGTTATGGGGCGGAATGCTGGTGGTCCGCCAGGAAGCCCAGCTCGACGCTTCCTTCTATTGGCACTCGATCCGGACCTACATGTGGTGGCAGGACTACGCGGTGGGAATTTTCAAGACGTTCTTCTTCGGTTACGCGGTGGCGATCATCGGCTGCTACCAGGGGCTCAAGGTGGTGGGCGGCGCCGAGGGTCTGGGCCGCGCGGTGACGTTTACCGTGGTGCTCGGGCTCATCGCCATCCTGATCTCGGACTATTTCCTGTCCAAGGTCTTCCTGCTCTGGCTCATTTACGGGGCGGCGGCGCAGCAGCAGGCGGCGGTGGACCTGATCCGGGCGGTTATCGGGTGAGTTATGGACAGAGTTGAAGAGGAGAACCGCAGATGAACGCAGATTAACGCAGATAAATAAAAATTAAATAATCTTATCTGCGTTAATCTGCGTTCATCTGCGGTTAAAAAGAATTTATATGGCGCAGGAAAAAGACAACGGCATCGTGATCGAGTTCCAGGACGTGCACAAGTCGTTCGGGGAAAAGGAAGTGCACCAGGGCCTGTCGCTCCAGGTCCGTCGCGGGGAGACGCTGTCGCTGATCGGTGGCTCGGGCGAGGGCAAGAGCGTGTTCCTGAAGCAGGTGATGGGCCTGTTCAAGCCGGAGTCGGGCCGGATTTTCATTGACGGGATAGACATCGTGCCGCTGCCGGAGCGCAAGCTGTTCGCCTTCCGCAAGCGGATCGGGTACCTGTTCCAGGCCGGCGCGCTGTTCGACTCGCTGACGGTATTCGAGAACGTGGCGTATCCATTGCGGGAGCGGTTCCGGCAGATGAAGGAGCCGGAGGTGAAGAAGATCGTGATGGAGAAGATCGAGATGGTGGGTCTCACTCCGGACGTGGCGGCGCTGATGCCGGTGGAGCTCTCGGGCGGGATGCGGAAGCGGGTGTCGCTGGCCCGGGCCTGCGCCACGGACCCCGAGATCATTTTGTGGGACGAGCCCACCACCGAGCTCGACCCCACCAACGTGAAAAGGATCGTGGCGTTGATCAAGTCGCTGAAAAAGAGCCGCGACGGCACGCCCATCACCTCCATCGCGGTCACGCACGACATGGAGAGCATCTTCCAGTTCTCCGACCGCATCGCCATGCTTTATGACAAGAAGATCATCGCGGTGGACACGGTGGAGAACATGAAGAGCTCGCCGGACCAGAGGGTGCACGACTTTATTTTTGGACGGATGAAGACCCTGGAATAAGCCGGCCCGGCCACAGCGGGGGACACTCTTGTCCAAGATAGACGTCAAGAAAAACGCCAAGGCGCCAAGAGCGCCAAGGTTCGCCAAGTAAAATCTGGTGTTCTTGGCGGCCAGACTCGGGAAAAGTCGCATCGCCATGACTCCAACCTGCCTGGCGAACCCGTCGAAGGGAACGCCAAGAAGGATCAAATTGCCGGGAGGCCGGCTTGAGAATTTAATCAAAACATCGCCCTTGGCGCTCTTGGCGTCTTGGCGTTTTTCTTATGTTATTATTGGGGGACATAACTAAGCGGGGGAGTGAATCATGCGTAAGCAATTCTGGCAAAACCTGATCGTGGGGATCTTCGTGCTGGCCGTGCTGGGTTGGGGGGCCTATACCATTTATCAGACCTCCGCCGAGAGCACCATGCTGCTCAGCAAGATCTCCCTGCATACCTACATGAAAAACGCCAACGGCATCCAGTATTACTCCCCGGTGCGGATCCACGGCATCAAGATCGGCAAGGTGGAGTCGGTCAGGTTCTCGGAGAAGCCGGGCGAGGACCTGATCCTGCTGGATATGTCCATTAATTCGGACTACGTCGGCCGCATCGCCATCGGCAACCCGGATCCCGACGCCGCGGTCGCCGACCCGGAAGGCGCCTTCGCTTACTTCCACATCAACTCGGAGGGGCTGCTCGGGGACAATTACCTGGACATCTACGCCGGTGACCCGACCCGGGCCGCGGAGGCGGCCAGGAAGTCGGTGCGCTCGTGGGCCGCGCGCGAGATCAGGAAGGAATGGGACGACGCGGGCAAGACCTGGCAGGGCGACACCGTCCAGCCGGAGATCGAGGCCCGGTACCAGAAGCTGATCAAGACCGTGAAGAACCTGGACACCGGCTGCCTCAGCGACGGCATGTACCTGCCCACCAAGCCCGGCGGCGGCGGGCTTGCCGCCATCACCGACAGCCTCACCCCCACGCTCGCCCGCGTCAATGACCTGCTCGACGCGGCCAAGACCCAGCCCGGCCTGGTCCACACCCTGATCTACGATCCCAAGGGCAAGGAGCTGATGGCCAACCTGAACAAGACCGCGGACAACGTGCAGGGCCTGCTCGGCGACATCCGGCAGGGCCCGGGCGGACTGCACGAGGTCATCTACGGCGACCAGGTGAAGAGGGTGCTCAACGACGTGACCAACATGACGGGCACGGTGAAGAAGGCGCTGGTGGACGTGAAGGGCGTGACCGGCGACGTGCAGGCGGTGCTCGCGGACGTGAAGCAGAAGGACCTGGTCGGCAACATCAAGGGCACGCTGGCCAACGTGGAGGACATCACCAGGAAGATCAACGAGGGCGAGGGCACGGTGGGCATGCTGATCAACGACAAGTCGCTGCACCAAGACCTGCAGGAGCTCCTGGGCGGGGCCAAGCGCTCCACGGTGATCAAGGAAGCGGTGCGCTACGTGAAGAGCAAGAACCGGGAGGAGATGGAGGCGCAGCCGAAGTGACAGAGGGCTTGGGGCTTGAGGCTTGGGGCTTGAGGCTTGGGGCTTGAGGCGTGGGGATTGAGGCTTGAGGGCCAGGGGTTGCAGCAAACCCGCGGCACGGACCTGGAATAAAATTTTTTCCCTTTGCGCCTTTGCGTTTAATATAATCTCTCAATTTCCACCCATTGTAACAGGATCATCCCATGGCGGACTCTAAACACATCCGGGAGGCCCGGTTCGGCGACGTGGCCTCGATCTACGAGGTGATCCGGGAGAACCCGGAGGAGGTCCTGCCCCGGCCGTACCAGGACATCTTCACGCATTTCGACCGCTTCCTGGTTTATGACGACGGCGGGGTCAAGGGCGTGATCTCGTGGCAGGTCCTGCCGCTGATTGACCCGGAGCGGCCCGACCGCTGCCTGGAGGTCATCAGCTTCTCCGTGCGCAAACAAGACCACAAAAAAGGCATCGGCGCGCAGCTCCTGACCGCCATGATCGAAAAGCTCAAAAAAATGTCGCCCGACCGCGTCATCGTCCTCACCTTCTACCCCGAGTTCTTCAAGAAGTTCGGCTTCCGCGAGACCAGCAAGGAAAACCTCTACCAGAAAATCTACGTCGGCTGCCTCCACTGCACCAAGTACACCTCACCCCTCACCTGCCCGGAAAAGGCCATGGAGTACCTGGTCAACGGTTCCTGAAGATCAGGGAAGTATAGGGATGTTTTGTATTCACGCAAAGGCGCAAAGGCGCCAAGTTTTAGAAGAACATTTTTACATGACTTTGCGCCTTTGTGCCTTTGCGTGAAAAAATCTTGGATATTTTCCGGAAGTGTTTATCAGGAGGAGTATTATGAAAAGGTCCCGCTGCGTGGTTGGATTCGTAACCTTAGCACTTTTGCTGAGCATGGCCCGCCCCGCCCTGGCCGCCCGCCAATACTCGCCCGAGATCAAGAAGTATTTGAAGGAGGTCAAACAGAAGAAGAAAGCGGCGGCGAAGGAGGAGGCGGCAAAGAAGAAGGCCGACCCGGAGCGCAGGCTCCGGCCTTACCAGACGCTCGATGAAATTTACGCGGAGCTGGACAAGCTGATCGCGGGGCACCCGGACATCCTGACCGGCGGGACCTACGGCAAGACCGTGGACGGCAGGGACCTGCGCTGGGTGCGGCTCCACACCGGCGGGGGCGGAGCCACGCAGATTCTGGTCACCGGCAACATCCACGCCCAGGAGCTGGCCGGAGGCCAGATGGTGATGGCGCTCCTCACTACCATGGCCGGCGAATACGGCGACGATTGCGAGATCAAGCGGACGGCGGACGCGGTGGATATCTATTTCATCCCGGTGGTGAATCCCGACGGGATGGCCAAGGCCTCGGAGCAACAGGCGCGGTACGGCGTCACCTGGTTCGTGCGTAAGAACGAGCGCAAGGTTGACCTGAACCGTAACTTCCCCTACCCGCCGGACGCCCCGCAAAAGTTGAAGGACGAGGCCGGGTCGCCCAAGCAGCGCTCGGAGACCCACCGCGGCCCCGTTCCGCTCTCCGAGCCGGAGACCGCCGCGCTCGTGAGATTCATTGACCAACATGATTTCCTGCTCGCGCTCAACTACCACACCTCGGGCGGCCTCATCCTCTACTCTCCGGGCACGTATCCGGACCCGGAGCCGGACACGGACCTGATGCGCGAGATCGGGCTCGCCTATCGGTCCAAGCAGTTCGAGAAGTACTCGGTGCAGCCCGGCATTGACCTCTACCCCACGCTCGGCGACCTCGACAGCTACCTCTATCACCACTACGGCATCCTGTCCTTCACCGTGGAGGTCGGCAAGGACAACGTGGACCAGATGCTCACGCCCATCAACGGCAGCATCTCGCCCATCTTCTGGATCTACAACGTCTCCCGCCTCGACCAGGAAAAGGCCAACAACGTGCCCGCCGCCCTCGAGATGATCAAGTACGCCGTCAAAATCCACAGTGAGCCCGAGCTGCGCCACTGGCAGCCGCCAAAGGAGCTGTGGGTCGGAGAGCCGCCGTTGTTGGAGACGAGGTAACCGCGCTCCAAGGCTTGTGCCCGCCGCCCGATTGATATAAATTAATTGGACGCGGGCCGGAACCGCTCCGGGTCCGCGACCATCTGATTCCGGCCGGGGGGAAGCACCTAAATGTCTAGCCGCGCGGCGTTGGAAGCCGACCATATATCCAAGCAGTTCGGGGGCCTGCAGGCCGTCTCGGACCTGTCGCTGAACGTGAACGTTGGCGACATCTACGGGTTCATCGGCCCGAACGGCGCGGGCAAGACCACCTCGATCCGCATGATGCTCGGCCTGATCCAGCCCAGCGCCGGGACGGCGCGCGTGTTCGGCCGGGACATCCGCAAGGAATTCAAGAGCGCGATCAAGAACGTGGGGGCCCTGGTGGAGGGCCCGGCGTTTTATCCGTACATGAGCGGGCGCCGGAACCTCCGTCTCTTCGGCCGTCTCTCGGGCGGGGTCAGCAAGGACCGCATCCAGGAGGTCCTGAACATCGTGGGCCTGGGCCGGCGCGGCGGCCACAAGGTCAAGGGCTTTTCACAGGGCATGCGCCAGCGTCTGGGCATCGCGCTCGCGCTGCTGAACCGGCCGCGCCTGCTCGTGCTCGACGAGCCCACCAACGGGCTCGACCCGCAGGGCACCCGCGAGGTCCGCAACCTGGTCCGCCGCATCCGCGACCAGGAGGGCACCACCGTGTTCCTCTCCAGCCACCTCCTCTCCGAGATGGAGATGATCTGCGACCGTATCGGCATCATCTACCGCGGCAAGATCATCGAGGAGGGCCGCATGGACGACCTGATCGGGACCGGCTCCGATGTGGTCAACGTGCGGGTGGATGAGGACCAGGACCGGCAGTGCCGCGACTTCCTGCGCGAGAAGTTCGCGGTCGAGTCGGAATGCGTGAAGCGGGGCGTGATCGAGTTTCCGAGGAAGGACCTGGCCCTGTTTCCCATCAACAAGGCGCTGATCGAGGCCGGCTTCAAAGTGAGCTCGATCAGCGCGCGGCACCGGAGTCTCGAGGAATTTTTCGTGGGACTCACGGGAGAATCGCAGGATGTCTACTGAGCAGCCGGAGCGGGCGGCGGAAATCTCCGCCGGCGGATCGCCGGTCTCCAAAGTCGCGGATTTCTTCGTGACCGTGGCCAAGCTGGTGCAGGCCGACGTGATCAAGCTCGCCAATTACTGGGTGGTGATCGCGGGCTACGCGGCCATGGTGGGCATCGCCGGCCTGGGCTCGTACCTCATCTATCACGCGGAGCAGGCCATCGCCATCAAGTCCGGCTCCGGCTACGCCTTCGCCATCAGCCTGGTGCTCCGGTGCGTGGACTTCGGCGCTCCCATCCTCTACGTGATGATCTGCATCCTGTTCGCGCTGGAGATCTCGAACTCGACGGTCAAATACATCCTGACCCGGCCGGTGACCCGCATGGAGCTGATCATCTCCAAGTACGTGACCGCCATGCTCATGATCGCGCTGGCCATCGCCATCTTCTGGGCCATCGCCCTGATCGCCGGCGGCTACTCCTACGGGCTCGGCGACCTGGTCGAGAACGAGTACGTCATCTTCTCGTCCTATTACATGTACAAGGAGATGCTGATCGGGACGTTTTTGCTGCTGATCCCGTTCGCCGCCATCGCCGCCATGGCGCTCATGGTCTCGACCTATTCCTCCACCATGGGCGGCTCGATCATCATCGGGCTCATCGCCTGGGTCTTTTTCCAGATCCTCGGACTCATCCCCGCGACCCTGGGCATCAACTTCACCTGGAACGGAGAGAAACACCTCTTCTCCTGGGTCACCCTGGGCTTCCCATCACAGCGCTACGTGCCCATGTACATGCTCGACGACCTGCCCACCGGGATCCAGATCCAGACCTGGTGGACCTGGGACATTCAAAAGATGATCTTCATCTGCGGCCTCTTCTTCATCATCTTTTTCACGGCCTCCGTCATCGGAGTAAAAAAGAGAGACTTCACGCTATGAGAAAAAATATCAGTACGCTTTTCGGCGTGGCCCTTCTGGCCCCCGCCCTGCTGCTCCCGGCGCTCTCCGCCCGCGCGGCCGAGGGCGACACCAAGGACTACCGCTTCCAGGCCTTTGAGTTCGCGGGCGCCAAGCACGACCGCGTGGTCGCAGACTTGAACGGCGACGGCCTCATGGACCTCGCCATCATCTATTCGCGCTCCAACGTGCCCGACACCTTCTGGCTGCGCGCCTGTTTGCAGGACAAGGCGCAAGGGTTCACGGGCGCGTGCGGGGACCTCAAGCTGGGCAAGGAGGTCCGGGCATTCGACGTCGGCGAGGTTGACGGCAAACCGGGCGCGGAGCTGGTGGTCCTGACCGACAAGGGCGTCAAGGTCGCCTCGTTCTCGGGCGGCAAGTTCGGACCGCTCTCGAGCGCCGGGCCGGAGAGGTCCATCCTCTCGGGCACGGAGGACAACGAGCCGCGCCTGCTCCGCTTCCTCTGGGACCTCGACGGCGACGGCAAGAAGGAAATGGTCGTGCCCAGCATCAAGGGCCCGGCGATCTACAAGCACTCCGAGACCGGCTTCTCCCTCTTCCAGCAGATCAACAGCCCGGCGCGCGTCACCTACCGCGTGGGCAGCCTGGGCGACATCATGAACACCGACGACGTGAACCAGTTCCTCAAATACCGCACCTATGAGAAGCGGACCACGGCCCACTACACCGCGCCCGACGTGTTCATCCAGGACTTCAACGGCGACCAGAAAAAGGACATTATCGCGCTGATCGAGAACACGCTCCGGGTGTTCCCGCAGGGCGACGACGGCCGCTTCGCCGACCAGCCCCTCATCACGGTGAAAAAATCCATCCTGCCCGCGGCCGAGAAGGGCGTGGGCTTCGCCGGCGAGGCCATGACCTTCAATGATCTCAACAACGACGGCCTCGGCGACATCATCATGATGAAGTGGGGATCGTCGCAGGAGCGCACCCAGATGGACCGCTACATTTATTACGCCAGGCCCGGGCTCAAGTACCCGGCTGAGCCCGACCAGATCGTCCGCTCCGAGAGCGCCGCCGTGGACTTCGGAATGTTCGACCTCAACAAGGACGGCAAGCTCGACCTGGTCATCCCCTTTTTCCACTTCGCGCCGGCGCAGGCCTTCAAGGTCATGACCGAGAACTCGATCAAGGTCCAGTTCCGCATCTTCCTGATGCGCCCGGACGGACGCTACGACCAGGACCCGGGCAAGCAGTTCGCCAAGGTGGACCGGAGGGTGCAGCTCAATTATAAAATTGACGTCATCGGGATAATCTTCGACTTCAAGACCCTGCTCCAGGGGTCATTCTCTCCGCTCATCTCCTTCGGACGCGACTTCAACGGCGACGGGTTCCCCGACCTCGTGGCCGACACCGGAGACGACAAGCTCCAGTTCTATTACGGAAACGCCGACATCAACTACCCCACCGCGCCCGATATGGCAATTGATTTCGAGTCCGCCACCGACTTCGACCTCGCCGATTTAAACGGCGACGGAAAAACCGACATCATAACCTATTACGAGTCCAAGGAAAGGACCCAGAAAAAAAGAGAGCTGGCCAAAAAAGCCCGCGACCAGGCCGACAAGGCCCCGGATGCCGCCCTGGACCAGGCGTTGCTCACCACGCCGGAAGGGACAAGAATAAAAGTGTTGCTAAGTAAGTAAGATTTCGCCGAAAGAAAAACGGTTCCGACCGAATTATGTTTGTCAAGTGAGGCCACTATTCCAACCTGCGCAAGATGATCAAAAGGGCCGCTCGGGTTTGCGGCCGGCCCCTTGTTTGGGAATAGCATCCGAGAGACGGGGTAAGGTTTGCCGGAAGTTTAGGACTGTAAGGTTGGATTTTTATTCGGTTTGATTGCCTTCAAGCAGCCGGCGGATTATCGGATTCATAACTTATTGGATGTAACCAAGATCTCTTAGATCCATTAATTTTTGCTTATTAGTATTTGATTTTGGCGGAATGCTGAGGGTATCTGGTTGAGGGAGGTGATCTTTTATCCACTGATAGAGAAAGATTTTCTCTTTATCGGAGTCGAGCAGTACGCCATGTGTTTCAGTTGGATCCTTATCAAGACTATAAAGGTAAGAGGTAACGGCGCCTGATTTAGGGTCATAATGGGTGATTATCTTTTCCCATCCTTGCCGAGCGGATAATGATACGTTCGGCCGACTAAAATATTCTGGTCCCTTCAAGAGCGGTTGTTCGACTAGAATCGAGGCCACTGGACGATTGTCAGGGCCGGACTCATGGATATCAAAATCTTTCAAGGTTCTCCCCTTCCAGGAAGGAGCGGGTTGCAGGCCCGCCAGCTCCGCAATGATTGTTGATATTTCAATTGAGGAAAGGGGAGTCGAGATTGTTCTTTTCTGTGCGCTTCGTCCGTCATGGATGATAAGTGGTATGTTGATCTCCTCTCCATAGAGGCTGTTGCCATGCTTGTAATTGTCGTGTTCGCCGAACGCTTCCCCGTGGTCGGCGGTAATAATTATTATGGTGTTATTCAACATCGCCTTTGCTTTTAGAAAATCCATCAAGGTTTGAAGTTGGCGGTCCCAATAACGAATCTCTCCGTTGTAGCGTGCGATTACTTGTTCAGCCTCACGCTCGGTCAGGCTTTTTGTTTCAAAAATGCTGGAGGTGTCATAAGAATAAAACAGCAGGAATGATCCAATCCGAAAACCCAGTCCATCATCGGAAGATAAAAAAGTATCCGGCCACGGGGCCAGGTATGGATAGTGCGGGTCCACGTAATGAAGATAGAGGAAAAAGGGACGGTTCCCAATTGATTGCAGGTCCTTGATCGCTTTTAAAGTTAGAATCCGGCCGGAATTATGATAGTTCTGCTGCCGTCGTCCCAATGAGACAAATCGGTCGAAACCGCGGTCCAATCCGTAGCGTGGATCTATAAGACGGTTGCCCGAGACGGCCATGGTGACATAACCTTCCTTTTGAAAAATTTCGGGCAAGGAAGGCTTATTTCCCTTGAATTGCGAGCTGATATTACTGAGATAACCGTGCTCATGCGGAAGGAGACCGGTCAAGATGCTCACCGTGGAAGGCAGAGTCCAAGAACTGGGAGCCACGGCTTGAGTGAACGCGATACTCTGCTGCTGGAGGCTGTATAAATACGGCGCGGTTTCTTGAGTAAGGTGGTCGGCTCGAAACGTATCAACGCAGATCAAGATTACGTTTGGTTTGGATGGGGGAACTGGTGGCACGATGCTGGGTTGGCTCAAAAAAATCCATGGGGCCTTCATCTTATCCCGGTCGTCAACCTTGATGCTTGCCTTGATTCCGGTTATGGCCTTCCTGCTCGGGCTATCGGGGATCGAGATTTCTTGCCAAAGGCCGGCGGCGAGCGGCGCGGACCTGAATATTGGAGTAACCGAAGAATCCGAAGCTATTGCACTGACCTCGAGCCAAACTTGGGCGTCCCCGACCTCCGGAGTTCCTACGGAGAATTCTATGGATCCGGGGCCAGGTTGTGGAAAATATATTCTGAGCTCCCGCTCCTGGGTCACAAGATGACAAGGCCGTGTCTCGCCGTTCATCTCAATCAGAAAAACGGGCGGAGTATCCGTTGAATGCAATATCTTGTAAATTTCCTCTTCCGAGGAACCGATATATGCCAAAGGAGGTAAACTGTTGTGCTTAACGCTGAAGAAAACCGTAAATGATAAAACGGCCATGACACCCGCCATCAACAACCATCGCCAGCGGCGTGCCAGGCCAAATAACAATAGAAATATATAAATACTTGCGGCAAGTCCCGCAATACCCGAGCCCTTCGCAATTCCCGCATTGTCAACGGGAAGATCAAAGAAAACTTCAATGGAAATTGACACCAGCAATGTCAAAAGCATAAATGCCAGATAAGGCAGAGGGATTGAAATCAAAAAAAATGCAATTCTTATGAGCTTTGAAACCATCCGGCCAGATTCGGTCCGGTCTTCATTAGGCTCGTCATGCATAAAATAATTTTAACATGTGGCTGAATAGAATTCAATGGATGAAGTCGCGTCGCACTGGTGCAACCGTAATAAGGTTGTGATAGTATAGAGACAAGAAGGCTTCATGATCGGGGGGCGGCAACCATGGAAATGTTTGATAGGATAACCTTCAATCCGACGATCGTGGGCGGCCGGGCCTGCATCCGCGGGATGCGCATCCCGGTGGCGGCGATCATGGGCCAGATCGCCCACGGCGCCACCGTCAGGGAGGTCATTTGCGATTGCTCGGACCTGGAAGCGGAGGACGTGCGGCAGGCTATTGAGTATGCCACCTCGCAGGCCCAGGACAAGGTATATCCCGGGTAAGAAGGCACGCGCCTCCCTATTTGGCCTATCCATCTCCACAAGTGAAATTTGCGCTTCCTTCCGTGGTGGTTTATTTTTATCCTTGCTTTTGATTCGAGGGTAGCCATGCAGGAAGTAAAGATCATCGGGGTGGGGTTGACCCCGTTCGGTCGGTTTCCGGACCGGTCGCTGAAGGACCTGGCCCGGGAGGCCTGCCAGAACGTCTTCTTCGACGCCGCCATTTCGCCCATGGACCTGCAGGCCGCGTTCGTGGCCAACGCCATGGCGGGCATCATCACCGGCCAGGAGTGCATCCGCGGACAGGTCATGCTCCGGCCGCTCGGCATCGGCGACATCCCCGTCATCAACATCGAAAACGCCTGCGCCAGCTCATCCAGCGCCATGCTCCTGGCCTGGATGGCCATCAGCTCCGGCCAGTATGACGCCGTCCTGGTGCTGGGCGTCGAGAAGCTCTGCCACCCCGACCGCGCCCGAAGCTACCAGGCCATCGCCGCCAGCATGGACCTGGAGCAGATCGAGACCTGGCTCAACGTGAAGCAGGACGACAAGACCTTTGCCGACGTCCGGCCCGGACAGGAGCACGCCAAGGACCGCAGCGTGTTCATGGATTTTTATGCCATGGCCGCGCGCATGCACATGGCCAGCTACGGGACCAGCGTCGAGCAGCTCGCCGCGCTCGCCTGCAAGAACCACTTCCACGGGTCGCTGAACCCGTACGCCCGTTACCGCAAGGCCTTCACCGAGGAGGAGATATTGCGCTCGCCCCTGGTGGCGTACCCGCTGACCCGCCTCATGTGCTCGCCGATCGGCGACGGCGGCGCCGCGGCCATTCTCTGCTCCGCGGATTATGCCAAGGCCCGCGGCAAGAAGGACGCGGTCACGGTGGCGGCGGTGGCGCTGGGCTCCGGGGTGGACCGCCAGCTCGACGAGCCGGACATCGTGGCGCGCGTGGGCGGCCGCGCCTTCGAGATCGCGGGCCTGGGACCGGAGGACATTGACGTGGCCGAGCTGCACGACGCCACCGCCTTCGGCGAGCTCATGGCCACGGAGGAACTCGGGTTCTGCCCCCGCGGCGAAGGCGGGCCGTTCGCCGCGCAGGGCCACACCCGGCTCGGCGGCAAGCTCCCGGTCAACACCTCGGGCGGACTCGAATCGCGCGGACATCCGGTCGGCGCCACCGGAGTGGCCCAGGTGGCCGAGCTGGTGCACCAGCTCCAGAACAAGGCCGGGCTGCGCCAGGTCCAGGA
Organism: bacterium; assembly: GCA_035527835.1. Classification (GTDB taxonomy): domain Bacteria; phylum RBG-13-61-14; class RBG-13-61-14; order RBG-13-61-14; family DATKZS01; genus DATKZS01. Next base: position 13,125 of record DATKZS010000026.1, read on the forward strand.
CGCCAGGGTCGGACTCGCCCAGAACGGCGGCGGCGCCATCGGCGTCGAGGCCGCGGCCATGGCGGTTACCATCCTGACGCGCTAGACCGGTCATTAAAAGGTTTGAGGTTTGTGGTTTGAGGTTTGTGGTTTAAGATAAGCTGGGGTCGGCCTCTTAACCACAAACTACAAACCACAAACCACAAACTATTCAGCCATCGTACCTGAAGGAGGCATTGCCATGTTCAAGACCCGTGTGACGGAAAAACTGGGGATCGAGTACCCGATCGTGGGCGGGACCATGATGTGGCTCGGTAAGCCCGCCTTCGTGGCGTCCATTTCGGAGGCCGGGTGCCTGGGGATCGTCTGCTCGGCCATGTGGAAGACCAAGGAGGAATTCCGCGACTGCCTCCAGGAGATCAAGGGCCGGACCAAGAAGCCGTTCGCGGTGAACCTGAACCTGTTCCCGGCCATGCGGCCGATTGACAACGAGATTTACCTGGAGGTGCTGCTCGACGAGGGCGTGCGCATCATCGAGACCTCCGGCCACAAGGCGCCGGAGGACCTGGCCGTAAAATTCAAGGAAGCGGGCGTGACCTGGATCCACAAGTGCGTGGGCCTGCGCTACGCCAAAAAGGCCGTGTCCATCGGCGCGGACATGATCACGGTGGTCGGCTACGAGAACGGCGGCGCCACCGGCGTGCTCGACCTGGGCACGTTCGTGCTGATTCCGCGGGTGGCCGAAGCGCTCGAGGTGCCGGTGATCGGAGGCGGCGGCGTGTCCAACGGCCGCGGACTGGTGGCCGCGCTGGCGCTGGGGGCCGAGGGCGTGATCATCGGGACCCGCTTCCTCATGTCAGCGGAGGCCCCGATCCACGACAACCTGAAGCAGGCGCTGGCGGACGCGCAGGAGACCGACACCGTGCTGGTCATGCGCTCGCTCGGCAACACCCACCGGCTCTGGAAGAACGAGCGCGCCGACCTCATCACCGAGCTGGAAGCCAGGAAAGCCCCGCTCCACGAGATCGTGCAGGCCGCGGCCGGGGAGAAGGACCGGCTCATGTTCGAGTCCGGCGACATCAGCAAGGGCACCATCTCCTGCGGCCAGGGCGTGGGCCTGTGCCACGAGGTGAAGCCGATGAAGCAGATCGTCCAGGACATCATGAGGGAGGCGGGGGAGGTGGCGAAGGGACTTGTAAAGTAAAAAGTAAAAAGTAAAAAGGAAGAAGTAAAAAAATTGGAAGAAATGAAAGTGAAGAAACCACGGGATATCCGGGAGCGAACTTTCAAGTTTGCCCTTGATATAGTCAGGTTGTGCCGAGGGCTTGATGAAAAGCCGGGAGTGCGAAGGACGCTGGCAAAGCAATTATTGAGGTCAGGGACGTCAATTGGGGCAAACGTGGAGGAAGGCCAGGCCGGGCAGAGCAGGGCCGATTTTGCGAATAAATATGCCATCGCTCTGAAAGAAGCCCGCGAGACAATTTATTGGCTGCGATTGCTCAATGAGTCCGGAGAATGCGATGAATTCAAAAGTGAAAAACATGAACGAAGCCAACGAAATAGCCAAAGTCCTTGGCGCGATTATCGTCAACACCAAAAAATTAAGTAAAAAGTAAAAAGTAAAAAGGCAAAAACCTGAAGTCGCCCCTCTTCCTTTTTTCCTTTTTACTTTTTCCTTTTTACTTATTTTCTAATGATGAGACCAAGAGACGAATACAAAGGCGGCGAGATCCGGCTGGACAAGGAGGGCCGCTGGTTCCATGAAGGGGTGGAGATCACGCACCGGCTCACGCTGGACCTGTTCAACCGCAGCATCAAGCGTCACCCCGGCGGCGGCTATTGCCTCGAAGTCGGCCCCGAGTGCGCACGGATCGTGGTGGAGGACACGCCCTACATGGTGAAGCGGGTTGACCTGGATGGCGGCGGCGCGCGCATCCGGGTGAGCGACGGCACCGAGGAGCCGCTCGATCCGTCCACCCTTCGCATCGGCCCGGAAAATGTGCTCTACTGCACGGTCAAGGGCGAGTTCCCCGCCCGCTTTCTCCGCCCGGCCTATTACCAGCTCATGCAGGGCCTCACGGAAACGGAGGATGGCTACGCGGTGGAGATCGGCGGCAGGCTCTGGCCGCTAGCGGCCCCTTAAGCCGGAGGAAAATTGATGGAGCACATGGCGCTCGGCGGCTACGACATCTTCGTGATCATGCTTTACATGCTCGGCATCATGTTCATGGGCAGCTACTTCGGCAAGTACGTCCGGAGCTCGGGCGATTATTTCCTGGCCGGCCGCATGCTGCCGTGGTGGGCTATCGGCATGAGCCTGGTGGTTTCCGACATCGGCGCGCTCGATTTCATCGGCGTGTCCGGGCAGGGCTACCAGTACGGGATCGTGGTCGCCAACTTCGACTGGATCGGCTGCCTGCCGCCGCTGATCCTCGCGGCCTTCATCTTCGCGCCCTATTACTGGCGCGCCGGAATCTACACCATCCCCGAGTACCTGGGCCGGCGCTACAACCAATGGGTCCGCCTGATCCACGCCATCCTCTGGGGCCTGTTCCTGGCCGCCAACCTCGCCATCATGTTCTGGGCCACCGGGCTCATGTTCAACGAGTTCATCCCGCTCAATGACACCTTCATGGCCGGAATACCCCACGCCGTGCTCGGCGGCCTGCCCTGGCACTACGGGCCCAACTGGCAGATCATGCTCTGGATCCTGTTCATCGCCGTCGTGGTCGGCGTTTACACCATCTCCGGCGGGCTCTCCGCCGTGGTCATCACCGACGTGGTCCAGCTCGTCATCATGTTCGTGGGCGGGCTCGCCATCATCGCCGTGGGCCTGTACCAGTTGGGCGGCATCGGGCCGCTCAAGGAAACCATCTATGCCCTGGGGCCCGAGTACCAGAACCACTTCAAGCTCTTCCTGCCCGCGGACTCGCCCACGCCCTATCCGTGGACCGGCATCATCTTCGGCTTGGCCTTTGTCCTCGCCCCCGCCTACTGGCTCGGCAACCAGGCCATCATCCAGCGCACCCTCGGCGCCCGCTCCGAGTGGGACGCCAAGGCCGGAACGCTCTGGTGCGGATTCCTCCACGCCCTCATCCCCATCCTCATCACCGTGCCCGGACTGATCGGCCTCGCCCTCTACCACGGAGAGGTCACAAATTCCGACATGGCCTTCCCCCACATGATCAACAAGCTCCTGCCCGCCGGCATGACCGGCCTGGTCTTCGCCGCCTTCATGGCCGGGCTCATGTCCAGCGTGGACTCCGCCCTCAACTCCGCCGCCACCATCTGGACCAAGGACATCTGGCAGAGCTACTTCAGCAAAGACGCCTCCGACCGCCAGCTCCTCATCATGGGACGCATCTTGACGTTCGTCTTCATCATCATGGCGGTCCTGGTCGCTCCGATCGTCAAGGAGTTCGACAGCATCTACCAGGCCATCCAGAACTTCCTCACCTTCATCCAGGGACCCAGCCTCGCGCTCTTGCTCCTCGGCATGCTCTGGAAGCGGACCACCGGATGGGGAGGACTCGCCGGCATCCTGAGCGGACTCGCTTTTTCCATCGGCATGTTCTTCATTCACCGCCACCTCCTCGATACCACCGGCTCCGGACTCTTCACCCAGACCGACCCCTTCCTCTTCATCGCCTGGTGGAGCTTCGTCGGATCGGTGGCGGTCACCGTGATCGTGAGCCTGCTGACGCCGCCGCATTCCCCGGAAAAGCTCAAGGGGCTCGTGTATAGCCCGTCACTGGATTCGCCGGAAGCGCAGGCCGCGCTGGAGAGGAGGGCCGGAAAATGAGGGCGCTTTGGGACGGGGCCGCGGGAATGTTGATGGCCGCGCTGATCGCGATGCCGCTGTGGATGGTAAAGGCCGGCGTGATCGCCATGTTCGTGGCGCTGGCGCTGTGGGCGCTCTCCATGCCCCGGCAATACGCGTACCGCGGCGCGGTTGACCAGGCCCGCTGGCGCGACGTGCGCATCTGGGCCGTGATCGTGATCGCCCTCGAAATCATCCCTTACCTGTTCTTTTGAGAGGCCGTAAGATGACGGAAAACAACACGCAACGCCCCGCCTTCGAGCCGCTCAAGGCCATCGGCCTCTTCCTCGCCTGCTTCGGACTCGCCGTCATGGGCGCCGCGCTCCTCGACATGCCCCTGCAGGACAAGGTCATCAACCTCATCGCCGGTTCCGTCGTCCTCGCCATCGGCGCCGGGGCGTTTCTGCTCGGGTGGAAAAGGTCGAAGAAGGATACATAGGACGATTTTTTTTCGCACCGAGGCACGGAGAACACGGAGATTAATTTTATTTTTCCTCTGTGTTCTCTGTGCCTCTGTGCGAGATAATCCTCGTAACAAGCATAGTCAGCGCTGGCTTGGTCACCCCGCCCGCGCCATTGATTTTGCGTCTGCATATGCTTCCATGAAAGCGTCCACCTTTTCGTCAACGATACCTACCGCCCCCTCCAGCTCCGCTCTCGTCTCGATGACCGAGCCTAACGAGATCAGAATGCCGTCGTGATGGGGGAAGGACGCGCCGAGCTTACGGTAGTCAATCATGTAGATGTGGTAGTCGCGGCCCACGAAAAAATATTTTCCGTACCGGCCCGGGTCCGTGGCGAACGGCCAGTTCTCCTTGAGCGCGAGGTAGTCGGCGAACGCGGCGGCCAGAACGGGCTCGCGCGTAACGCGGCCGGGGTCCACCGGGCCCAGGAGCCGCATCTCGCACAGCTCGAAGAAGTCCTTGACCAGGTCAATGTCCGTGATGCACAGGCCGTACAGGTACCAGTCCGGGGCCGCCGCCGCCACCGCTCCCGCTTCCGCCGCCGTGAGGTAGGTATAGGCCGTGCACCTGGCCTCGCCGCAGGTCCGGTGCCCGTAGCGGCAGTACTCGCGCAGGTCGCGGCCGCGCACCAGCGGATGGAGCAGGCAGCCCACGCGCGATCGCTCCGCGTCGAGAAAGCCGGCAAAGGGACAGTTGTAAATCACCGCGAAGCGCGGCTCGGGCCGCCGGGCCTCCGCCTCGGCACGCACCCGCTCCATGTCCGCGTCGCTCCCGTCCCACGACTCCATGAGCGCGGTCTGCATGGAGAGCATGTCACTGACCAGGCGGCGGTCGTGGCCGCGGTAATTGTAGATGCCGCAGCAGGACGCGCAGGAGAGCGTGGCGCCGTGATCACAAGAGGGATGGCAGATGTGGAACTCGTGGCTCATCGCTGCAAATATATTAGCGCTTCGGGGTCCCAGGCTCCAGGCCACGGTCCTGGAATCGCCGGCGGGGTCAGGCGATTTTTACTTGCAAAAAACTCTTGAATTGCGTTGCGTCCTAAGGTATGATGTAGCTCCCTCAGGACGATCGGCAAGGTAGCAAGGAAAGGAAGCATAATCAGATGAAGGAATGGCAGGAGTTCATTTCCCGGGTGGACGTGTTTTTCGGGCTCAGCGGGAAGGAGCGCGAGGCGCTTCTTGCCGGGGCCCGCAAGCAGGACGTCAAGAGAAAAGAGACCCTCTTCAGCGCCGATGCGATTGCCAATCACCTTTACGTCATCACGCGCGGGACCATGAAGACGGTGCGGGGCAACGCTCATGGCCAGCAGCTCCTGGTTGATTTCCTGAAGCCGGGCGAGGTGCTGGGCGAGGAGTCAGTGCTCCTTTCCGGCGAGCACGGAGTGGACGCGGTGTCCTTCGAGTCCGCATCGGTCCTTTCCTTCCCCGCGGACAGCGTGAAAAAGATGTTGACGTCGCAGCCTCGGCTGGGCCATGCCCTGGCCTCCCTGGCCGCCTCCCGCGCCCGCGCCTACCGCGAGCGGCTCTACCTCATGACCGCGACGCCCGTGCCCGTGCGCCTGGCCCAGGCCCTGTATATGCTCGCCCGCCGCTTCGGCCGCCGCGACAAGCAGGGCACCATGATCGCGCTGCGCATCACCCACCAGGACCTGGCCGATTACGTGGGCGCATCCCGCGAGACCGTCTCCCTCTTCCTCTCCCGCTTCCGCAAGGACGGACTCATCGTCATGAACGTGAGAAGGATCATCGTCCCCGACCTCAAGGCGCTGAAGAAAGTAACGAAATAATTGAGGGCGATGACACCGGAGGTGGGCCCGACACTCCTGTCGGGCCTTTTCATGTTGTAGCCAATGGCGGGACAGGAGTGTCCCGCCCACCGAAAAATCAGGGCAGGATGACCATCCACGGAAAGTAGCGCGGATCGAGCTCGGCAAGGTCCATCTCCCTCGTTTCTTCCGCCAGTTTTTCCAGGCTCTGCGTAACAAAATCACGCGCGCGCGCCCGGTCATCATCATTGGCCTCGGCCAGCCGCCTAAGCGCCTCGTCCACGCGCTTAACTAACTGCTCCTTGACGTCGCTCCTGACGCGGCGGGGAGGCTCGGTCAGCATCGCCTCCAGAGCGCGGCGCGCATCCGCCACGGTGAGCGGCGCAAAGCTTAAAGCCGCGCCGCCGAGCGCCTGGCCGACCGCGGTCAGGAACACCGTTTCCCACAGGATGGCCGGGCCGTGATGATTGTCCTTGAGCGTCTTGAGCTCATCCGCGGTCACGCCCAGACCGTCGCGGAACATGAGCCCGAGCGTCTTTCCCCGCTCGAGCGCCTGCTCCGCGCGCGCGACCTCGTCCACCGTCCGGAACTCGCGCAGCATCGGCGCGCCCTTGTCGTCCGCGCCCGCGTAATACAGCGGCCGCGGCCGAGTCACGGCCTCGATCAATTGCCCGTCCTCACCGAGCAGCTCGATGCCCAGCGGGAACCCCGCGAGCCGGCCCTGCTTCTTTTCCTGGAACGCGCCGCGTCCGAGCAGGAGCACCCGGGTAAAGCCCGCGCGGAACACGTCGGTCAGGCCCTGGCCCTGAAGGATTTCCGCGGCGCGGGCCGGGTCGCCGCGCGACCAGCGCGCGAGTCCCATCTCCACGAACGCGTGCGCCTTCATCAGCGCCTCTTTCACGCTCGCAAGCTTTTGCAGGTCCATGTTGTCGGCGATCAGGATGCGGTTGGTGATGGCGGCGAGCGACAATTGGGTGTCCTCCAAGGCGGCGTCGTCCACCATGGCGAGCGCGCTCGAGAACAGCGGAAGCGGGGCGGTGAGCGAGAGCGGATACGCCGAAGCGGCCGGGCGCGATAGCGGAACCGCCGTCCCGCTCTCCCGGCGCGGATGAGCCGAAAGGCCGTCAAGCTCGCGGTCCGTGAGCGGAGCGTAGATCTCCAGGGCCTCGTCGTAATCGTCGAAGCCGTAGTCGGCGAGGCGGGCCATGCGGAAGCGGTAGGCGGCCTCGTCGAGCTCGGGCGTCATGCCGAGATCGACCATGTCCATGAGCGCGTAATAGCGCATTGGCTCCTCGGCGCGCACGGCCTTTAAAAACTGCTCGATGGTGGGGGCCAGGTTCGGGTCCTTGAAATGCAGGTAATAGGCGTCGTCCTGGGTCCAGATGTTATTGAGCTCGCGCCACGGCTCGGCGCCCTGGTTATCGGGGTCGGTTTTATAGACGTTGAAATAACGCGACAGCGCCGCGACCAGCAACTCTTCGTCCGCTTGGCGGAACCACTCGATCGTGGTTTCCGGCCCGGCCTCGTTCAGCACCATGATCCAATAAGCGGCCGCGAGCGGGTCGAGCGCGCGCTTGTGCCACCACTCCAGATCGAACACGTGCTGGAGCTGCTCGGGCGCGCTCATGCGGATCAGGTCCAGCGAGTCCTCCTCCCCGACCTCCTTGATCGTGACCCACAGCTCGGGCGGCGGCAGGGCCTGCACCAGCTCGCGGGCTTCGGCGGAAAGAAAGATCAAGTCCTGCCGGTCAGCGCCGTGGAAGCTCGCCACCACCCGCGCCCGGTCCGCCAGCGGCAGGCCGTCCAGGATTTCGCGCGCCGCTTCCGGATCGTTCCGGATCAACTTGCGGGTGAGCTTCGCGAGCGCGTCGGCCACAGGCCCGCGTCCGGCCGCCAGGGGAGGGGACGCCGGAGTCCGGTCAGAATTATTGCTGTTCTCTTCGCTCATTTGCTGTTTAGAAAATAATTTTTGACAGGATTAACAGGATTAACAGGATGAAAGAAAATAAGCATCTACTCGTTCCGGAACATCCTGTTAATCCTGTCAAAAATATTTTCATTATTTCAGGGTGCCGCCTCGCGGCATGAGGAACTGCTTATAAAATACCCGTGCTCAACCAGCGGTAGAGGCAGGCCCCCGTGCCTGCCCTGGACCAGCGCGCCCATGGGGGGACGCCCCTACGGATCAATACACGGACATGGAAGCAAAGGTGACCACGGAGTGCGTGGACCGGTCGTGCCAGTAGCCCCATTTGAGGAGCTCGCTCCTGACGGCCCCGGACGCGTGCATCAGCGCGTAAATGGGCGGCAGCCCGCAGATCCTCCTCCGGTCCATCTGGCCGGCGATCTCCTGGAAGAAGCCGTCCTGGTCGGCGCTCGCAAGCGGCGCCAGCATCTTGCGGTCCATCTCTTCCTCCTCGGCCATGCGGATGGGCGCCCAGTGTTCCTTGTCGCCGTAGCGCGGGCCCAGGTGGGCCAGGTCAGCGCCCGCGATGAAGCAGACCGGCTCGTTACGCTCGCTGAGCGCCAGCTTGAGCGCTCCCATGAATTCCTTGAACGCCGGCTCGCTCTCGGGCGGGGTGCGGGAGACGATGCAGGGGCTCACTCCGGAGGCGAGCACGGGCACGATCCTGATGCCGTCGCGTCCGCGGAGCGCGTGCTGGAGCAAGAGGACCATGAACTCGATGGAGTGCTCGGTCTTGTGCACGTAGTCGTTCAGCGGATTGCGGTCGGCGCGGAGCCGTTGGATGCGCGCGACCAGCTCGCGGTCGGTGGGCATCACGCCGAGCGGCGTAACGAAGTCCTTGTCGGTCGGCACGAACATGCGTTGCGGCTCCATGTGGCCGGTGCCGAAGATCACGAACAGCCTGGCCTCGCTGTGCTCGGCCAGGGCCTTGAAGGCGTGCGCTCCCACGGGCCCGGACTCGCTCAAGTCCATGTGCGGCGCGATGATGGCTTTGAGGTCGTTGGCTTTCGGCGCTTCCGGCAACGCGCCGGGCCCGTCAGTCGCGGTGTAAAAGGCATCGAGGAACTTGATAAGCTCTTCCTTGTCCTCCGGATAGCTCTGGCCGGCCTGGGAGGGCGGCCTCACCTTGAGCGCGGCCCACTGCTCGCTGAGCGCGCGGACGTGTTCGTGGAAGCGCGGCGATTCCAGGAGCAGGTGCTCGTCGAGCTGGGCCACCATGTCCTCGATAAGCTGCGAGTCAATGATCTGGCCGGAGGCCCGGGTGAGCGCCTCCTGGATCTCGCGCACCGAGTGGCCGCCGTCCAAAAACTGCACGATGGCCGCGGCCTCCATCGGCATGAGCACCGTCTCCTCGGTGAACCGGTCCGGGTCCTGGAACATGAGCATCTGCCGGCCCTGAATCTCGACCGCCACCGGCATCACGCGCAAGCGTGGATTGACTTGCATGGGTTCCATCAATCAGTTCCTTTTCTTCCAGAATGGATCCGAAACGTTACTTTAGAGGGAAACAGGGAAAGGGTAGAGCGTAGAGCGAAGGGCGAAGAGCGTGAAGGACGGCAACTTTGGCGCTGATTGAATTCACGCCCTTCGCCCTTCACTCTACGCTCTACGCGGTCCGCGCCGCACATATTATCCATTCCCCGGCGCGAAGAATCCCTTTTTGGTTCCGGCGCGGGCATCAGAGCTCCATGAGCTGTCCGCCGGTCACGTTGATGGCCTGGCCCGTGATGTAGGCGGCCTGGTCGGAGACGAGCCACGCCACGACGTTGGCGCAGTCCTCCGGCGTGCCGGCGCGGCCGAGCGGTATCTCCTTCTTCATCTCCTCGGAGTAGCGCTCGCGGTTCATGCCCTTGGAAAAGGCGCGGAGGTCCCAGCCCCATTGGCCGAGGTCGGTCTGAATCTGTCCCGGGCAGATGCAGTTCACCCGGATGCAGTTTCCCGCCAGCTCCTTGGCCAGCACCTTGGTGAGCATGATCACCCCGGCCTTGGCCGAGCAATAAGACGCCATGAACGGCCCCGCCACCTTGCCCGCGCGCGACGACGTGTTCACGATGGAGCCGCCGGGCCCGCCCTTGATCAAGAGCGGGATCATGGCCTTGGACACCCGGAACGTCCCGTTCAGGTTGATGTCAATGGTCTTGAGCCACGCCCGTTCCTCGACGTTCTGCACCGACTGCGGGCCGGGAGAGCCGCCGGCGTTGTTGCACAGGATGTTCAGCGACCCGAACTCTTTTTCCACGGCCGCGGCCACCGCGGAAACCGACGCGGTATCGGTCACGTCGAGCGGGACCGCAAGCGCGCGCACGCCGTGTTCGCGGATCACGGCGGCGAGCTTTTCCAGCTCCTCGCTGGTGCCGGTCCGCACGTAGCCCGGGAACTCGGCGGACAGGTCCGCGCACAAATCAGCCACCACCACGTTGGCGCCGTCGCGCGCGAGCCGCGTGGCAATGGCGTAGCCGATGCCGGTCGCCTTGCTGGCCCCCGTCACCAGGGCCGTCTTTCCCTGCAATGCACCCATGGTCTTCCTCCTTACTCCGGTTCGTCGGGCGTCTCCATCCGGGACCCCAGCTCTTCCCAGCGGCCGAGCAATGACTCCAGGTCGCGCGACAGCTCCTCGCGCTCCTGGCCGAGCTCGTTAAGCTTCATGTAATCCGTGGCCACTCCCGGCTCGGACATGCGCGCTTCCAGCCGCTCGATCCTCTCCTCCGTCGCGACGATCATTCCTTCCAGGTCGGCCAGCGTCCTTTTCTTTTTCTGCTGCGCGCGCTGGCGCCGCTTCTCCTGCTCGCGCCGCCGGATCCTCTCCTCCTTGGACAGGGCGCCGTCGCCGTTGCCTCCGCTTTTGCCGGCCTTGGCCGCGGACCCCGCGTTTTGCAGCATCGGGCCCGACCCGGTCCGGGCGAGGCCGCGCGGCGTCTTGTCGGCATGGGACATGCCGGCATCCTCGGCCCGGCCCTCGCGCTCGAGCGCGTAAAGGTAATCCTGATAGTCGCCCTGGTAGCTGGTGACGTGGCGGTCGCGCACTTCGATCACGCGGTCAGGCAGCCCCTCCAAAAAATAACGGTCATGGGCCACGAAGATGAGGGCGCCGGCATAAGCCGAGAAGGCCTCCATCAGCACCTCCTTGGCGCGGAGGTCGAGGTGGTTGGTGGGCTCGTCCAGAATAAGGAGGTTGGCGGGCTTGAGCAGCAGCCGGGCCAGGGCCAGCCGGCTCTTCTCGCCGCCGGAGAGGACCGAGACCTTCTTGTCCACGTCCTCCCCGCTGAAGAGGAAGGCGCCGAGCAGCGAGCGGAGCCGGGGGTACATGTCAAAGGGCGCGCCGCGCGAGACGGCCTCCAGCACGGTGTCGGCGGGGTCGAGGTCGTCGCTGGCTTCCTGTCCGAAGTAGGCGATGGACACGCCGTCGCTCTCGATGCGTTTCCCGGGTCCGAACTTTTTCTTGCCGGCGATGATGTCGAGGAGGGTGGACTTGCCGGCGCCGTTGTGTCCGACCACCGCCGCCTTTTCGCCGCGGGTGATGAGCAGGTCAACGTTTCCGAGCACGACGTGCTGGCCATAGCTCTTGCACACGCCGCACAGCCGCGCCATCTCGCCGGGCCCGCGCGGCGGGTCCGGGAACTTGAACTTGATGGGACGAGAGTTGATCGGCGCCTCCAGGAGCTCCATTTTTTCCAGCCGCTTTTGCCGCGCCTGGGCCTGTCCCGCCCGTTTCTTGTCCGCCTTGTACTTGTTGATGAAGCCCTTGAGCTTCTGGATCTCCTCCTGCTGGCGGTCGTAGGCGATCTGGGCCAGGTTCACGCGCTTTTCCTTTTCCGTGACGTAGCGCGAGTAGTTGCCGCGGTAGTCGGTGAGCCGCCCGCGCTCGACCTCCACGATGCGGTCTATGGTGACGTCCAGGAAATAGCGGTCGTGCGACACGATGAGGTAGGAGCACGGGGTCTCGCGCAGGAATCCTTCCAGCCAGTTTCTGGCCTCGATGTCGAGGTGGTTGGTGGGCTCGTCGAGCAGGAGCACGTCGGGCTGGGCGAGCAGGATCTTGGCGAGCGCGATGCGCATCTGCCAGCCTCCGGAGAATGACTCGACCAGCCGGCCGTGCTGGGCCTCGCTGAAGCCCAGGCCCGCGAGCACCTTGCCCACCTTGGCGTCGAGCTCGTAGCCGCCCAGGTGGTTGAAGCGGTCGTTAAGCAGGGCGAGCTTTTGCACCAGGGCCGCCTGCTCGTCGGCGGGCAGGCCGCCTTGCGTGAGGCGCTTCTCGATCTCCGCGCTTTCCGCTTTGATCGCCAGGACCGGGCCCAGGGCGGAGGCCGCTTCCTCCTTGAGGGTGCGGCCGGAATGGGTGGCGCCTTCCTGGGGCAGGTAGCCGATGGTGAGGCCCTTCGAGACCTCGACCTTGCCGTGGTCAACCTCCTGCAGGCCGGCCAGGATCTTGAGCAGGGTGCTCTTGCCCGAGCCGTTCTCGCCGACCAGGCCGGCGCGGTCGTTGTCGCCGAGCATCCAGCTCATGCCGTCGAGGATGGGACGGGTGCCGTAGGAGATATGGACTTCGATCAGCTTTATCATATTTGGCTTCTTGCAAAGACCATGGGCAACAAGAGTTGCCGCAGATGGACGCGGAGTTAAGATAATGAAGAAGCAAGAAGCAAGAAGCCAGAATCAAGGAACAGGAATCCAGAAGCCGGCTGAGCGCTTCTTTCTCCTTGCTTCTGGATTCTTGCTTCTTGTTTCCCTTCTCATATGGCTTGGGTTACTTACAATCGGGTCAGAGCACGTCCCCCTGCGGTTTTTCCACCTGCTCCCTGATATCCTCCAGGAACAGGAGCTGGATCTGGTTTTCCTGATAGGTATTGATGGTATCACCGGGAAGGGTCCATTTCCAGGCGATGACCTTGACCTTGCGTCCCGCCCGTCTCACCTGCACGATGGCGTCGAAGTAATCCCGGTCCGAGCTCATGACCAGGGCCGCGTCAAAGGCGTCGTTACAGAGGTCGCACAGGATCTGGGTGGCGAGCCCCACGTCCACGCCCTTCTCGGTGGGCACCCATTCCTCGTGCCCGCACCGGGGGCAGTTGACCTTGCGATGGGCCAGCCGGTAGGTATGGACCAGGAAGCCGAGCTCGCCGCGCAAGGAGCGGTAGAACCGGGCCTGCTTATCGCGGGGGACATCGAGTTCGGAGGCGAAGAAATGGACGGTCGTGATCGGGCCTTCAAGCTCTTGCAGGTAATTGCGCACCCGGCGATAGCTCGGGCGCCATCCGGATTTCTTGCAGCCCCGGAAAATATTGGAGTTGTCAATGTAGAGCGAGATCCTGGCGGGCGCCATTTTCACCTCCCCTCTCAGTGCTGTCCAGAATGAAGGCACAAGAAAAACGCCAAGACGCCGAGAACGCCAAGGGCGATGTTTTTATTAAATTCTCAAGCCGGCCTCCCGGCAGTTTAATCTTTCTTGGCGTTCCCGTCAGCGGGTCCGCCAAGCGGGTTGGAGTCAAGGCGATGCGTCTTTTTCCGAGACTTGCCGCCAGGAAACATCCGGTTTTACTTGGCGAACCTTGGCGTCTTGGCGTTTTCCTTGATGTCTATTTTGGACAAGAGTGCTCCCCTCTATGAAAACTTTTAGCGAAGCCGGACCGCTATAATTCTAAATTATATTAAAAATAAAATGGCTCTTGCCCGCGGGCCGGGCCTCAAATCCTGGCGGCGTAGGTCTCTTCGAGCGCGCTTACCAGCTGGGCCAGCGTTGCGTTGGCCGGAGCGCTCATTGCCAGGGCGGCCGCCTCGCGGGCGACGGCCCCGTTGATCTCTCTGATCTCGGTCCGTTTCCGGGCGCGGACGTCGGCCAACATGCTGGAGATGTTTTCGGCGGTGGCGCGGGCCACCGCGAGCGCCTTTTCCAGGGGGTCCGGGAAGAGGAGACGGATGCCTTTTTTATCGCATATTTTCACGGTCTCGTCCACGGCCCGGGCCATGAGCTCCCGGGCCGCGGCCGATCCGGGAAGCGCTCCGTTTTTCACCCCGAGGATGGCGGTCAGGGGATTGATGGCGGCGTTGATCACGAGCTTGCTCCAGATCAGCGCTTCGAGGTCATTGGTGGTGGCGGTCTCGATCCCGCTTTGGTGGAACAGGGCCGCGATTTTATCGGCGCGCTTCACTCCTGCCCCCGGCTCTCCGATCACGGTCTCGCCGCGGCCGGCGTGGCGCACGTGTCCGGGCGCGACCAGGTTGGCGCCTTGCGCGGTGGTGCCGCCCAGGGCCCGGTCCGGGCCGAAGATCCGGACCAGGGTCTCCACGTTGCCGAGCCCGTTCTGCAGGGAAAGGACCAGGGTGTCCGGCCCGGCCAGCGGCCGTGACCGCTCGGCGGCATGGGCGGTGTCATACGCCTTGACGCAGATCACTATGAGGCCGGCTGCTCCCGGCCCGTGCGGGTCGCTGGTGACGCGGACGCGGTGCACGCTCCGAGCGCCGCCGCTTTCCACGATCACGCCCTGTTTTGCGATCAGCGCCGCGCGCTCCGCGTCCTTGTCCAGCAGCCAGACCTCGCGGCCGGGGGCGTCCAGCAGCCCGGCGAACAGGCACCCCATGGCGCCAGGCCCCACGATCACTATTTTGCGCTCTCTCTCGCTCATGCGCCGCCCCCGTATTAGGATACTACCAAGTCAAGGCCGGATCATGCAACAGCCGGAGCAACAAGGCGGGGCAGGGGATGAGCGCAAACTATATGAGCCGCAAAAATGGGAGGCGGGCCGAAGCGGCGGCGGCGGTGGTCTTGGGCTGGGATGGGCGGCAAGGGTTGCGGCATCATGCGATGCGTGTCCCGGGTTTACTTTGGCCCGGGTTTCAGATGGAGGAGCGCCGCGCCGGGGCGATTAGAAGGCCGCTTTTCTGACCCGGAAGACGACTTCGAGGCTCCTTTTTATCATGGGCCGCTTGGCCCAGTCGAATAATGCGATATCCTTGAAGGTGGACCTCTGCCCCTCGCTGACCATTCCCAGGGAATCAACCCTGACGGTAACGAACATGAAGCTGCTCATTTGGCCCCCATACTTGCTGTAGGCCTTGATTTCGCCCGGCGGCTGCTCGGTCCTTCCGCCCATGGTGAGCAGGACTTGGAATTGCGCCCTGTCAACCTCGGTTTTCCCGGCGTTGGTGGAGGATTTGAGACCTATGGTGTTGCCTTCATTGGAATTGGTGACGAAATAGGTGTCGTTGTTCCCGGCGAAGGCCATCCCGAAAAAAGCTCCCTCTTCCGCCGCACTCAAGGCCTCCTCGGCCAGGCGGAGGTTGCGGGAGGCGCTGACGTCCATGGTGGACATGGCCACGAGCCCGAAGCCCATGAAGGTCAAGGCCAGGAGGAAGATGATCGCGGTGATCAAGGCCTGGCCTGATTCGCCCCTGGTTTGCTTGGCCGAAATATTCATTTTTCCCTCCTCGTTAATACGTGCAGGGCACAATTTTGCAATTCAGCAGGTTAAAGCCCATGTTTCTGACGCGGACGGAGGTGGAGAACTCCCGGAGCAGGGGCTTTTTGTCCCTGAATTTGTCCGACCAGGTAAAGAGAGTGATCCGGACGCCGCGGGTGGTGCAGGGGTCGCAGACAATGCCCTTGTCCAACTCGATGGTCTCGTCGCCGCCGGCCCCCACCGCCGCCAGGTCATAGGCCAACTGGAGGTTGACCACGCCCTGGGCCATTATGACCTCGGTGTAATCGTTTGGGGTGACTTTTCCGGGGGTATAGTAATTGCGCGAGTATAACGCCGGCTGGCGGTTTCCCCCCGGGCCCACGTCTTGGGGCATAACGAAGTACACGCGCAGAAATATGGGGGACACCACCGCCGGAGGGACCACCCCCCCGCTTATGGTGTAGCCGGTGAGGATGGATGCGGAGTAATCATTAGAGAAGTTCCCGTCGATGGAAATGGTGCCCTCGTAGGGGGTGCTGCCGGCGACCGCGGAGGTGAAGGGGAACAGCTCCGCCTTGATGGCGGCGCCGGGCGTTCCGATCATGGCCCAGGCCGGCTTCATATAGCCCTCGCCCATGAAAGCCCTCACGTCGTTCACGGAAATTTTGTTATTGGTGGAGTGGACGTCGCTTTTCAGCGAGGTGGTCTGCCGGGCGAAATTGCCCACGATGGCGATGGCGTCCGTGGGGCCAATGTCTTCAATCGTCTTGATGTCATTGATGATTGCCGTGATGTAGGTGGAGCAGCCGGGGAGCACGGTGGTCCCGTCCTTGATGCTCATCACCGGATACACGCCGGCGGTGGCCAGGACCTTCTCCCAGCCCAGCGGCAGTCCCGTGTAGCCCGCCATGCGGATGTCGCGCGCCATCATGAAAAGCGCCGTCCGGGAGGCGGCCTGAGACTTGGTCAGGTCCGTCTGCTGCTGGAAAACTTTCGACTGGTTATTGAAAGCCCCGATCAGCGCGGCCAGAACGATCCCCGTGATCGCGATCGTAACCAGGATCTCGATCAGGGTAAAGCCCGCCTGCCTTGGTCTTGACTGGGCCTGGTCCTTCATCTTCATTCTCCTTACAGGTCTTCCGTCCGAATTGAACTTATTTCGACCACGTGGCCGTTCGTCGCCTTGAGCACGGTAGCGTCTATCCCCCCGGTCGTCGTGAGATCAACCGTCGCCGGCTTTCTCTTGTTGCTTTCCCACCAGATCACCTGCATCACGATCGCGATCTGGCCCTTGCCCGGGACCTGAAGCTCCGGGGGGGGGCCGCTTTTATATACACTGTCAGTGATTCCCACACAGCAGCGCTCGATGCTCCACCTTACGTAAAATTTCATTTCGCCTGCGCTCGCCGGGAGCCCGAGCTCATTCACCGGGTTCCCCATTAACACGTGCCATTCGGAAGGATTGCTGTCGCCCAGCACTGCGTCGTACAGAACGGAGTGGCTAGGGCTGTTGCCGTCCTTGATGGAATTTCCCGCGCTATCCGAGGGCGCTTCGTTGGGGTTCACGGGGATGGGCACGGTCTTTAAAAACTCGACCTCCTTCAGCGCCAACTGCGTAGCGACCGTTATATGCCGGCTGAGGGTCAGGGTACGGATCGCAGCCACCTGGAGCTGCGCAATGGCCAGAATCCCCACCGAAAGGATGACGAGAGCCACCAGAAGCTCGATCATGCTGAACCCGCTTTGCCTGATTTTCACCTTCATGTCATCAGCCCCTTCCTTGCCTGCTCACGCGATGCGCACGGCCCCGGATGCTCTTTTGTTTATGAATCCTTTCCGTCAATTTATCATAGCACCTTCCATGCCAAAATAAAAGTCCGTGCGCCCAAATAAATTTAATCAATAATTAAAGCATGTTACGCATTGCCGAACCACGGAGCGCAACCCGAACCATTGAACTTTTTGCGGGGAAACGATCGGATTTCCCATGCTCCATGCTCGCCCCTCCAGTTAAATTAGATACATGACCGGCGTCCCGAGATTGTCAACATATCAAAATAAAGGGCTTTTTTGCCGCGCCCCCGCTATTCGCGGCCCAGGCGGCCTTGGCCGGCCCTGCATACCATAATGCGCCACAAATTTTTTGATGTCAAGCCGAATCCGTGAAAAAGATTCATGAAGCGGGCGAAAAGGGGCGCTAAATATTCAGTTTTGGAAAAATCGTGCCGCGGAACCGGCCGGCCCGGGTCATTGCCGCAAGCGGGTCTGCCGCCGGTCCATGGTTGCTCCCCTCCGGCCTTTTTGCCTGGAAGCGTTTTTATAACCCCGTCAAGAATTTTTTAACAAGGATATTCAGGATGTTCAGGATTAAGAAAACCGGAAATCATCCTGGAGATTTTGAATATCCTTTTGAAGACAGTGCTGTCCGAAATAAACGGACCGGAGAACCGCCAAGGCGCCAAGAACGCCAAGGATTATTTTTAAACACGATTTTAAGAGGGCTTGGGTGCGAATATTTCTTGCTTGGCGCTCCCGTCGGCCGGTTCGCCAAGCCGGTTGGGGCCAACGCTGCGGAGCTGTTCTTTG
>DATKZS010000027.1:0-51929 GCA_035527835.1 bacterium
GATTGGTTTGAGGTGATCGGATTGGTCAGCCTTTTCGTCAGGCATCAGGAGTTGAACCGATAGAAGAAACCGCCGGATACGGTGAGTACGTCCGGTGGTGTGGGAGGACGGGGGCCGTGAGGCCCCCTCCTACCCGATTGCGTTAACGATCGTTAATCGTTCTCTTCCGGAGGTCGCACCGGCTTGACCGGATTGGTGAGCCTTCCAATCCCCTCGACGTGGATGGTGATGGTGTCGCCCGGCTTCATGGGCCCCACGCCGGGAGGAGTGCCGGTGGCGATCACGTCGCCGGGCAGCAGCGTCATCACCCGCGAGACCTCCTCCACGATATGCGGCACGTCGAACACGAGCTCCTGGGTGGACGAGTCCTGCACCACCTTGCCGTTGAGCACGGCCTGGACCTTGCGGTTCGCGGTGTCCAGCTCGGTCTCGATGCAGGGGCCGATGGGGCAGAAGGTGTCGAAGCTCTTGGCCCGCGTCCACTGCCCGTCTTTGGCCTGAAGGTCGCGCGCCGTAACGTCGTTCACGCAGGTGTACCCCAGAATCACGTCATGCGCTTCCGCCGCCTTCACGTCCCTGCATCTCTTGCCGATCACTATCCCCAGCTCGGCCTCGTAATCCACCCGCTTCGTGATGTCGCCGGCGGGATAGAGGATCGGGTCGTTCGGCCCGATCACCGACGTGGACGGCTTTAAAAACAGGATCGGCTCCTCCGGGATCTTCATCCCCATCTCCCGGGCATGGTCCCGGTAATTCAAGCCCAGCGCCACCACCTTGGACGGAGACACCGGCGCCATCAGCCCGGCCTCCCATAGCTTCACCTTCTTCTCCGTCTTCCGCCACTCCCCGAAAACGTCCCCCTCGATCAGCCGGAGCTCCACGTCCTCCAGAACGCCGTAGTGCTCCTTGCCTTTCAGCATGAACCGGAACAGCTTCAATTCATTCTCCCCGCACTACGCCCTTCGCTCTACGCTCTCCTCTTTCTTTCACGCCATCATCTCCTTCATCGCCTCCCCGATCCCGGCCGGGCTTTTCGCCACGTTCACGCCCGATGCCTTGAGCGCCGCAATCTTGTCTTTGGCCGTGCCCTTGCCGCCCATGATGATGGCGCCCGCGTGGCCCATCCGGCGGCCGGGAGGAGCGGTCGCGCCCGCGATGAACGCCGCCACCGGCTTCTGGAAATGCCCCTTGACGTATTCCGCCGCCTCCTCTTCCGCCGCGCCCCCGATCTCGCCCACCATCACCACGCCCTCGGTCTGCTTGTCCTTGTTGAACAGCTCGAGCACGTCAATGAAGCTCATGCCCACCACCGGGTCGCCGCCGATGCCAACGCACGTGCTCTGCCCGAGACCCTGCGCCGTGAGCTGCGACACCACCTCGTAAGTGAGCGTACCCGACCGCGACACCACCCCGATCTTGCCCGGCTGGTGGATCGCCGCCGGCATGATCCCCACCTTGGCCTTGCCCGGAGAGATCACCCCCGGGCAGTTCGGACCGATCAAATGGATGCCCTCCCGCCGAATAAAATGATACACCGGGATCATGTCCCGCGCCGGAATGCCCTCGCTGATGCAGACGATCACCTTGCAGCCCGCCGCCGCGCTTTCCGCGATCGCGTCCGCCGCGAACCGCGCCGGCACGAAGATCAGCGAGCAGTTCGCCTGGGCCTTAGCCACCGCCTCTTGCACCGAGTCGAACACCGGGACCCCCAGCGCCTGCTGTCCGCCCTTGCCCGGGGTCACACCCGCCACCACGTGCGTCCCGTAGCCCATGCACTGCTCCGCGTGGAACTGGCCCTCCTTGCCCGTGATCCCCTGCACCACCACCCGCGTCTTCTTGTCCACCAGAATACTCATGATTTTCCTCCTCAACGGGGAACAGAAAATAGAAGCAAGAATCAAGAATCCAGAATAAAGATTAAGAACGGGGCCGCCCCGGCGTTTCTTCATTATGTATTCTTACTTCTTGCTTCTGAATTCTGTATTCTCTCTCCCTTCCCCTTCACTTCACCGGAATGTTATGGCACGCCGCGATGTGCGCGCCCGCATGCTCGATCAGCGGCGGATACTCACTTAAGCAGATCTCCGTGCGGTACGGGCAGCGCGGATGGAAGTGGCAGCCCGCCGGAGGGTTGACCGGGCTCGGAACGTCGCCCTGCAAAATGATGCGCTCCTTCTTGCCGCCCGGCTCCGGCGCCGGCACCGCCGAGAGCAGCGCGATGGTATAAGGATGGAGCGGCTGAGCGTACAGCTCCTTGGCGTCCGCCATCTCCACGATCCGGCCCAGGTACATCACCGCGACCCGGTCCGAGATGTGCCTGACCACCCGGAGGTCGTGCGAGATGAAAAGGTAGGTGAGGTTGCGGCGCTCCTGCAGATCCATGAGCAGGTTTAAAATCTGCGCCTGGATCGAGACGTCGAGCGCGGACACCGGCTCGTCGCACACGATGAATCCCGGCTCCACCGCCAGCGCCCTGGCCACCCCGATCCGCTGCCGCTGCCCGCCCGAGAACTCGTGCGGATACCGCGTGTAGGCCTCGGGATGAAGCCCCACTTCCTTCAAGAGCGCCATCACCCGGTCGCGCCGCTCGCTCCGCGCCCCGATCTTGTGGATCGCCAGCGCCTCCCCCACGATCGAGCCCACCGTCATCCGCGGGTTGAGCGACGAGTACGGGTCCTGGAAGATGATCTGCATCTGCTTGCGCAGCGCCCGCAGCGGCTCGCCCGTCTCCGTGGTGATCTCGCGGCCGCGGAACATGATCCGGCCCCCGCTCGCGTCAATCAGCCGTAAGAGCGTCCGGCCCAGCGTGGACTTCCCGCACCCCGACTCGCCCACCAGGCCCAGCGTCTCGCCCGCGCTGACCTTGAGCGCAACCCCGTCCACCGCCCGGACGTACTGCGACGGACGCCCCAGAAATCCCGCCCGCACCGGGAAATATTTCTTGAGATTGCTCGCCTCTAATATCGTCTCCGCCATGGTCTCCTCTTATTACCCTTAAGCCGACAGGCTGTCAAATCATCGCATCCATCATCATCCGCTTGATCTATCTGGAAACATGTCCATAATTTTAAGCACCGGGACGTGCGCGGCAAGACGCGCGACGTGAAGAAGAAAGGAGTTCACGGTGAGCAATAACGAGCAAGATTGCGGGAGCTGCCCGAGCACGAGCTGCGCCGCCAAGAAGCAGGAACACGGCGAATCGCAAGAGGACTTCGAGGACCGCCGGCGCTTGAACCGGAAGCTCTGCCGCATCAAGCACAAGCTGATCGTGCTCTCCGGCAAGGGCGGCGTGGGCAAGACCACCGTGGCCGCCAACCTCGCCCTCTCGCTCGCCGACAGGGGCAGGGCCACCGGGCTCATGGACGTGGACATCCACGGCCCCTCCATCCCCCGCATCATGGGCATCGAGGGCAAGCCGGTCGAGGTCCTGGACAAGATGCTCCTGCCCATCCCCGCCGCGCCCGGGCTCAAGGTCATGTCCATCGGCGTGCTGTTGCAGGGCAAGGACGAGGCCGTGATCTGGCGCGGCCCGCTCAAGATGGGCGTGATCCGCCAGTTTCTCCGCGACGTGGACTGGGGAGACCTTGACTACCTCGTCATTGACTCGCCGCCCGGGACCGGCGACGAGCCCCTGTCCGTGGTCCAGCTCATCCCCGACCTCGACGGCGCCGTCATCGTCACCACCCCGCAGGACATCTCCGTCATTGACGTCCGCCGCTCCATCCAGTTCTGCCGCACCGTCAACATCCCCGTGCTCGGCGTCATCGAGAACATGAGCGGCTTCGTCTGCCCCCACTGCGGAAAAACCACCGACGTCTTCAAGTCCGGCGGCGGCGAAAAAATGGCCCGCGACATGAACGTCCCTTTCCTCGGCCGCATCCCGCTCGACCCCAAAATCACCGAGGCCTCCGACCAGGGCAAGCCCTACCTCAAGTCCTTTAAAGACTCCGAGTCCGCAAAGGCCTTTGCCAGGGCCATTGACGCGCTGATCGAGAAGGTGGAAAAAAAGAAAAGTTAGCGGCGGCTCAAAAATAGGGACAGCGCGCCGCTCATTCGAGTATTATATTGCACGCAAAGGCGCAAAGCTCGCAAAGAAAGAACCAACTCATTCCGATCTTTGCGCTCTTTGCGCCTTTGCGTGAAATAGACTCTTTTTTCTGATCGCCTCAACCAATCTCCGGCGGATAAATCCTCCGCCCCGGCACCGGCGGCGCCGCCGTGTAAACCTCGTTCACCTTGATCACGCCGAATGCTTTTTTTTCACGCTGGACCTCGCCGCCGAAAATGCCCTTGACCTGGTACGCCACCGGCTCCAGCGTGAACACCGACGCCGCCACCCGCGCCCCCTCGACGAGCCGGTTCAGCGGGTGCGCCATGTCGCGCGGCAGCGGGAAGAGCAGCGTGCCCGCGTCCGGCGCGGTGAGTCCCATCATCGGGAACGCCAGCGGGTCGCCCTGCTCGTCAACCATGGCGATGAACTTCGCGGCCAGCGGCCGGCCCCATTTCTCCACCACCTGTACCGGCATGGGCCCGCCGTTCTCGGCCGGCCCCGCCTTGCCGGCGAGCCGCGCCGCGAGCGACTTGAGCATCGGACCCGCGATCCCGCCGCCCGGGAACGACATCACCTCCCGCACCTTCACCACCCCGATCATGTTCGCGCCGGTGTAAGCGTTGTAGCGGTACAACGCCTCGTTCTCGAACTGCTCGATCAGCGGCCCCTGCGTTTGCCATTCCATGAACTCGCCCTTCGCGAGGTACGCCCGGCCCCACGGCCCCGTGCACGCGAACGTGATCTTCCGGTTGGCCTCGAAGTTCCTGGCCGTCTTCCACACCATGAAGCGCACGAACGCGATGGTCTCGGGGTCCACGCTCCGCGCCGACAACAGCGGCACCACGTTGGGCACGCCCGCCTGGTCCACCGTCGCCGCGAACTTGAGGTAGTGGATGCCGCGGAACGCGCTCGCGGCCCGGCCCTTAAGAGTCGCCATCTTCCCCTCCCAGCCGGAAGGCCTCGCGCGCGATGATCTCGTCCTGAAGCTCTTTGCCCAGCGTCGTGAAGTAGGCGTTGTACCCGGTCACCCGCACCAAAAGGTTCGAGTACTGGTCCGGCTCATGCTGCGCTTTCCGGAGCGTGGCCGGATCAATCATGTTAATCTGCAACGCGCTGCCGCCCTCGACCCCGTACGCCCGCAGAAAGGCCTTCAGGTTCGCGCGGCCCTTGTCCGTGCGCCCGAGCGACGGGCTGAAAGAGATGGTGTGCGAGCCGCCGTTGGGCACCACCTCGAAGTCCGTGGCGTTCACCGACCGCGCCATGGCCACCGGACCCTTCCGGTCCACGCCCGTGACCGGGCAGATGCCGTTCGACAGGTACGTGCCGCGCTTGCGGCCGTCCGGGGTCGCCGCCGTGGAGGTCGCGTACATGACCCAGTAGTTCCATGACAGATACCCGGACCGGAACCGCCGGCCGGTCACCGCCGATTTCCGTCCGAATACGTGGTTCGAGAAAAAGCGGTTCATCTCCCGGGCCAGTTGGTCGGCCTCGGGGTCGTCGTTGCCGTACTTGGGCGCGCGGTGCACCAGCATCTGCCGCATCTCCTCGTAACCCGCGAAGTTCTTCTTGATGGCCTTGACGAGGTCCGCCATCTTGATCCGGCCCTCGTCGAACACCAGCTTCTTCACGGCCGCCAGCGAGTCAGCCGCCGTCGCGAACGCCACCCCCTCGACCGTGATGAACTTATGCGTGGCCCCGCCCGCGCACACGTCCTTGCCGCTCTCGGCGCAGCCGCCCACCAGCGCCGACAAGTACGGCGTCGGCTCGAGCTCCGCCCGGAGCGCGTCCGCATCCTCCGCCGCGTCCATGATGTAATCGCTGAGCGCGCCTAGCTGCGTGAAAAACGCGTCCTTGAATTGCTGGAAGTTCTTGAAGCCGCCGGGGTCGCCCGTGCGCGGGCCCAGGCGCTTGGGCATTCTCATGTCGCGGCCGTTCCCCAGCGTCAGCTCCACGGCCTTGGCGAAATTCAGGTTCACGTCCACCGTGCCCGACCGATCGTTCCCTTGCGCCGTGTTCTCCAGGCACCCCACCGGAGCGTAGTCCCATAGCGTGTCCTCCGGAAGGCCCGCCCACTTGAGCGCCTTCATCGAGGTCTCGTCAAAGTTCAGCAGGAACGGCGAGCCCTGCGCCTTGGCCACCATGTCCACCACCCGGTCCAGCACCGGCTCGCCCGCGTTCTTGTGCAGCCGCACGTTCGGCTTCGGCTCCAGTAAATTCATGTCCTCGATCACGTCCAGCATCAGGAGCGTCAGGTCGTTCGACAGGTCCTCGCCGTTCGGCCCGCAACCGCCCAACGTGATGAGCTGCCCGAACCCGGAGTTGATCCCCTGGTTCGTGCCCACCCGACCCATGAAATCATAGGCGTAGTTGTGCTTGATGAACCAGCACTGCAAAAGCTCGCGCGCCGACTCCCGCGTAATGCGCCCCGTCTTGAGGTCGTCCCGGTAATACGGAAATAAATACTGGTCCACCCGCCCCGGCGACAGACCCGGACCAGGATACGACTCCTGCGCCATCACCAGCATGTGCGTGAACCACAGCGACTGCAGCGCCTCCTGGAACGTCGCGGCCGGCTCCCACGGGACCTTGCGGCAGATCCGCGCGATCTCCATGAGCTCCGCCTTGCGCCCCGCGTCCTTCTCCTCTTCCGCCTTTTTCGCCGCGAGCTCCGCATAACGCGCCGCGAACTTAGGCACGGCCTCCGCGCAGATGATGAGCGCGTCCAGGTAATCCTGGTGCGCCGCCGCCGCGCCCTGTTGCAGCCCCCGGAACCGCTCGGCCAGGCCCTTGAACCCGTGACGGATCACCGCCGGATAGTCGGGGACCAGGTGGCCCGGAACCGCCCCGCAGTTCCCGATCCCGGAAACGATCAGCCACAGGTTCCGGCGGAACCACTTCTTCTCTCGCCTGCGCCACTCCTTCGCTTCCTTGCGGTTCAGCGTCTTGGACAGCGCCGTGTTGAACTGCCCGCCCACGATCAGCTCGCCCTCCAGGATCGCGACCGGCAGGTATTTCGAGATGACCTCCGCGAAAAACGCCGCCCGCCGCTGGGCCAGGCTCTTCTTCCAGAAACCCTCCGGCAGCGCCACCCGCATTGCCGACGCCATCAGCGTGTCCTGGAACGACTTGCTGAAAATGTAGGCCTCCGGCGCCACCCCCCAGTGGTACGACGAAAACAGGATGTCGTCCGGCTCGCCCGTCGAGAACCCGATCACCTCGTTCTTGAACGGCCGCTCCCGAAACGAAAAATACTCGTCCCGCAGCTTCTTCACCCGCGGCGACAGCGTCTCCGCCGGCCGCCACAACTCGACCCGGTTATCGCAAGCGTCTGCCATTACCATCTTCATCTCCTCCCGATCACGTTGCAGTAAGTCTCATATCATTAGTCTAGCCGCGCCGGACCCATGCGGCAAGGAAAATAATTTTGCCGCCTCTCCATGAGCTGGTTCATTGGTCTTGATGAGCCCGTTTTAACGGGCTTTCTTCAGGGTTCAGGCCAGTCCTTTAGGGCTGGTACAACGTGACCGACACCGTTCTACCCGAGCCCGTTTTAACGGGCTTCTCGCATCCCGGCTTCAGCCATCGCCGGCCGCCTCCACCGCCTCGATCCGCTCTAACCTATCATGCACCTTGCCCCCGCCATGGTGCTCCTTCTGGTGCTCGATGTACTCCTTGACGAACTGCAAATTATTTTTTCCGAACGACACCACGCCGTAACCCGCCTGCCATTGCAGCGCCTTATCCTGGACATGATGGTTGACGTGATGCGCGCTCGCGCCTTTTAATTCACCGATCCAGTCAGAAATGAGCAGCGTCGGCGGGACCGAGACACAAAGATGGACGTGATCGGCCGTGCCCCCGATGGTGAAAAAATATACCCCGGGAGTCTCGATGCACCGGTTCTTGATGAATTTGAATAATTCGTTTTCAATGGCGCCGTCAATCATCGGCATGTTGTCTTTCGTGCGCCAGGTGATGTGAAGATATATCTCCGAGTAAACGTTCCGTGGCATCATGGCCTCCGTGGATAAATCCATTATTCCGAGAAGCCCGTTAAAACGGGCTCCGCGACGTTGCCCCCATCCGCGATACCAGCCCTAAAGGACTGGCCTGCACCTTGAAGAAAGCCCGTTAAAACGGGCTGGCCGTCTTCGGGCGCATCCTCGATACCAGCGCTGAAGCGCTGGCCTGCACCTTGAAGAAAGGCCGTTGAAACGGCCTCGCCATCATCAACTCTTCGGCCGGAGCCATGCTCCTTTCCCCGCTTCCTTCCACCGCTCGCCGAAGAGCTGCGGCACGAACCACAGTGGAGAGGTGAGGAACCACGCCAGGCTTGCGAGGTTGAAGATGAGCTTGTAGGAATCGAACGAGATGGCGCCGGTGAATGTGGCGATGGCCGCGCCAAGGCCGGCGAGCAGCGAGAGGATGGCCAGCACGCTCGCGACATTGATGATGGTGACTCGTCCGTTCATGACACGCCTCCCGCGGCCGCGGCCACAACTGCCGGCCGCAACCGGTCCTCCACAAACGCCAGTCCCAGGTAGAGCCCGAGCGCGATGAAATAACCCGGCAGCCACCGGTAGAAAAGATGGATCGGCATGAAGTAGCACGCCGCGAGGGTAATCGCCCAGCTCCCGAGCAGCGCATAGCTCATGAACCATCCGCGCTGCTCCGCGCGGTACTGTCTGATCCCGAGCCGCGGAATGAGCCAGAACTCCGCGAACACCGCCGCGCCCACCGGCATCAGGATGAGCCCGTAGATCGCCACGAAGTCCAAAAGCCGCATGAAAAAGAACGGGAAGCACGACAGGATGGTGGTCACCACCCCCGCCGTGAGCGTCACCGCCCAGCGCGGCCAGTTCGGCGTCACCGTTTGCAGCGCGAGCCCGGACCGGTACATGGTCGGGTTGGCCGTGGTCCAGCCGGCCACCACCACCGCCACCGCGCCAGCAAGCCCCGCCGCGTTCACCGCCATCTGGCCGGGGCTCATCTTGAGCCCGATGGCCGCGACCATGATCCCGGACGCGAGCCACGCCATGAAGTGGCCCGGGAACATCCCGAACGCCGAGTACAGCCCGTAGCGCCAGCTCTTCGCGTACCGGAACACCGCCATGTCCGACAGGTCCACGTGCATGGCCAGGTTGCAGAACCAGGCGAAAAAGCAGATGTGCCAGAACCCCAGCTTCTCCTGGCCCGCCACCGCCACCCCGTTCCAGATCTTGGTCCGCGCCAGCTCCCACAGCTCGCCCGCCGTATGGAACTCGCCGACCTGAGGCAGCACCGCCACCGCTCCCGCGAAAAATACCAGCAGCATCCACGGCGAGCACACGCTCGAAAACTCCGTGAGCTTATCGAACCCCAGCACCGCCACCACCGTCACCACCGAACCCACCACCAGCGTGATCGCCACCCACCCCACGCCCGTCGGCAGCTTCGCGGAAAGCGCCGGAGTGTCAACCCCGAACGCCAGGCCCACCGCCGTCGCCGCCACCGAGATCATCGCCCCCGCCAGGATGCAATATAAAAACGCGTTCGCGATGTTGTAGATGAACGTCACCCCCGGGCCCCCGATCTTCCGCAGATACCAGTACAGCGTGAGACGCACCTTGACCCCGATCGGAGCGCAAATCAACGTCCACGACAGCACCGCCAGCGCGTTCCCCAACAGCAGCCCCCAGATCAGGTCCGAGGCCGACACCCCGTGCAGAACGAACATCGCCCCGATCACGAACTCCGTGCCCGCCACGTGCTCGCCCGCGAACAGAGCCGCGAACCGCGGACCCGACTGCAGCTTGTCCGGTGTCACCGGCTCACGGTCGAACTCGTACAGCGCGTCCAGCCGCTCCGTGATCCCATGAAGACCGCCCTTCTCACTCATGTCCGCCTCCTTTGACCGTCGTTCCCGCAATCATACAAAACAACGCCCGCCGCTTACAAGCGTTCCTCCACTTTTTGCCAGCCCCAAAACTTGCGCCTCCCGGCAATTGTGGCGATAATAGAAGGGCCGCTCGCGGAATGCGGTTGCGGCCGGCCCTTAAAACTATTTTCCCTGAGTATGGGGAGAGGAAGGACGATCATGAAAAGGCTTATAGTCCTAGCGGCGCTGGTGGCGCTGGCGGGCGCGTTCGGAGTCAATTGCCAGACTTCATCCGGCGGCGGCGGTGGCGGACTGTTCAGCATGGGAGACACCGAGACCTCGTTCCCGGTCTGGGACATGGTCTTCATGGTCACCGGCGCCACCTGTCCCAAGAGCTTCGCCGGCAGCGGCGCCGAGCTGTCCCTGCCCGGCCAGGAAGTGCCCATGACCGGCGGCATCTTCCCCGGCGTCAAGGTCGTCAACTCCGGCTACGAGTATGACGCCGACGTCCCCGAAGTCTCCATCCTCGCCTATTACCTCACTGCTCCCGTCAACCCCGGCGACACCATCGTCGTCCACTTCACCTATCAGGCCGAGGCCGACGGCGAGCACGGCGATTATTTCCTCGTCCGCATCATTGACGGCGACCGGTTCCGCGTGCCCGTCCAGGACCGCGGGCTGGCCATGGCCCAGGGCGTCCCCAAAATCGTGAACTACTCCTCCGTCGCCCAGGGCAGCAGCTTCGCCGTTCAATTCATCGTGGGACTCAGCGATCCCACCGATGCCCTCTACCTCGACGACGTCAAAGTGCGCGTCGCCGGCGTGGAAGTGATCGCCGACAACTTCGAGGCCGGGACCTACGAAGGCCTGGCGGCGCTCGGCCCCGCGATGTTCCGCCTCGACCTCCGCCCCACCCATCCCGCTCCCGGCAGCTCCTTCGGCCCCCAGGCCGGCGTCGTCCTGGAAGGAACGCAGTCGCTGGGCATCACCGGCGGACGCTACTTCCAGCTCTACGGACAGGGCGCAACCATGAACGGAATCTCCGCCCTCGTCCTCACCTACGCCGACCCCAGCCTGCCCCCCTTCTTCGGCCAGTCCCAGGCCGCGTTCCTGGGCGGCATTTACCTGGGAGATTACTTGGCCTATGACAACGCCGTGGCCACCACCTGCTCCGAGCAGGGACAGCTCCTGATCGCGCCCAACAACTCCGGTAACGCCGACATCTCCGGAGTATGGTACTTGACCCTCGACGCCTCCTGCGACGACGGCGACAGCGTCCACGTCGCCATCGGAAATCCCCTCCCGCCCCACGCCGCCGGCGACCCGGTCTCCGTGGCCAACGCCTTCGGCACGTTCGTGGGCTATGGTTTCTCCATCAATGGAGACCCCATCACCAACATCTTCGGCCTCACCCTCGGCAACGCCGGCGTCATAAGCATGTCATATGGACCGGCCTCCGCCCAGCTCGTCGGCGGCTACGACAAATCCAGCGGCGTCTTCGCCGGACAGATCCTGGGCGCCATCCCCAAAGGCGGCGGCCTCGGAGTCTGCGCCGTCACCTCGGGCACGTTCCTCGCACTGATTGACTCAACCGTATACGTCCCGCCTCCGCTCTGACCGCGGCGGGGTCAAGTTCGCACAGAGACACGGAGTACACGGAAAATTAATATAGGAACCCCTCGGCTCTCTCTGTACTACTAACGTCCAAGATGCATAAATTTCTTTGCACTTTTCGTGAAATCATGCGCAACCGGATGAAAGAATGAATGAACAAGGATATACAGGATATTCAGGATAAGAAAATCTTATCCTTGACATCCTGAATATCCTTGTTAATAAACTCTTTGGTTGCGGCCTTGAGCCGCGTTGTGATCTCCGTGCCTCGGTGTGAAATCAATACGCCGGCGGTCCCGTTCATCGCCGAAGAAAAAGAACCATGCCCCGGATCATCGAAAGCCGCGCCCCCAACCGCATCCTCGACTTCGGAGGATGGACCGACACCCACTTCGCCCAAACCGGCGCCGTGGTCAACCTCGCCGTCACCCTCTTCGCCCACGTCACCCTCGTCACCCGCCAGGCGCCCGGCGCCACCATCCACGTCCTCGATTACGGCGACCGCCTCGACGTCGCCGACGTGGTCAAGGAGCAGTACGGCCACAAGCACGACCTCCTCCTCGCCGCCCTCAAGCTCATGCCCATCCCCGACGGCCTCGACGTTTACATCACCGCCGACGTCCCGCCCGGCGCCGGCACCGGCTCATCCGCCGCCATCACCGTCGCCCTCTTGAAAGGCCTCTCCATCCTCGCCGGCCGGCCCCTCGTGCCCCACGAGCTCGCCGCCCTCGCCCACCACCTCGAGACCGCCGAGCTCGGCCACGAGTGCGGCGTCCAGGACCAGATCGCCTCCGCCTACGGCGGCCTCAACTACATCGCCATCGCTGCCTACCCCCAGGCCGACGTGTCCCCCATCCTCCTCTCCGACGCCGCCCGCCTCGCCCTCGAAAGCCGGCTCCTGCTCGTGTACGAGGGCCGCGGACACCTCTCCTCCGAGGTCCACCGCCAGGTCATCGAGGGCATGAAACAGCCCGGCTCGCAAATCGCCTCCGCCCTCTCCGGGCTCGCGGCCTGTGCCGAGGACGCCAAGGCCGCGCTCATCACCGGAGACCTGGCCGCCCTCGCCACGATCATGGACCGCAACAACCGCCTCCAAAAAGAGCTCCACCCCGGCATCACCACCTACCGCATCGAGATGATCGAAGACATCGCCCGCGCCAGCGGCGCCATCGGCGCCATGATCAACGGCGCCGGAGGCGGCGGCTCCATCACGCTCCTCTGCCGGCCCGGCGCCCGCGCCACCGTGGCCCAATCGCTCCGCCGTGAGTCCTTCACCATCCTCCCCTGCGTCATCGCCCCCGAGCCCGCCAGAGCCTGGGAAACGCCGGGGTGAGAAAAGCGATAGGACATTTGCAAAGCGATTTCAGGGGAATAATTATCTACCGCCGCTGAGGCGATTTCGCACAGAGACACAGAGATCACAGAGTAAAAAGAAAAGTTCTAAATTAATTATTCTCTGTGATCTCTGTGTCTCTGTGCGAAATCAATCTCCCCTTGCTTCATAATCATCTTTCAGCGTCGCCTCCATCCTTTTGAAAATTCCATTGTTTCCTCTCACCGTTTGTGTTATGGTCAAAAAAGCTACCAAGGAGGGCACCGTGACCGACATCAACAAAGGCAAGGTGACTTGGTTCGCGCGGACCGTGGTCCGGCTCAATAATTACAGAAAGCTCCACAAAAACTTCAACATCAGCCCGGAGAACATCCTGGTGCTGCTGCCCCGTTGCGTCCAGAACTCGGAGTGCACCCAGAACATTGTCAAGGACATCAACAACTGCAAGGGCTGCGGCCGCTGCCCGGTCAAGTCCCTGGTCTCGATGGGACAGGAGTACGGCGTCATCCCCCGCGTCGCCACCGGCGGCAGGCTCGCCCTCTCCTACGTCCTCGAATCTTGGGTCGAGGCCGTGGTCGCCGTGGCCTGCGAGGCCGAGCTCAAAGCCGGCATCTTCGCCTCCCCCAAGCCCGTGCTCGCCGTCATCAACCACCGGCCCCACGGACCCTGCACCAACACCGGCGTGGACCTCGCCAAAGTCCGTGAAGCAGTCCTCCAACTCATCGGCAAAAAAACCGCCTGCCAGGCCAAGCCCGCCTGACCCATCCCGCATGTGCCCCGAAGGGGCATCTTAACAAAGCCCAGGGTTGGCCGTCCCCGGCCTACCCTGGGGTACGGACGACGCCACGTCAAATGTTCCCTGAAAGGGATATTTAAACCATGCCGCGGTCCTTGGGCCCGTATACACGTTTACTCCATTGACCTGAATCCCGCAATGTCGGATAATGGTCGCCGGCAAGTAAACCAAGGGCAAAGGGGAGGTGGAGTATGATCGGGATCACGGGATGGGGTTGTTACGTTCCCCGCTATCGGCTGACCGGCGAGGTGCTGGCGCAGGCCTGGGGCGGCTCCAAGGCCGGAGCGCGCGCCGCGGCCAATCACGACGAGGACACGATCACCATGGCGGCGGAGGCCGCGATGGAGTGCGTGGCCGGCCGCGATCCCTTGGAGGTGGACCGCCTCTACTTCGCGACCACCACCCGCCCGTACCTCGAACACCAGAACGCCGCCATCGTCGCCGCCGTGGCCGACCTCCGCCACGACATCCTGGCCTGCGACTTCGGGGCCTCCGTCCGCTCATCCACCAACGCGCTGCGCGCCGCCTACGACGCGGTCAAGTCCGACGAGGCCAACCAGGTCATGGTTTGCGCATCCGACATGCGCCTGGCCGAGCCCGGCGACCCGGCCGAGCGCACCCTGGGCGACGGCGCCGCTGCCCTCATGGTCGGACGCGGCAAGCCGGTCGCGGTGTTCAAGGGCTTCTTCTCGACCTCGCGCGTGTTTCTCGACTACTGGCGCACCCAGACCGACCGCTACATCCAGTCCGGCGACGCCAAGTTCATCACGGACGAGGGCATCATGGTGCAGGTGCCGGAGATGGTGGACGAGTTCCTGGCCAGCATGGACCTGGCGCGGGAGGAGATCGCAGCGGTGGTCTATTACGCTCCGGAGATGAAGCTCCGGAAGGCGCTGGACAAGAAGCTCGGCTTCAAGGCCTCGGCCTATCCGGCCGACGAACCGCAGAGCCAGATCGGCAACACCGGCTCCGCCCAGGTCTTCTTCTCGCTCCTGGCCGCGCTACAAAAGAGCAAGCCCGGCGACAAGATCGTCATGATCAACCACAGCTCCGGCGCGGACGCGTGCCTGATGGAAGTCACCGAGCACATCGCGAACTTCAAGACCAGCCTGAACGAGCAGATCGCGGCGGGGCGGCCGATTTCCAGCTATGCTAAATACCTGAAGTTCAGGAAGGTCCTGCCCCAGGAGCAGCTCAACGTCTGGGCCTCGCCGCCGGTCTTGTGGCGGGAGGAAAAGCAGAACGTGAGGCGCCTGGCCAAGAAGTGCAAGGCCTGCGGCGCGGTGCAGTTCCCGGTGCGCTACCAGTGCTGGAACTGCGGCAAGGAGGAGATGGGGACGGTAAAGCTCCAGCGGCGCGGCGAGGTCTTCACGTTCACGCTCGACTCCCTGGTGCCGAACCCGGACCCGCCCACGCCCATGGTGTCGGTGGACCTGGAAGGCGGCGGCCGGCTCTACACCCAGATGACCGACACCGACCCGAAAACCGTCAAAATCGGGATGAAGGTCGAGATGGTCTTTCGAAAGCTCCACGAAGGCGGCGGCTTTTACAACTACTTCTGGAAATTTAGGCCGGTGGTGTGATATAATAGTGCTACACAAAGGAGACTAGGTAAATGTCACATTACTTTTGGCAAGGAGATTGGCCGCCTGGTGTATTATCACGGGAGCAATTGAAAGAGCTAATAGTCGATCATCAGTTCATTCAGAATGTCTCTGACTTTGAGAAGGACGCAGATTATTCAGCTATAGATCTATCTCTTGATAGCAAGGCATGGGAAATGGTAAAGGGATCTATTAAACCATGTGGCCCGGATCCTGTCTTCTCCCAAGTTTTAAGAAACGATCAATATGCCAGGCATATTGATCCTGACACTAATGGCTATTATAATCTGGATCCTAGTAAATGTTATGTTTTTCAACTTAGTGAGCATTTCACACCTCAAATGTATGGATCTTACCTGTTCGGGCAGGCAACCGCTAAAAGCTCCATTGGTAGACTAGATGTGATTGCCAGATTAATTATCGATGGACAATCTAGATATGATTATTTCGATAGTAATTTGTCTTCTTCTCCAGCGACAGGCAACTTATACGTCGAAATAATCCCAATCAGTTTCGGTATTAAAGTCCGAAAGGGCGTCCGATTATCGCAATTACGTCTTTTTTATGGCTGCATTGATGATTGTATTATTACTGACAATGAATTTATTAAAAGCATTTTTCTGGGAGGCGATGATAGGAATATAGGTTTTTTATCTGTAAACCTCAATAATGTTAATATTGCGGGCATTGATGCTTGTGCCTACATGGCAAAGAACTGCCCAGAAAGCAATCCTTATATAGATCTTTCTCAAGATACCAAATTATCTCCAGTCGATTACTGGGAACTTAAGCCATCCGATTCAGAAAAAAAGCTAATTATAGAGAGTAATAATTTCTACCTCATTAGATCCAAGGAGAATATTTCCCTGCCGTCCAGCGTTGCCGTCTATGCACGAGCAATGGATGAGACGCTTGGAGAAATGAGAATTCATTATGCTGGCTTCGTTCATCCACATTTCGGCCAAGAAAGAAGTGATGGCATCAAAGGTACCCCACTTATGTTTGAGATCAGAGGCCACAATGCTGATGTCTGCCTTTCAAATGGAGAGAGCCTTGCAAAGCTAAATTTTTATAGAATGTCAAAGGACGCGATAAAACGAGAGTCTAATAATGCTTACAAAGAACAAGAATTAAAGCTTTCTAAATATTTTGATCATTGGCCTCTAAAAATGGGATCTTAAATATTGCAGCTGGAGGTTTACTATGAAGCCTATTTCGGACAATTTATTAATTGATTTGAAAATTAATGCTGTTCTCAAAACTGATATAGAGTCTAGCAATAGCATATTTAATACATTACATTCCATGGTTTCATCACATAGCATAATGTATCCGCGCATAGATGAATGGTTTAAGAAAAAAGTGACGTCAGGAATAAAGACTTCTTCTCGCAAAGCCTATCTAGGATATATAAACAATAGACCTATTGTTTCTGCTGTCTTGAAAATTGATAAAAATGCCAAGTTTTGCCATTTACACATTGAAGATGGCTTTAGACATAACCACATCGGTGAAACATTGTTTTCTATTATGGCTCTCGATTCAAGAAGAATTGCAAGGAATTTTCATTTCACACTTCCTGAAAGTCTATGGGAAGATCAGAAACAATTTTTCAAATCTTTTGGATTCGATAATCCTATCAAAGCAACAAGGCAATATCGATTATTTGATCAGGAGTATTTATTAGAAGCACCTTTTGATATTGTATGGATGAATGCACTCAATAAACTCCCTAAATTAATAAATTATTTTAGCGAGATTGACTCTAGCACATTTAATGGTATCTTAGTAAGTATCAAACCACATTATCTTGATAAAATTCGAAATAAAGTAAAAACTGTTGAAATAAGAAAGAAATTCAATAAAAATTATATTGGCAAAAAAGCAATACTTTATTCCTCATCACCATCTAAAACGCTTTGTGGATATGCAACCATTCAAGACATTGTTGAAGACGACCCATTCCATATATGGAAGCAATTCGGCGCCGAGATAGGAGCTTCCGAAAAAGACTATTATAAATACACATGCGATTGCAATAAAATATTTGCTATTATCTTGACTGATATTTGCCTCTATAAGGATGAAATATATCTGGACCAGATAATCAATTTGATTAACAAAAAGCTTATACCCCCGCAATCTTATCTATTAATTGATAATAATCCTTTGTGGCAAGAGGCCATTTCGATTGCTGAGCTTTTACAAAGACGTTTTGGTTCTATTGCCGTTTATTAAGAAAAATAAATTAGGATGATAATATTCGTCGGAAAAAGTTATTGCATTGGAGGGATAAATGCCAATAGCCAATGAAGTCGCGATCATCGGGACGGGCACGATCAAATTCGGCGAGAATTTTCACCAGAGCTACAACGACATGCTCTGGGAGGCGGTGAACCTGGCGCTCCAGGACGCCAAGGTTGAGTCCAAGGACATCCAGGCCGGCTGGCTCGGGACCTATCTGCCGTTTTCGTGGGGCTACGAGGGCGCGTCGGGCGTGAACGTGACCGAGACCATGAAAATGGAGCCGATCCCGGTGTCGCGCGTGTCCAATTACTGCTCGACCGGCATGGACGCGGTGAGGAACGCGTCGTTCGCGGTGGCCGCGGGCGAGTACGACTTGGTGCTGGCGGTCGGCGTGGAGAAGATGCGCGACGTGTCCGGCCGCGGCAGCCTGGTGGCGCAGCACGTGGAGCGCGGCCATCCCCTGTACTGCAAGGGCCGCACCGCTCCCGGCATGTTCGCGCTCCTGGCTAACCGCTATTTCAAGGAGTACGGCATCAACGAGGAGACGCTGGCCAAGGTCGCCGTCAAGAACCACAAGCACGGCTCGCTCAACCCGAACGCGCACTTTCGGAAGGAGATCACGCTCGAGACCGCGCTCAACGCGCCCTATGTGGCCGCGCCCTTGAAGCTCTTCGACTGCTGCCCCACCACCGACGGCGCCGCCGCCGCCATCCTCTGCCCGGTCTCGAAAGCCAGGCAGTACACCGACGATTACGTGGTCATCAAGGGCTGCTCGCTCGCCATCACCGGCGGGTATTACAGCGCCCAGATGAACCCGGCCTTCACCTTCACCGGCTTCACCGCCACCCAGACCGCGTCGCAAAAGGCCTACGCGCAGGCCGGGATCAAGAAGCCGATCGAGGAAGTGGACGTGGTGGAAGTGCACGACTGCTTCACCATCACCGAGATCATCAACTACGAGGACCTGGGATTCGCCAAGAAGGGCGAGGGCTGGAAGCTGATCGAGGAAGGAGAGACCTACATCGGCGGCAAAATCCCGGTGAACACCTCCGGCGGCCTGAAGTCGTGCGGCCATCCGGTCGGCGCCTCCGGCGTGCGCATGATCAACAACATCTGCGACCAGGTGCGCGGCCGCGCCGGCAAGATGCAGGTCAAGGACGCGAGGCTCGGCGTGGCCCATACCCTGGGCGGACCCGGCGCTCTATCCTGCGTGTTCGTGCTCGGAGCGCCGTGAGAGAAAGCGGATAGGGCGGGGCATTCCGCCATGGCCAATACCGGGACCCTATATATCGTCGCCACGCCCATCGGCAACCTGGAGGACATCTCCCGCCGCGCCGAGCGGGTGCTGGCCGAGTGCGACGCGGTGGCGGCGGAGGACACCCGCCGCACCCGCGGACTGCTCAGCTACCTCGGCATCAAGAAGCGCCTCATCAGCTATTACGAGCCCAAAGAGGAACGGGCCATCCCCGGCATCATCGAGCTGCTCCATGAAGGCAAGAGCGTGGCCCTGGTCACCGACGGCGGCACGCCTGCGATCTCCGACCCCGGCTATCGCCTGGTCCGGGCCGCGCACGCGGCCGGCATCCGCGTCATCCCCGTGCCCGGACCGTCCGCCCTCACCGCCGCCCTCTCCGCATCCGGACTCCCCACCGGCCGCGTCACCTTCGCGGGCTTCCCGCCTCCCAAGTCCGCCGCCCGCAAAAAGGCCCTCGCCGAGCTCAAGGACCGCGCCGATACCCTCGTCTTCTACGAGTCCCCCAACCGCCTCCTCGACCTCCTCGCCGACGCCCTCGCCGTCCTGGGCGACCGCGAAGCCGTGGTCTTCAGGGAAATCACCAAGCTCTACGAGGAGCAGGTCCGAGGCCCGGTCTCCGAAATTATTGCATCGCTCAAGAAGAAAGAAGAGATTAAAGGCGAGATCACCGTCATCATCAGGGGGAGAGAGCAGACCGCCGAGCAATTCTCGGAAGACGAGATAACGGAGCTTGTCCGCGAGGCCCTGAAACGCTCGGACCGGCCCCTCTCTTCAATCGCCTCCAACCTCGCCCGAGAAACCGGCTGGCCCCGCAAAAAAGTCTATAAGATTGCGCTGAAAATAAAGGATCAAGGAGAGCTTC
This sequence comes from bacterium, assembly GCA_035527835.1. Classification (GTDB taxonomy): domain Bacteria; phylum RBG-13-61-14; class RBG-13-61-14; order RBG-13-61-14; family DATKZS01; genus DATKZS01. Next base: position 19,620 of record DATKZS010000027.1, read on the forward strand.
CCTGAGGCTGTTGTCAATCCCCAAGGGGGGAGGATCAGGTCAGGCCGAGGGCGGCGTTGAGACGCTGATCCAGTCCGGCCTGCAGTTGGGGCGAGACTTTTCCAAGGCGGCGGAGGATCAAGGAGCGATCTGTGGTCATCAGCTTGGACATTTTAAATAAGGAGGGGCGGCGCAGTCCGGTTTCCGTAAAACCGGGGCCGTCCGTCTGGAGGATCAGATCACTTATCTCCGGCTTGCCTGGAGGGATGATCGAGGAAATAAAGGCGATAATAGTCCTGCCTCTTATTATCCGAGGATACGATTACGGCGGGCCTCACCTTGGCTCCGCTCTGATCAGTGAATGGGAAGGGAACCAGGATTATATCGCCTCGGCGCAGGACTTTTAACGTCATCTCAGACCGGCTCGCCGTCTTCGGCGGTATAGACGTCTTCTCCGGGATCGGCCAGGAACTCGAAACTCTTGTTAGTCAGCGCCAGGGCCGCGATGGCCGCGGCGGGGAGGTCGTCATCATGTTCCAGGATGATGATCTCGACCTGCTCGTGCTCGGCCAGGTCCAGCCGGTCCATCGGCTTGAGCACGCCTTTTTCATATGTCACTTTCAACGTTCGCGCCATGGCTTCATTCCTTTTCCTCATTTAATATATATGCGTTCCGGCCTCTCGTCAAGCACTGCTCACACTACTTCCGAACCCGGAACCGCCTTTTCAGACCTTCAGCGCCTCCCTTGACAGCTATTGTCAAATCTCCATGCTATCCTGGCCCCAAACGGAACCGGAAAAACTCTTTCCATTTTTCTCTTGACAATATTCTGGGGGGGGGTAAAATCAGGTATATATATTCAATTGAATAGAGTTAAGGGCGTGAGTATGGCGACCGTACTCATCGAGGCAAAGCGGGACCTATCCACCGCTTAAACATGATGAACGCTTTCAAAGTCAGGAGGAGACAAAATGAAAAGACTGGCATTTCTCGTGATCGCAATGGCCGTAATCTTTGGGTCCGGTTGCGCCAAGAAGCCGGAAAAAATCGCCGCCGCATCTGTTTCTCCATTGCAATATAAGGATTATGATTGCGATCAGATAGCGCAGGAGATGGATCGTGTCGGAAGGAAAAATAATGAACTCTATCATAGGATAGATAAAATGGCGAAAAAGGACGCCTGGACGGTGGGTCTTAGCGTTGGGTTTGCGCCGTTTACATATCTGCTGTCTTTATTCGGTTTATTCGCCATTGAAGGAGGTGATGGAGAAGCTGAATACTCACAGCTAAAAGGTGAATATGAGGCCCTTCAGCACGCAGCGATCCAAAAAAAGTGCAACATGGAAATGCTTCCTCCTTCCCCCGAGCAACTTATCAAAGCGAAAGATGAAGAAGCAAAAAAGAAAAAATAACAAATAGGCAGGCCTGGATCAAGACTCGGAATGGCCCGCATAGCTCTGCTATGTGGGCCATTCTACGCTGGCGACTTGGCATCAGGCCGCGGAAAATTTATGGCCAGTCTTTTTCTCCAGATACTCGCGGCAGGCCTCCACCAGTAGCTTGGCGTTGGCGATGTCCTTCTCGGCTACTTGGCGGGACACGGTTTTGCTGATCTGGTAATCGGCGATGTTACGGTCGAGGAACATCCGCTGCAATTTCTTGAAGGTATCGGGCGGGAAGATGCCGGTCTTTACGAACCCACGGTTAAAGGCGCCGAGCAATTGGGCATGAGAAGAAAAGGTCAGGCCGTGGTGGGCCAGGACCGCAGAGATGGCATGATAGGCGGCATAATAAGCTCGGGAAGCCGAGTCGCTCACGAACCCCATCTCAAATTCTCTTTGGGCCGAAGCCAGCTTGTGTTCGGCCTTTGAGAGCATGGCTTTCAGATTTTCCAAGCCCGGCTTTTGGTTTTTCATAGAGCGATCCCTTCCCGTTTGACGTTCCAGCCGAGCGGGAACTCTTCTTCCTTTCGCCATTCCTCTTCTGAGTAGAGCAAAGATGCAAAGAGCGTTTCATGACGGTTCATCATCTCCACGTCGGTCTCGAGGACTGTTTCCTCGATTTCGGGCGTGCACTGGTCCACGACCACGAGCACGTCGTAGTCAGAGCCTTCCCAGGCGTCGCCTCTGGCCTGGGAGCCGAAGAGGATGACCTGCTTGACGCGGGGCCCGAGGCGCTCGCGGAGCAGGTCCGCGAATTCCTGGGCGATCTGGCGGGATCGGTCGTCCATGTTTTTCCTCGATACTAGTTTGGCATTATGCGGGATGGATTGCAAGAAGCCAGGGCGGAGGGCGGAAGCTATGGAGTGCGCGCGGCTTGACGCCGCTTTGGAATCGGGCGGCTTGACGCCCGAAGAGGACGGGCCGAGTCAAGCCTCGGCCCAAGAAAAGCGGCGTCAAGCCACCGCACTCCAAGGCGCCGCGGCGGCGCCAAGATGCCGGCGGGCCGCCGGCGCTACGGCCAGATTTTGCCGAGCATACGGGGGAAGGGGATGGTTTCGCGGACGTGGGGCAGGCCGCAGAGCCAGGAGACGGTGCGCTCGATTCCGAGTCCGAAGCCGGCGTGGGGCACGGAGCCGAAGCGGCGGAGGTCCAGGTACCAGGTAAAGGCCTCGCGGGGGAGGTTGTGGGCGATGATTTTTTGTTCGAGGGTGGCGAGGTCGTCCTCGCGTTGGCCGCCGCCGATGATCTCGCCGTAGCCCTCGGGCGCGAGCACGTCCACGCACAGGGCGACCTCGGGCCTTTCCGGGTCCTGCTTCATGTAAAAGGCCTTGACCGCGGACGGGTAGCGGTGGACCATGACGGGCCGGTCAAAGCTCTGGGCGATCCAGGTCTCCTCGTCGCCTCCGAAGTCGTCGCCCCAGGGCTTTTGGTGGCCCTGCTTGTTCAAGAGGGCGATTGCCTCGTCATAGGTGATGCGGGGGAAGGGCTTTTTCACGCGCTCCAGCGCGGCCAGGTCGCGCTCCAGGAATTTCAGCTCGTCGCGCCGCTTCTCCAGCGTCTTTTGCGCCACGTTTTCGAGCATGTCCTCGGCCAGGTCCATGTCGCCGTCAAGGTCGAGCCACGCGACCTCCGGCTCGAGCATCCAGAACTCCATGAGGTGGCGGCGGGTCTTGGACTTCTCGGCGCGGAAGGTCGGGCCCAGGCAGTAGACCTTGCCGAAGGCAAAAGCGGCGGCCTCCTGGTAGAGCTGTCCGGACTGGGTGAGGAAGGCGCTCTCGCCGAAGTAATCGGTCTGGAACAGGGTGGTGGTTCCCTCGCAGGCGGCGGGGGTGAGGATGGGGGAATCAATCAGGGTGAAGCCGTTCGCGTCGAAGTAGCCGCGGCATTGGCGGATGATCTCGTGGCGCACGCGGAGGATGGCGTGCTGGCGCCGGGAGCGGAGCCAGAGGTGTCGGTTCTCCATGAGGAAGGCGGTGCCGTGCTCCTTGGGCGTGATCGGGTACTCGGCGGCTTCCTGGGCCACGACGAGGTCGGTGACGCCGAGCTCGAAGCCGAGCGGAGAGCGCTTGTCCTCCCGCACGGTCCCGCGCACGATCATCGAGCTCTCCTGCGGCAGCCGGTCGGCCAGCGCGAACAGCTCATCGCTCACATCGCCCTTGAACACCACCGCCTGGATGGTGCCGGTGCCGTCGCGCACCTGGAGGAAATGGAGCTTGCCCTTTGAGCTCTTGTGATACAGCCAGCCCCGGACCTCGACCTCTTCCCCCGCGTGCCCCGCCACGTCCTCCACGTACACCCACTTCATCCCGCGCTCCCCTGGCCGTGGTCCAGCTCATAAAGCAACAGCGTGTACGGCCGCGGCTCAACCTCCGCTTCGTCCACCCCGAGCCGCCCGAGAATTTCCCGGATGCCTTGCCGCGCCGCCGCGATCCGGTCCTTGTCGTCCACCATGATCTCGATCTCCACGAATTCGCCCAGCCCGCCGACCTTCCACAGCTCCACCGTGGCCGCGCCCGTTCCCGGCCCCGCTTCCACCCGCCAGCGCCGCCCCTTTTTCGATTTCACCAGGAACTCCTTAAACCCGAACGCCCGCGCGAAGCGGATGAACGCGGCAGCGTCGCTCACCTCGAACTCGTGCTCCTGGCTCGCCTCCGCGCCCTTGCCCTCCACCTTTTCCTTCACCGTGACCGTGGCCTTGTTCCCCGACCTCCGCAGCCGGAACCGTTCATGCGTATAACCGGTGGTCCCGGCCGGGCAATAATAGGTATCCTGGTACTCGATCTCGCCGAGCGGCCGGCCCATCCTTGAAAGGAGTTCCGCCACCGCCGCCGGGTCGCGCACTCTGGCCTTCATCTCCACCTCGATGTTCGCCGGGCCCATGGCCACTTATGCTAGATCAAGCCCCGCTCCCGGTCAACGAAACGGGCCGCTTGGTTGAAAGGCGCGCCGGTTCAAGTTACAATTTTTTTGTCCGGAAATCAGTGCTGTCCAAAATAAACGGACCGGAGAACCGCCAAGACGCCAAGAGCGCCAAGGATTATTTTTAAGCACGATTTTAAGAGGGCTGGGGTGCGAATGTTTTTTGCTTGGCGCTCCCGTCGGCCGGTCCGCCAAGCCGGTTGGGGCCAACGCTCCGGAGCTGTTCTTTGCCGGGCCGCAAAGAAACATCATGATTTACTTGGCGACCCTTGGCGCTCTTGGCGTCTTGGCGGTTTTCTTACGGCCTATTTTGGACAAGAGTGTCCGGAAATCATGAAAATTCTTCGAGACAGGATTTACCGGATGAAAAAACAAGATGCCTATTCTGAACATCCTGTAAATCCTGTTAATCCTGTCTCCACATTCTCAGATCAGACCATGGACCAGGACCACGCCAGCCGGCCCGTGAACAAGACCGCCCGGTCCCGAGCCGACCTCGGGCTGGCCGCGGTGCTGTTCACGGCGTCTCTGTTCATCCTTTTCACCTACGATTTAAAGGCGCACCTTCCGGCCATCGGCGACGCGGAGCGCTATATTCACATTGCCTCCGCGCTCCAGGCGGGCGATTGGGCAAACGCCATCAATTACCACTACCCGCCGCTGTTCCCCGCCTTCATCGCAGCGGCGGGCATTTTCATCAAGGACCTGGAAAGCGCGGCGCGGCTGGTGAGCATCCTGGCCACGGCGCTCACCATTTTCCCGGCCTATTTCCTGGCGCTCCGGGTGTTCGGAAGAAGGCCGGCCATCATCGGCTGCTCTATTCTGGCGCTCACGTTTTTCGAGCAGCAGGTCGTGGCGAAGGCCGAGCAGCCGGCGATCCTTTTCACGTACCTGGCCGTCCTGGCCGGGCTCAGCGCCCTGGAGACCAGGAAGCTCTCCCGGTTTTTCCTGACCGGGCTCGCCTTCGGCGCGACGTTCCTGGTCAAGCCCGAGGCCCTTGCTTACTTCCTGATGTTCGCGCTCATTACGGTGGCGGCAAGAGCAGGACGTGGGAGGGCCCTTCCGGGCGCGATCTCTTCCGGGACCAAGGGGAAAGAAGAATCGCGCCCGGAAGGGCGCTCCCGCGCCGCCGTTGTTCCGGTAACGCTTCTCGCGCTCGGCTATTTCCTGCTCACCGGCCCATACCTCGCGAGTTATTACCGCGACACGGGCCGGCTGTCGCTGAACCCCAAGGCCCACACCCTGTTCATCGTGCACAACTTCCTCTACCTCGAGAACTATCTTTACAAGATCCAGCGGGACCAGGACGGCTATTTCACCCAGGCCCAGCGCATCTACATCGAAGGCGACAAGCAGCCTCCCAACATCTCCATCGCCCATCAGCTTTGGCAGGACCCGGGCGCCATGGTTCATGCGTACTTCCTGCGCTGGTGGCGGTCCAAGGACATCTTCCGGGACTATTACCTTAGCGGCATGGCGCCCGTGGCCTGGCCGCTCCTGCTGGCGTTCGGGCTGTGGCCGGGCAACGACCCGGAAAAGCGGCGGCGGGAATTATATCTGCACTTGTTCGCGCTCTGCCCGGTGCTTTCCGTGCCGCTCTTCAGCAGCTACTTCCCCAGGTTTTATTTTGTCATGATCCCGTGGTTCGCCCTGGTGCTGGGCCGGGGCGCCGAGCGCATCATCGAGACCGCGGCGGGCGGCGTGAGGGAAGAGAGGCGGGGACGGTTCAAGAACGCGGCGCTCCTGGGCGTGATCGCGGTGTTGGCTCTCGCGGCGGGCTGGAAGCTGATGCGGGCCGCGCCGGACCGGGAATTCTGGTCGCGGATCGAGTACCGGCGCCAGGTGGCGGACAAGCTGAAGGACATGCTGCCCGACGGATGCCGCTTCATGGCGGAGCTGTCCGCCCCGTCGCTGGCCTACCTGGCCGGCATCGAGCCGCAGCGGCAGGAGGCCATCCCCGCCTCGACCCTGGAGGGAATGCTGGCCCTGGCGACGGAGCGCCATTGCAAGTACGTGGTCTTTTACCCCACCGATTTCCGCGCCCGCTACCCCGGACTCACCCGCCTGCTCGACCCGTCCTTTTCCATGCCCGGGTTAAAGCGCGTGTTCCGCGGCCAGGACCCGTCGGGCAATACCTACGTGATCTACGAAATTCTTCCCGTTGTTTGCGGATCCCGGCCCGCTCATTGATTCCGCCCGCGACGCCGTCAGCTCGGCTTTCTTCACGAGGGCAGCAACTCGTCTTCTCTCCGCCCTGAAAAACCCGATTTCATCCGTTCGCTTAAAAAAGAACGAAAATAAACCGCAGGCAAAAATATATTCCGACCATAATGAAAATCAGGCCCGTTCCCCGGCGGACCCATAATTCCACGCGGCTGAGACGGTGGAAGGCCTGGGCCACGGATTTCGCCCCTAGGGCTATGGCCAGAGCAAAGGCCATAACCGGCAACCCGGTCCCGATCCCATAGAGCAAGGGCATGGTGAAAAAGGAATCGTGTTTTACGGAGAGGGGCACCAGACTCCCGAAGAAAAGCGCGGCGGAAACGGGGCAAAAAGACAGCGCGAACATGACGCCCAACAGCCCCGAACTCCAGAAGCCGGAATTTTCCGCCTGTTTTTCCATCCGTTTATTGCCCACCAACGCCGGCAATTCGAACTGGATCAACTCGAGAAGGACCATGCCCACGATAATCAGCAGAGGCCCCAGGACTTGATTCATATATTTTTGCAGGAACCAGGAGACCTGGGGAATCGCGGTCAAACCCAGGACCAAGACCGCGCCGAGGACAATATAAGTCAGGGACCGTCCGAGAGTATAGGCCGCTCCGGCAAAGAAAGCTTGACGGGGCTTGTTGATCTTTCGGCCGATAAACGAGATCGCCGCCAGATTGGTGGCCAGCGGGCAGGGACTGATCGCGGTCAACAGCCCGAGCCAGAACGCGGAGGACGCGCTCAACCAAAACAAGGTCACTTCCCCTGAAGATAAAGGTTGATTTCATCCTGAATGTATTTGAAGAAGCCTTCCTTGTTCCCGACCAGTTCCCAGACCTTGGTCAGGTTCTTCCACCGCGCTTGTTGACCATTCTTAATATCCACCACCACCACGGACTTGGTGTGGAGTTGATAGTCCTGAACGAAATGCGCGTTGGGGGCCTCTTCCAAGTTGAGGACCTGAAAGACCAGGCGGCCGTCGCGCAACGCCTGGGAGAACCCCATCTCCACCGCTTCTTTGGTGTAATTCTCGATCTTGTGGCAAGTGGGACAACGATAGGTGGTATGGAAATAATAGACGATGACGCGGTCAGGCCGGGCGGAAACGCTGGGGTTGCCGTCGCCGGCCGGCCTTGAATCCGGGACGGAAGTGGATGTCCCCTCGGCCGTTTCGTCCCGGCTTTGCTGGATAAATAGCCAGCCCAGACTGGTGACCACAAAGCCAAGCAGAACCACCTTGATAATGGTTTTAGTCTTCATTCGTGATTTGCTCCTTGTATAAGCCGATGGCCTTGAAATTGATTCGGTCCGGAAATTCCTTCATCTCTGAATATTATCCGCCTTTTTTCAGCATGGTCTTGACCTTGTCCACGTTGGGCAGCGGCTTGCCCTGGTGCGCCACCTTTTCGTTGATGACCAGGCCCGGCGTCATCATGAGGTACTTCTGAATGGCGGCCATGTCCGTCACGTACTCGATCTCCGCCTCGATCCCCGCTTCCTTGACCGCGGCCTGGGTCGTTTCCAGGAGCTTCTTGCAGTTAACACAACCCGGCCCCAGAACCTTGATTTTCATCTTCGCCATTTCCCTTGCCTCCTTTGAATTATTTTTTCTTTTCGTGAAAAGACCGGGCCGGATCGCCGTCGCCATCAAGGTGGAATTTGAGCCGGTCTTCCTGCGAGGTCAACAGCTTCTTATAGATGTTCTTTTTCAGGAACCGGAGCGCCTCCTCCCGATCATCGTCCGTGATGATCCGCTCCAGCTCCATCACTTCTTCCGGCTCCAGGGCCAGGGCCTTCCTGGTGATCGTAAGCATGCCATCCTCCCTTCAGTCGAAGATGAAGCCGTAAATCAGCCCGGCCACCGTTGACAGGGCCACCACCAGCGCGATGTAGGCCAGCGTCTTTTTCGTGCCCAGGACGCCGCGGATCACCAACATGCTGGGCAGCGATACCGCGGGACCGGCGAGCAGGAGCGATAAAGCCGGGCCCTGGCCCATGCCCGAGCCCATCAGCCCCTGCAAAATCGGGACCTCGGTCAGCGTGGCGAAGTACATGAACGCCGCGGCGATCGAGGCGAAGAAGCAGGTCCACACCGGCCAGATATTTTCGATGACCGAGTGCAAGCCGCCGTCCTGAAGACCGGCGAGCGCAAAGAAGGCGTCCGGCCGCGCGCCCACCGCCGCTTCCACGTAGCGCGATGGGATGATCCCCTCATGCCCCGGCCGGCCCAGTAAAAAACCGGCCGCCAGTACGCCCACGAACAGCAGCGGCAGGATGAGCAGCGAATAGTTGTAGGCCTCGTTGACCCAGCTCTTGAGCTCGTCCCTCGTAAACCACCGCCACAGCACCGGCGCGAGCAGCAGGAGCGATAGCCCCGCGATCCACCACTTCATGGAATAGATCACATACCAGGCGCCGGAGGCCTCGGCGGGCTGGCCCCAGTTGGCGAACACCAGGAAGGCCGTCATCAGGCCGAAGTAAATAATGTCCTGCCACAGCCTCCGCGGCATCTCGGTCTCCATCACCTGCGGGGCCGGAGCGGCCAGGCGCTCCTGGTCGTCCTTCCTGAAGATCAGCGCCATCAGGATGCCGATGACGAAGGCAAAAACGATGGCCCCGACCGCCCGGGCCAGGCCCATCTTGAAGCCGAGCACGCGCGCGGTCAGGATGATGGCGAGCACGTTGATGGCCGGGCCCGAGTAGAGGAACGCGGTGGCCGGGCCGATCCCCGCGCCGCGCTGGTAAATGCCGGTGAACAGCGGCAGCACCGTGCACGAGCACACCGCCAGGATCGAGCCGGACACCGAGGCCACGCTATAGGCAAGTATCTTCTTGGCCTCGGCCCCGAAATACTTGATCACCGCGGCCTGGTTCACGAACACCGCGATCCCGCCCGCGATGAAGAACGCCGGCACCAGGCACAACAGCACGTGCTGGTGCGCGTACTCCTGGAGCATATAAAACGACTCCATCACCGCGCCCCGGACCCGCAGGCGGTCGAGCGGGATCAGGTAGGCCGCGACAAAGGCCAGCACCAGATAGACAAATTTTTTTCTGTCGCTCATTACGCCGTCTTCTCTAATTTTCGCGGGGCCGACACTCTGATTGTTTCAACAGGTGGGGTCCTCGTGAAACACCCTCCGCCGGAAATAAAAGGCCAGGTTCACCAGGCTGATCATCACCGGGACCTCGACCAGCGGGCCGATCACCGCGGCGAAGGCCACCTTGGACTCGATCCCGAACACCGCCACCGCCACCGCGATGGCCAGCTCGAAATTGTTGGACGCGGCGGTGAAGCTCAAGGTGCACGACTGGCAATAGTTGGCCCCCACGCCCTTCGACATGAGGAAGCTCACCACGAACATGACCACGAAGTAGATGAGGAGCGGGATGGCGATTTTCACCACGTCCAGCGGGATTTTCACGATGTACTCGCCCTTCAAGGAAAACATCACCACGATGGTGAAGAGCAGGGCGATCAGGGTGAGCGGGCTGATCCTGGGTATGAACTTTTCGTGATACCAACTCTTGTCCTTGAGCCGGATCAGGGAAAAGCGCGTGACGATGCCGGCGATGAAGGGGATGCCCAGGTAGATGAACACGCTCTTGGCGATCGCGCCGATGGTGATCTTGTCCAGGTTGACTTCGGCCACCGCCGCGGAGAGCCCGAAGAGCGGGGGCAGAACCTTGATGAAGAACCAGGCGAAGACCGAGAAGAACAGGACCTGGAACACCGAGTTGAAGGCCACCAGGCCCGCCGCGTATTCGCGGTCGCCCTCGGCCAGGTCGTTCCAGACGATCACCATGGCGATGCACCGCGCCAGGCCGATCAGGATCAGCCCGACCATGTATTGCGGATCGCCGGAAAGAAAAGTGATGGCCAGAAAGAACATGAGGAAAGGACCGACCACCCAGTTCTGGACCAGGCTGAGGGCCAGGACCTTCCAGTTCTTGAACACCTCGCCCAGCTCCTCGTAGCGCACCTTGGCCAGGGGAGGGTACATCATCAGGATAAGACCGATGGCGATGGGGATGTTGGTGGTGCCCGAGCTGAACCGGTCCCAGAACCCGGCAACCCCGGGCCAAAAATATCCCCACCCCACGCCCGCGCCCATGGCCAGGAAAATCCACACCGTCAGGTACCGGTCCAGAAATGAGAGCCGCCCGCTTACGCCCCGCTCCGCCGACATTTGCTCCTTACCTCCTCTGTACCAGTGATATTCAAGTTGCTCAAATTTCTTTGCGCTTTCAGATGTTCGAACTTTATTTGACAGGATTAACAGGATTTACAGGATGGAAGAAGATCAGTTTACACTTTCCGAACATCCTGTAAATCCTGTTAATCCTGTTAAAATAATATTCTCTGGGCGGATTATCTCCTGAGGCCTGCCGCGACGCGGCCCTGGTCGTCCGCGAGCTCGCACACCGCGCGGTCGAGGCAAGGCATCACCGCCGAGAGGCAGGGCATCTTGTTGGAGTAATACACGTTGAGCCCGTCCTTGCGCGCCGCCACCAGGCCCGCCGTCCTCATCAGCGCCAGGTGGCGCGAGGTGATGGACTCCTTGGCGCCCAGCATGGCCGCGATCTCGCCGACCCCGAGCTCGCGCTCGGCCACCGCCTCGAAAATCCGCACCCGCGCCGGATGGGCCAGCGCCTTCAGGATCTGGGCCTTGCGCTCGGCCGCCGCCCGGTCGTCGCCCGGCCCGGGCCGCGCGCCGTGCTTTCCCGTTTTCCTTGCTTGCGCCATGAACACTTTCCTTCCTATATTACAGTTTAGTAATATAGTAACATAAAGCTCCATTGCAGTCAACTCTTGCCGCATGAAATATAAATCAAGGAAATGGGCCTTGGAGAGCCCGCGGCTTGCCGCTTTGGAGTGCGGTGGCTTGACACCGCTTTCATTGGCGCCGGGGCGTCCTCTAAGCGATTAAGATCAGTTTCGCACAGAGGCACAGAGAAAACAGAGAAAAATATTTTCTCTAGCTCCGTGTTCTCCGTGCCTCTGTGCGAAAACAAGCGCCTGCCGAATAATCCAGTTATTTTCTATTGAATGAGCTCGTGCGGTTTTTATGATGGAGAGGCCAATGAAAGCGCCGTCGTGCCGGCGCACTCCAAAGCGCCGGGTACGCAGGGGTGGCTACTCTTCCCCTTCCTTCTCGCTCTCGATATCGCGCTCGATGTCCTCCCGCTCGCGCTTGCGGTCGTAGCCCTTGTCGCCCTGAGGCGGTCCGATGGGATGGCCGGGCTTTTTGGGCAGCGGCAGGCGCACGGGGAGCTTGCCTTTTTTCCCTGGTTTCTTCATGTGGCCTCAAGAACATGATATATAAGACGGCAGGGCGTTTCCAATCCTGGAACTGTTGCCCGTGCCGCGAGACGGCCTGCAATCATGAAAGGATTTTCAGACAAGATTAACAGGATGAACAGGATGAAGAAGAATTAGGCGGCGTCTTCGGAACATCCTGTTCATCCTGTCAATCCTGTCAATGAAATTTCAAGACGGAAAAGGAGTGATCATATGATCAGAACGTTAACCAAGCTGGCAGTGTTTTTTGTAGCGGCCCTTTTGCTGACAGGTCCGGCCCGGGGCGCGGAGATCATCCTCGCCAAGCACATCATCCCCGCGCCCGCGCCGATTGACGAGCCGGCCGGGTTCAAGACGCCGGACGGGACGTTTAACGTGCGCGACGCGGCCGCGCCTTTTCATTCGGAGCGGTTGGCTGATGCCATGTGGCTGGACAGGGACGGCCGCGACGCTCAGGGCCATTACCTGGACCTGAACCATTCCATTTACACGGCGTACCGCCTGGCGTCGGACGCTGGCGCTCCGGACACGGTGCTGGTGGTGATGCCGGGCACGTGGGCGGGCGCGATGAGCCTGGACCGGTTCGCGCGCGACCTGTTGCGGCTGGCTGATAAGTCCGGCCGGCGCGGGCTCCAGGTCTGGCTGATTGACCGCCGCTCGGAGCAACTCGAGGACCATAGCGGGCTGTGGTGGGCCCAGGAGAACAAGGACGGGCCGGACATTGACGGCGTGCTTTACCGGATGTCGGAATATTATCGGCCGGCGTTCATGTTGGGAGAGAAGGGCGAGGAGCTCAAGGGCCGGAATTTCACGGCGCTGGACCACGACGATGTGCGGTTCATGGCGGGATGGGGCGCGGACGTGGCGCTGCGCGACTGGCGGGCGGCGGTGATGGAGGCGCACCGCACGGTGGGCGACCAGGTGGCGGCCACGGACGGCGCGGAGGTGAGGGCCGTGAAGTCGCCGGGCCGGCACGTATTCATCGGCGGGCACTCGCTGGGCGGCGGTCTCACGGCGCTGTACGCGGCGTATGACTTTGACCGGCGGCCGGACCATGAGCTGTACGGCGCGGACGACGTTGACGGGCTGGTGCTGCTGGAAGGCGGCTCGATGAAGGCGCGGCCCGCCAAAGAGGAGAGCGCGGAGTCGTATCGGCGCTCGCTCCTGGACCGGTATAAGGGCGGCAAGGTGTACTTTGACATGGACATGCTGGGCATCATGTACGCGCCGCCGACCATGATGTCGGTGGGCATCTCCGGGTTCGCGGCTTACAACGGCCGCGGCCGGGAGACCGTGTTCCCGGACTACTCGCGGCCGGCGATCGTCAAGCTCCCGCACGTCACCAACGAGGCGCTGCTGGGCTTTGCCATGGACGACGACACCAGCCCGTTCTTCATCGCGCGCGTGTCGTTCGGGTATCCGACGGGCCAGCTCGGCCGCGGCGGCCAGCTCCGCCTGAAGACCGCGCACGTCCCGGCCGACCCCAACGATTGCCCGATCATCACGCCCTGGCGCCCCGGCCACCGGCCCGTGGATCCGGAGTATGTTTACGGCTGGATCAACATCGGCCCGGGCGCGGTCCACCCCGCCGCATCGTCGCCGCTCCGGAAAAAGTGCGCCGTGGACGAGGTTGAGAGCCCCGAGGTCACTGACTTCTACGAGTTCGCGCGCTCGCTCTACGACGGACCGCCGGAGTACGCGGAAGCGCCGGAGCTCTCGCGCGGGCCCAACGACTTCCCCGAGTGGTACTTCCCGCCGCGCCTCTCCTCCGACGCCGGCATGAACGGGGTGAGGATCGTGGACAAGGAGAAGAACCTCGAGCTCTTCAGCGCCACCGGCTCCGGCCGCGTGGCCCTGCCCGTGATCTCCTTTACCGGCGACGACTCCATGGGCGAGTTCTCCGTGCCCCGGCTCGACGAGAGCGACTTCGTGAAGGGAACGCTTGAGTGCCAGGAGACGGAGGTGCATCTAATCAAGGGTTACACGCACCTCGACATCACCGCGGCGACGCGCAACAACCAGCCGGACCTGGCGCCCGAGTACGAGGGCTACAACGCGCCGGCGGTGTACGCGTTCCGCTTCATCGAGGCGGTGACGCGCTAGGCGGGCGGTCCGCATCGGCGAAAGCTGCCGCGGCGCATCAGAGCGGCCAAGGAGGGCGCGGATGGCATCATGGAAAAGAAGGGCGGCGTCAGCGGCGGTTTTGCTGCTGGCGGTGGCGTGCTGGCGCCGGCCTGGTGTTGCGGCGGGGGAGGTCATGATTCCGGATGATCCGGTGCTGGATTACCGGATCGTTGATCTGGAGCCGCGTTCGGAGTCCGGGGTCAAGCTGAACCCGGAGCTGGAGCAGGTTACCGAGACTTCCACGCGTCTCTACCGGTCCGTGCGGGACGGGAAGCCGGTGTATATCTTCGAGCGGGAGGAGCGCACGGCCAAGAACGACCGCATCTTCTGGACCTTTGTTCTGGACACCCAGCAGTTAGGGCTCATGCGCATCGAGAAGAAGACGCTGTCGCGCTCGGGCCAGGTGGTGCGCGAGTCGTGGGTCAACTACCGCGATCCGCTGTTTAGTTTTCCCGAGAAGCTCTGCCACATCTACACGATCTCCGTGATGGTGCGGGTCATGGATTTGAAGGCGGGCGCGCGCGACGACTTTTATCTGTTGCTTTCCGAGGACGCCTCGCCCTGGCACATGTTCGTGGTGGTGGACGGGGAGGAGAAGGTGACGGTTCCGGCGGGCACGTTCGATTGCTGGCGGCTGAAGCTCGAGCCGGACTACGACGACATCCTGGGGCGGTGGTCCTGGGCGTCCACCATGATCAAGCCGCTGGTGCCCGACTTTTTTTTCTGGGTGGCCAAGGACGGCACCCATCCGCTCATCAGGTTCGAGGGAAAGTTCGGCCCGGTCGGCGCCGCGCCCTCCCAGGCCCACGAGCTAACCGGCATTCATCCGCCCCAATAATGGACCGCCGGACACCGCGATGAACTCGTTCGCCGCCGCCAGCATCTTCTTCGGCATCGTGCTTATCGTCACGCGCGTTCCCTTCATCCTCGCGCCGGCGGCCGCGCGCGACGCCCTGCTCCGTTTCATCTCCTCCACCGGCCGCGTCCGCGTGGTCGGACTGTTCGTGGGCGCGATGGGCGCGGCCATGGTCATGGCGGCGCAGGGCTCGTACCGATTGGAGGTCATGATCGTGCTCGGAACCGGATGGGCCCTCATCATGGCCGCCGCGTTCGGGTTCCTGATCTTCACCAGGGTATGGGCCGAGATCGTCCGCGCCGCGCTCACGGCCATGGAGGACTTCATGTTGCGGGGCATGGGCGCAATCTCGGTGCTGATCGGCGCCATGTTTATCTATATGGGAGTGCTTGAGATAAAATAAGTCGGATGAACGGAGGAGGAATCATGATGCGGAAAATTACACTTGCCACTATGATAGCGGCCGCGCTCCTGGCAACATTTCCGGCGCGGGCGGCCGATCCGCTCACGCTGGCCAAGGCCGCGGCCGACCGCGAGCTGTTCGGAAAGATCATCGCGAACGACAACGAGCGGCCCGCCGTCACCGTGCACCACGACTGGCTCTGGCTCGACGCCACGCTCATGGCCGGGGTGGCCGCGCTCTACGACCGCACCGTGGAGGTCGGCCATCCGGTCCCGCGCTACCTGGATTACCTTGAAGCCTGGGGCGCGCACGACCCCGGCGGCTACCCGGTCCCCATCATCCACGGCGACATGGTCTGCTCCGGCCAGACCTATATCTGGCTCTACGTGCATTCCGGCAACGACCCCGATTACCTCCATAGGACCGACGGCATGATTGACTTTATTTTTCACGCGCGCAAGCCCACTCAGTACATGGTGGGCTACCCCGGCCACTACTGGATGCGCTTCTGGCAGGACGACGTGCACATGATCGCGCCGTTCCTGGCCATGCGCGGCGCGGCCGCGGGCAGCGAGGGCATCCCCAACGGGAAGGACGCCCGCGAGCTCGCCATGATCTACTGCCGCGCCTACGACGCCGTGCTCCGCGACCCGGCCACCGGCCTGTACTGGCACAACCCGCGCGCCAAGGGCAAGTATCACTGGGGCCGCGGCAACGGCTGGGTGGCCGCCGGCTTCTTCAAGGTCATGCGCATCCTCGACCGCGACCCGGCCTGGGCCGCCGACGCCGAGTGGCTCCGCGAACGCCTCACCGCCATGGCGCAAACGCTCAAGGACAACAGAAACGACGCGGGCACCTGGAACGCCGACGTGGTGAACCGCGCCGAGTACACCGCCCCCGAGACCTCCGGCTCCGCCTTCTTCACCTTCATGATCGCCGGCATGGTCAACGACGGATACCTCGGCGCCGACTACCCGGCCGTGGCCGCCAAGGCCTGGTCCTTCCTCGCCTCCTCCCTCACCCCCGAAGGCGACCTCCTCCGCGTCCAGCCCACCGGCCGCGGGCCCATCACCGCCGACTTCTCCCAACACTCCGAGACCTACGGCGTGGGCGGATTCATCCTCGCCGCTAGCGAAGTGTCCAAAATGCCGGCGGAGGTCATGATGGTTGACGAGAAGAAATAGAGGCAATGATGAAGTCTAAAGCATCTACCTTTGTATGTTCTTAATAATCAGGAAGATTGATCCCGTGCTTTTTCTGCCACTCCCGGGAAGGATGAGCATGCACAGAATTCTTGATGGCAGGGCTCTGATGTGATTCCATGCACCACATCCTTCCGTTATCTTCTAAACGATATACATTTACATTGGCATGATAGAGAGGGGATTCCCCCAATCGCTCTTCGCTTTCGCCGATAAGCACAAAAGTATTATCATCCAGCCAGAATGCATAGTTCCAAAAGGAAGATGGTCCGCTGAAAAGAAACTGGTAACATTTTCCAGGCTGTTTTTCGCATATGTCCACCTCCGCGTCCGCATCGCCCCACATCCTGTATAAATAGACACACCTGGCGTGATCCGGTGACCAAATACAATTATTCACGGTGGATGAAAAATCCTCCTCTGGTCTGTTCCTGTAATCGATCAATTGATTCTCTTCGGGACGATCAACCCAGAAGGATGTAAAGCACTGAGGACCAAAAGACGGGTAGGTTTTCTTCCATGCTCCCGCCCATTCACCGGCCTCACTCTCAACCTTTTTCCAGAGCTTGAGCAATCGGGGGTCAACGCCGGCGTTTGAGGCACGTAACCGACAGATTCGATCCTGCAGGCTTTCGATCATTTCCAGCAGCTTCTCAACGTATGCTTCATTGTTCTCACGCAGGCTTTTATCTTGCAGATCCTTTCTCTCCAACTCGGACTTCAAGTTCGTAATTGCATCATTGGCTATTTGCGATTGGTCTTTCAGCTTTTTCGCGTCTTGACTCAAAAGGGCCGCCTCTTCCGCTTTTTTATTTATCAGTGCCTCTTTTCGTTTAAGCTGGCTCCATAGATAGAGCGAAAGTCCAGCGAGAAAGATTGCGATGAGTGCGAGGCCAATCTCAATTTTCCTGCTACCTTTATTAACTTTTCCTTCCGGGTTCTGATTCAGCATTTCCCCTCCCCCCCAAATAACAATAACCGTGAATTCGGGACAGGCAGGAATGCCCGTCCTACCTAACGGGTGAGCGCTCCATGAACTCCACGATGTGTCCCGCGATCTCCTCTCCCTTGTCCTCCTGCAGGAAGTGGCCGGCGTCGCGGATGGTGATGGCGGGCTGGTTTTTGGCGCCGGGGATGTGGTCGCGGAATCCCTGGTCCGCGCCGGCGGTGATGGGGTCTTTGTCGGAGAACATGACGAGCGCGGGCTTGGTCCACTTGGCGAGCCCCTCGCGGGCGGCGCGCATCTCGGGCGCGGCCTCCATGTGGGGGCTGATAGGGACGAGGAGCGGGAAGGCCTTGGCCCCGGCCTTGTACTCGGGCCCCGGGAACGGCGCCTCGTACGCGGCCATGATCTCGGGCGGGAGGTTCTTGCCCTGCACGGTGGCGCCGGAGATGATCATGCCGATGGGCAGGTCGGGCGTCTTCTCGACGAAGCTGCGCCACGCCATGAAGGCGGGCGTCATCTTTTCCTCGCCGGTCGGCAGCCCCGTGTTCATGATGACGAGGCGGGAGAAGCGCTCGGGCAGGAGCGTGACCACGCGCAGTCCGATCAGCCCGCCCCAGTCCTGGACCACCACGGTGATCTTTTTCAGGTCTAGCGCCTTGATGAACTCAACCATCGTGTCGCGGTGCATTTTGTAGGTGTAGTCCGAGACCTCGGTGAGCTTGTCCGAGCGGCCGAAGCCCACCAGGTCCGGCGCGACCACACGATGCTTCGCGGCCAGGATCGGGACCATCTTGCGGTAGAGGTAGCTCCACGACGGCTCACCGTGGAGGCAGAGCACGGTCTCGGCGCCTGCGCCCTCGTCCACGTAATGGATGCGCACTCCGCCGATCTCGACGTAGTGCGGCTTGAAGGGATGGCCGGGGAGGTTCGCGAACCGTTCTTCAGGCGTGCGGATGACGGGCATGGCTCTCTCCTTTTTCGATAAAAGTTTTCAGACGGGATTAACAGGATTTACAGGATGTTCGGAAGGTGCCGTCTTATTTTTCATATCATCCTGTTCATCCTGTTAATCCTGTCGAAAAATATCTTAATGACTTCCAAGCTCGGCCTTCCGCGAAGCACGTATGCATGAGCGGACGCTTTATTAAATATGGCGCCTGTGGCATCATAATCAGCTACAGCCTGCGCGTCAAAGATAATACATCACTGGCGAGGTGAGGGAAATGGACGATTACGAGAAGTTGCGCGAGGTATTGGACAAGCATTTGTCGGGCGCGCCGCCGGCGAAGGCGATTGACGAGATCCTGCGGATCCTGTTCACGCCGGAGGAGGCCAAGGTGGCGCTGGGGCTGATTTTCGCTCCGAGCCCGGTCGCGGAGATCGCGGCGGCGGCGGGCGTCTCCGAGGAGGAGGCGCGGCTCAAGTGCGAGAGCATGGCGGACAAGGGGATCGTGTATTGCCGGGACAAGGGCGGGGAGAAGGGTTACGCGCTGTTGCCGACGATCCCGGGTCTGTTCGAGTTCCCGTTCATGAAGGGCGGGGGCACGCCCGAGCACGAGAAGCTGGGGCGGTTGTGGGAGATCTATCACCGCGAGGGCATGGGCGATTCGTTCGCCGGGAGCGCGACGCCGCTGACGCGGGTGATCCCGATCGAGCGGGCGGTGGACGCGCGGACGGAGGTGCTGCCGTTCGAGGCGATCTCCAAGATGCTGGCGAGAAATGATACGTTCGCGCTGGCGCAATGCGCGTGCCGGGTGAGCGTGGGCGCGTGCGACAAGCCGCGCGACGTGTGCCTGATTTTCGACAAGACCGGGCGCTTTTTGATCGAGCGCGGCTACGCGAAGGAGATCACGCGGGAGGAGGCGCTCGAGGTGGTGCGGCGGGCGGAGGAAGCGGGGCTGGTGCATACGACCAACAACAGCCAGGACCGGCTGACCCTGATCTGCAACTGCTGCCCCTGCTGCTGCACCATTTTGCGCGGGCTCACCGAGCTGGAGAACCCGAACGCGTTCGCGGTGTCGCGCTGGCACGCGAGCGTGGACGCGGAGGAGTGCAACGCCTGCGGGGTGTGCGAGGACGAGCGCTGCCCCGTCGGGGCGATCCGGGTGGGGGCGAGCGTGGCGGAGGTTGACGAGAAGCGCTGCATCGGCTGCGGCCTGTGCTCGACCACCTGCGAGGCGTTAGCCATCACCATGGTCCCGCGGCCGGAGGCGGCCGAGCCGGCAAAGACAGTGGCGGAGCTCGGGATGAAAATCATGGGCGAGAAGGGGAAGCTCACCGAGTTTTTGAAGATGATGAAGCGGTGAGGGGCAGTTGAGATAAGAAAACCGCCAAGGCGCCAAGGACGCCAAGGAAATATTTTTTAAGAGGGATGGAATGAAGAGGTTATTGGTTATTGGTCTGCTCATGGTGGCGGTGGCGGCGGTGGCGGCACAGCGGTCGTTCCCGCGGGGGGCGTCGGCAAAGGAGTTCGCGCGGTGGCAGACCGAGACGCGGGCGCTGCTGGGTGAGATCCTGTTCAACGGCCCGGCGCCGGAGTCGGTGGCGCTGGACCCGGTTTACGGGAAGAGCGAGACGCGGGAGAGCTACACGCTGACCGAGGTCACGTTCCACGACCGGCCCGGCCATGTGACGCACGGCTGGCTGGCCCGTCCTCTCAAGCCCCTGGCCGCGCGGCTGCCCGCCGTGCTCTCGCTCCACGGCCACGGATTTGACGCGCTCGCGACCTTTAATCCGAAGAACATGTACCGCTACGGCGACCTGTTCGCGGGCAAGGGCTACGTGGTGCTCGCGCTCGACATCGGCCACGACTTCATCGAGCACGAACGGTCGTACGTGGGCTACGGCCCGCTGCCTAAAGACGAAAAATTCCCGGCCACCGGCCAGAAGGTGTGGATGGTGATGAAGGGAGTTGATTTTTTGCGGACGCTCCCGGAGGTGGACCCGGAGCTGATCGGCGCGGTGGGTCTGTCGAACGGCGGGTTCATCACGACCTTCAGCGCGGCCCTGGACCCGCGGATCAAGGCGGCGGTGGCGGCGGGGAGCCTGGTCATGCACGACCGCATGTGGCGCCGCGAGCTCCTGCACTGCCGCTGCCAGTACCTGCCTAAGATGGACGGCGCGCTCGATTACTACGACCTGGCCGCGCTGATCGCGCCGCGCCCGGTCATGTTCCAGAGCGGCAGGCGCGACCCCATCTTCCCGATCCACTCCGCCCAAAAGGCGTTCAGGTTCGCCCAGGAGGCCTATACCATCGCGGGCGCGCCGGACCATGTGTATCACGACGTGCACGACGGGAAGCACGAGTTCAGGAAGGAGATGCCGGAGAAGTGGTTCGGGAAATATCTGCCGCTGCCGGGCGGAGATTGAGAGTTTTTTTCTCGCACAGAGGCACGGAGGCACAGAGTTAAATAAAGGAAGATTTATTTTTTCTGTGTTCTCTGTGACTCCGTGTCTCTGTGCGAAACCAAGAGCTGACAGGAGAGGTAATAACATGACTTTGCAGCGCGGATGGAACCGGAGAAATTTTATCGCGGCGGCGGGAGCGGCGGCGGTGGGCGGAGCTTTCGGGACGTGGAGCTTCCGGGCAAGGGCGGAGCTTAGGGCCGCGTACCTCTCCATCGGCCACATCACCGACGCCGCGGCCGGCGGCAAAAAAGCGGTGCTCGAGCGGCGGGGATGGATGGGCGAGTTTGCCGATGCGCTGACGGAGGACCTGGAACAGCAGCTCAACGCGGCGCCGGTGGACCTGACCGTCAGCGGCGATGATAACGGGAGCTATAAGTTCACGGAGGCCGGCGGAGTGTGCGTCGCCCATCTGGGGGTGGACGGCGCGGGTCGGCTCACCGGCCGCGCGGCGCAGCTCTCCGCGCTCCGGAACGACCTTGCCGGGAACCCGTCAGCCCCCACCGTGCTCACGCTGCATCCGCCGCTGGTCGCGGGGCTGACGCGCCCGGATGCGGCCATGCCCGCGGCCGACCGGGGAGCCGTGATCGCCATCATCAAGGAGAATCCGCAAGTGGTCCTCGCGCTTTGCGGCAAGGCCCTTGCCAACCGCGCCGCTTTTATTGAGGGGACGGGGGCGCTGTGCCTGGTGACGTGCTCGCCGCTCATTTATCCTTGCGGCGCGCGGACGGTGGAGATCGAGGTCAAGAGCGGCGGGGAGGTAACGATCAGGTCGCGGTTCATCCAGACGCGGCTCCTGGGCCTGGTGGAGGATAGCTTTCACAAGGCCGGCGAGGGACGGGCGCTGACGAAGCTGGGCAGCCGTGAGGACCGGACGTTCCTGGCAGTGCCGGGTGATCACGAGATCAAGAAGACTGTTCATGAGCTGCCGCCCGGCCTCGCGCCCGAGTGGAGCGGCAAGGACGGCGTGGCGCTGGCGGTGGTGACGGACACGCACCTGTGCCTGGACCAGTTCGTGTCCAAGGAGCATGACAGTGATTACAAGCTGATCGGTCATTTCATGGAGGCCGGGAGCAAGGCGATCCTGGACGACGTGATGGATGAGATAGCGGCGGGCCGGCACCGGGTGGAGTTTTATGACGCGGCCTTCATGAAGGACCCGGAGGCGGAGCGGAATTACCTGGAGCTGCCCGTTGACCACCTCCACCACTGCGGCGACATGTTCGAGCACGGCAAGAAGGAGGAGGCCGCCGAGTTCCGATCCCGGCTCGACGCTCTGCCCGCTCCGCTCCGCGGGCACACCACCGTCACCATCGGCAACCACGACATGTTCCAGCCGGACTTCGCTCCCGACGGGCCCGCGTCGTCCCGTAAGATCATCGCGGACTTTTTCCGCGACTACCTGCCGCAACAGGGCGAGACCAATTACATCACGCACCTGAACGACTGGGCCACGCTGATCGTGCTCGACACCACCATCGCGCGGCACTCGAACCTGGGGCTCGTCCAGGACCGGATTGACTGGCTGGAGGACGCGCTCGATGAGCTTTCCGGCCGCGTGGTGCTGGTGGCGTCGCACCATCCGCCCTACGCGCTCTCGCTGGTGCCGCCGGCGATGAACGCCTACCTGCACTCGCGCTCGCACTTCACGTACAAGCGCTCGGCCGCGCGCCTCCTGCTCCACGATATTTTCGCGCGGCACAACAACGTGAAGATGGTGATCAGCGGCCATTACCACGGAACGGTGGTGGACCAGTACAGGAAGCTGAAGCCGGGCGGAGACGCGGCGGATGACGCCTTCACCACCCACGTCCAGGTGCCGTGCACCATCGAGTACCCGAACGGCTACCGGCTGTTCAGGCTCTCCCGCGCCGGCAACCGCGCCGTGATCGAGTACATCAGCGCCTACACCCGCGAGGCCGCGCTCAGAGACGAGTCGCGCGGGGCGCCCATCTTCAGGTACGGCGGCACCGAGGCCCGCGTCCCGCACAATTACCAGGGTACGCTCGAACGGCTCCGGGAGCAGGACACCATCCTCGGCCACGCCGCCATGCTCGATCCATATGACCTCATTGACCTGAACGTCAGGGGCTTCAAGGACGGCACCGCCCGCGCGGGAAAGGGCAACACGGGCAAGCCGAACATCAACGGGAAGATCGAGGTGACGATTTGAGGAGACGGACATGACCGCCGTCATGACCACCCGCGAGCGCTACCTGGCCACCGTGCGCTTCCAGGAGATTGACCGGCCTTTGCGGATCGAGGCCATCGGCATTGACGACGACACGGTGGCGCGGTGGAAGGACGAGGGCTGGGAGCCGGAGGCGGACCCGGTGAACTTCATGGCCGAGTTCGGCATGGATGTGGCCGCGCCGGCGTTTTTCGGCGCGCACCTGCACCCGGGCTTCTGGCCGCTGTTCGAGGAGAAGGTGATCAAGGACGACGGGCACAGACAGCTCGTGCAGACCCAGTCCGGCGCCATGCTCGAGCGCTTCTCCGACCACAGCATGACGATACCCCACTTCGTGTCCTTTCCGGTCAAGACCGTGGACGACCTGAAGCTGCTCATGCCGCGCCTCGACCCCGCCAATAAGGAGCGGGTGGACGTGTGGAAATGGTCATTCGACATGGCCCGGAACGTCAAGTGGCCGCTGTTCGTGTACTGCTCCGGCTGCTTCGGGTTCCACCGCCACCTGATGGGCTTCGAGGAGCTGATGGCGGCGTACGCGCTGGAGCCGGAGCTGATCCACGCCATGAGCGCGGCGTGGGAGGCGCTGGTTATCGGCATCCTCGATCGCTGCCGCGCGCACGGGCCGATTGACGCGGTCCTGTTCTGGGAGGACATGTGCTACAAGAACGGGCCCATGATCTCGCCCAAGATGTTCAAGGAGTACATCCTGCCTTACTACCAGAGAGTGAGCGCGCGGGCGTACGAGCTGGGCGCGTCGGGCGTGCACGTGGACACCGACGGCGACTGCGCGCTGCTGATCCCGCTGTTCCTGGAGGGCGGGGTGAACTGGCTGGAGCCGTTCGAGGTGCAGGCGGGCATGGACATCCGAGTGGTCAGGAAGAACCATCCCAAGCTCGTGATCCACGGAGGCCTGGACAAGCGCGCGCTGGCCGTCAGCAAAAAAGCCATTGACGCGGAGCTCGCCGCCAAGCTCCCCTTCATGCTCGAACGCGGCGGGTATATCCCATCAATAGACCACGTGGTCCCGCCCGATGTCCCGCTCGAAAACTGGCTATACTTCCTGGACCGGGTCAGGGCAGGGTAGGACCAGGATACCGAAAAGCTGCCGCTCGATTCTCGTCGCAGCTCTCGATCTTGACTTGCCCTTGTGGTATTGTAGCTTCCCGAACCTACATGAATAGGTGCCTGGGCCAAAGCCCGGGCAATCGTCAGAAGGAGGAACCATTATGAAAAGCAGGATCGTTTTAGCGGCGGTATTTATCGCTTTGGCGGTGGGGCTCGTTTATTCGGGCTGCAGCAAGAACGAGGAAGGGGCGACGGCCACGAAGCCGGGCAAGGCGCTGGAAAAGGAGCTGGCCCAGCCGGCCCAGGCGGAGGGCGAGGAGGAGCAGGGGACGGAGGCGGCGTCCGGCGAGGACATCGAGTCTTACAAGTACGTGATCGAGACGGACATGATGGGCGAGGGCAAGTCGCGGCTGGAATACATGGTGGCGCCCGGCAAGATGAACATGAGGTTCTCGAGCCGGGAGGGCGGCGGGTGGAAGACGGTGAGCTACATGATCATGAACGGCAGGGACATGTACATCATCACGCCGATGAGCAAGACCGCGCTCAAGATGGAGGCCTCGGAGGAGCAGATGGAGAACACGGTGCCCAAGGGCCTGCTGTTCGTGCCGGACTGGAACGACTTCAAGAAAGATCATGCGGCGGAGGGCTTCGTGAAAAAGGGCAAGGAGAAGGTGAACGGCATCGAGTGCACCAGGTACGAGGCCAAGATCATGCAGACCATGGAGACGATCTACGTTGACGGCAAGGGCCTGATCCGGCGGATCGAGGTCCCCGGCGAAAACGGCGGGCCCGCGCACACCATGGACGTGGTCGAGGTCCAGCTCAATCCCAAATTCTCGGACGCGGACTTCCTGCCGCCCAAGGGCTACATAATCCAGGAGCTGCCCAAGATGCCGGGCATGCCCGGGATGCCGGCCATGCCGCGGGGCGGCGGGAGCAGATAATCGCCCGGAAAATATTCAGACAGGATTAACAGGATTAACAGGATTTTCAAAACAGCCCGCTTACTGTTTCTTCTTTATCCTGTAAATCCTGTTGATCCTGTCTGAAAAAGTCTTCATGATTTCAGGAAGAGGCCAAGCCTCGTGAGCGATTGATCAGGAGGTCTCAATGCGCCCATTACGTGTTCGAACAAGGGCCGCGCTCCTGGCCGGGTTGTGCGCGTGCCTGGCGTCGGCGTCATGGGCCGCTGGCCTCGCTCCCTATCCTTCCCCGGAGGCGGCGGCTGACGAGGCGCGGGCGCTGGGCCGGGACCATCCGGGCCGGGTGGAGGTCTTGAGCGCGGGCCGGAGCGCGGGCGGCCGCGAGGTGTTGGCCATCCGGATCAGCAAGGGCGGCGGCGGGCAGCGGCCGGCGGCGCTGATCGGCGGCGGGATCCACGGCGACGAATACATCGGCAACCGCACGGCCATGGCCGCGGCCCGGCTGCTCACGGGCGATGACCCGCTGGCCGGCCGCGTGCTCGACAAGATGGACGTGTACATCATCCCGCTCATCAACCCCGACGGCTACGCGGCCACCTGGGAGAGCGCGGGCCAGGGCCCCACCAAACAGACGCGGACCAACGGCCGCGGCGTTGACCTGAACCGCAACTTCGGCAAGCCCTCTGTCCGCATCCCGCTGCCGCTGGGCTACTCCGGCTCGACTGACCCTGACTCCGACCGCTTCGTGGGCCCCGCCCCGTTTTCCGAGCCGGAGAGCCGGAACGTGCGCCGGCTCGCGGACGAGAAGCGCTTCTTCGCCGCCGTTGATTTCCACAGCTCGGGCGGGCTCATCATCCCGGCGCTGTGCGATGACCGCTTCACCCAGCGCGGGCTCAGGCGCATGGCCCGGGCCTATCGCGGGGCCCAGTCCGGCAAGTACCTGATCACCATGTTCGCCTGGCGCCTGCCCATCTACCAGGGCAGCATGGAAGAAGGGCTGTACCGCGAGGCCGGGACGCTCGCTCTGCTGATCGAGCTCGGCAAGCCCGGCGATTTCACAAAGCGCCCGGAGAAGAACCATTTCCGGGCCTTTAACCCGGGCACGGAGGAGGCCATCGGGCGGGTGGCGGACGATAACGCCCGGGCCGCGCTGGCCGCCCTGCTCGCGGCTTATGAGTACACGGGGGGAAAGACTATAGGCCGGCCGGCTGCCGTGCGATGATATGAATGGGAGCAACAAAGATAGGACAATTTCGTCATGGTGGCCGGGACACTCCTGTCCCGCGCGCATCACAACCATTGCGCCGCCGCCCGACAAGAGTGTCGGGCTCCACCCGCCTAATGTCGGGAGGGGCAACTTTTTCGGGAATCCTGAATCTGTTGTAGATGCGCGGCATCGAAAAGCATGGGAAGAGACGCCGCGATTTTTTTAAGATTTTACTTGCAATTTAATATGGAGAAGCTGTATAATTGAACGGAATACGTTGGGAACTGGCCGCTGGCGGATAATGTGGACAAGTGGAAGCGGAAGCGATGGGCTGCAAATCGCGCGGAGGACGGGGTGAACGGAGCGGGCAGGAGAGGGAAAAGGACAGGGGGAGTGGGACTGAAGATCGGAATAAAACCGAGGCCGAGCCTTGTCCGGGCGCCCGCCTGGAAGCGGGTTCTGTTCATGGAGATCCCGGTGCGCGGGTCGGTGCTGTCCGCGTTCCTTCTGGTCATTATCTTTCTTGCCTCCGTGTCCATCGGCGCCATGGTGGGCCAGTGGTCCACCGAACGGATGGCCGAGCGCATGGCCGCCCGGTTTTACGCGGGCGACTCGGAGCTGGGCGAGGGCGGTCCGCTGGAGGCCCCGGTGGGCGATTCGGTGTTCAACCAGCTCGCCTACTATGATGACGATGCGCTATCCGAACCCGGCCTCAAACGCTTTTCATACACCTTCACCGACAACGACAACCTCTACACCGCGCTGCAATGCTTCAGCGTTCCCCATGAATTGATAATGAGCTGGTGCCAGTTGGCCAAGGGCACCTATGACCTCACCATGGTCAAGCCCGGCCAGTCTTTCGCCCTGTACACCGATGCCTCCAACGAGTTCGTGAAGCTCGAGTACAACATCAACGACGAGGAAGAGCTTCTGATTGTCAAGGACGGCGGCGGCTACCGCGCGTCGCGGGAGCGGATCGAGACCGACGAGCCGGTCGAGGACGGGTCGTTCACGGCGGCCGTTCCGGCCTGGGTATCCTCGGAAACCGGCTACCATTATTACCGCGGCGCGGTGAGCGGCAGCTTTTACGAGTCCGCGGTGGCGGCGGGGATGTCTCCGGCCAAGGCCATGGCCATGATCTCCGTGTTCGGAGGCATCAATTTCAGCCGCGATCTTCAGGAAGGCGACAAGTTCAGCGTGGTGGTGGCGCCGGGCGGCAAGGCGGGAGATGAGGGGCCGATCCTGGCGGCGATGATCGAGACGCGGGGCAAGCCCCACTACATGTTCCGGTTCGAGGAAAAGGGCAAGACCAGGTACTTCAACCGCGAGGGCAAGTCGTTCAAGACCAACCGCCTCATCACCCCGGTGCTCCACGCCCGCATCACCTCCAGCTATACCAAGTCGCGCCTGCACCCGATCCTGCACAAATACCGGCCCCACTTGGGCGTTGATTACGCCGCGGCCGCCGGGACCCCGGTGCGCGCCTCCGCCGCCGGCAAGGTTGCACGGGTCGGATACAACGGCGGCTTCGGCAAGACCATCCTGATCGCCCACGGCGGCGGCTACATGACCCAGTACGGACACCTGTCGCGTTACGGCAAGGGGATCAGGTCCGGCGCTCGGGTCAAGCAGGGCCAGGTCATCGGCTACGTGGGCATGACCGGGCTCGCCACCGGCCCCCATCTCGACTACCGGGTCTTCGTGAACGGCAAGCCGATCAACCCGCTCGCCGTGACCGCGCTGCCCGACCAGCCCATCTCGAACAAGGCCGCGTTCAACGCCTCGGCCGAAAACATGCTCACCGAGCTGTCCCGGCCACTGCCGCTGGGACCTCCCGCGCCCTGGCCGGCGCCGCCCGCCGTCGCCGCGGCCGACGCACCGCAACCATAGCATCTTCAAGACAGCTCTTCATGCCGCGAGGCAACGCCCTGAAATCATGAAAAGAAGCGAGGATCGAGGAGTGGGGATCGAGGGAATTTTCCCTGGCTACCGGCTGCTATTTTTCCAAGCAGTTCCTCATGCCGCGAGGCGGCGCCCTGAAATAATGAAAAGATTTTTGACAGGATTAACAGGATTTACAGGATTCTCCAGAGCGAGTAGATGCTTATTTTCTTTCATCCTGTTTATCCTGTTAATCCTGTCAAAAATTATTTTCTAAACAGCTTTAGAAAAAAGAGAGCGTAGCTTGAACCTTGACCTCCACGTGCACTCAACTTTTTCCGGCGACAGCCCGGTCAAGCCGGAGGAGTATGCAAAACGAATGGCCGAGATACGCCAAGACTACGACCTGTCCGGCTTCGCCCTCATGGAACACAACCGCTTCATCACCGCGGCCGACTGCGATCTCGAAGAGATCGGCCGCGCTTACGGCCTCACGGTCCTGGCCGGGGTCGAGGTTGACACCTACTGGGGACACCTCTTGGTTTACGGCATGACCGGGCGGCTGTGGGAACGCATCCAGGAGAACGGGGCCCGCAAACAGGAGCCGCTGTCGCTGTCGCGCCTGATCGAGGAGGAGGGGGCGCTGGCCGTGCCCGCGCACCCGTTCCGGGGCTGGATTGGCATGGGCGAGCGCTCGCGCCAGCTCAGCGGGTTGTGCGCCGTGGAGACGTTAAACGGCTCGAACACCGAGGCCGAGGACCGCGCGGCGCGCGACTTTGCGGCTCGGGCCGGAATAGGCTGCATCGGCGGGTCGGACGGGCATTTCCTGGCCGAGCTGGGCAAGGGGCTCACCTCCTTCATCAATCCGGTCCGCTCCATGGAGGACGTGGTGGCCGAAATCAGGGCGGGCAGGTGTCGGGCGCTCACCCTTCACGAGGCCTTCAAATAATTCCTCATCCGCGCCTCCGATCCCTGGCGACCTCTGGCCCAGTGGTGGGAAAAGAACTTCCCTGATAAAGTAGTATGAGGCGGCGGTATGGATCATGGACGAACTCGCTGAAGAAAAGCGCATCCTGGAGCTGATCGGCGCGGGTGACGCGGCGGGCTTTGACCTGCTGGTCGAGCGCTTCGCGCCGCGGCTCTTCCGCTACGCGCTGCGCATGTGCGGCGACGAGAGCGAGGCGGAGGACGCGCTGCAGGAGACGTTCCTCACCGTGCAGGAGAAGATCGGGCAGTTCCGGGGCGAGGGGCGGCTGCGCAACTGGCTCTACAAGATCACCGGCAACGCCTGCCTGCAGAAGCACCGGGCCAACAAGGGCCGGAGGGTGACGGAGCTCCGGCTCGACGACATCATGACGCACGAGGACCGCATTACGGAGGAGCCGCCGTCGTGGCGGCTCGATCCCGCGGAGCAGGCCCTGTCCGCGGAAATGGCCCAGCGCCTGGAACAGGCCATCACCCAAATTCCGGAGACCAACCGCCAGGTCCTGATCCTGCGCGACGTCGAGGGGCTATCCACGCGCGAGACCGCCCTGGCCCTCGACATCACCGAGGAAACGGTGAAGGTCAGGCTCCACCGCGCCCGGGCTTTTGTCCGGCGATTGCTCAAGGATTACTTCGAGGGGAAATGATGGACAAGGAATGCCAGGACCTGACCGACCGTCTCTCCGCATATCTCGACGGCGACC
This sequence comes from bacterium, assembly GCA_035527835.1. Lineage (GTDB taxonomy): Bacteria > RBG-13-61-14 > RBG-13-61-14 > RBG-13-61-14 > DATKZS01 > DATKZS01. The sequence goes on from DATKZS010000027.1 coordinate 49,368, forward strand.
TCGCAGGCGATGACCTGGAAGAGATCATCAAGCACCTGGATGAATGCGGATGTTGCCGGGAATGCCTGGGCGAGCTGCGCCAGGTCCGCGACGCGCTCCGAAAGATGAAGGCGCCCGAGGTCCCCGCCGGCCTCACCGACCGCCTCAAGGCCTGCCTCAAACAGAACAGGAACAAGTGAGCCGCGGCCGGAGCGAGGCCCGGCCCGCCCTCGTCCGCGGCTGAATCACTTCCCGATGTATCCCAGGGATTTCAGCAGCTCATTGGTCCGGTCCGGGTGGACGGCCGCGCCGCTCTTCAAGTTGGACGGAAGCATGGCGCGCCTGCAGGCGATGAATTCCTCCGTCATCTTCTTGAGCATCTCCGGGTCTTCGCCGGCCAGGTTGCGCTGCTCCTCCGGGTCGGCCGCGAGGTCATAAAGCTCGACCCGGTCCGGGTGATGGGCGACGATGATCTTCAGATTGCCCTCGCTGAGGCTCCTCCAGATCTCGCCCTCGTGGAACAGGTGGCGCGAGGCCGAGAAAACGGGACGGCCGCCCAATTCGCCCCCCAGCAGGCTCCGGCCCTCCACCGGATGAGGCAACGCGACGCCCAGCATCTCGAGCAGCGTCGGCATCACGTCAATCTGCCGTACCGTCTCCCCCATCACCGCACCCGGCGCGAACCCCGGCGCCATGATCAACAGCGGCACGTGCAGCACCTCCTGGTACAGCGTGTTGCCGTGGCCGAACCCGCCGTGCTCCAGGAACTCCTCCCCGTGGTCCGCCGTCAGCACCACGATCGCCCGGTCCAGAATCCCCGCATCCTTCAACGCCTGGAGCAGCTTCCCCGCCTCCGCGTCCGCGTACGCGATCTCGCCGTCGTACTCGGACTTGAGGTACTCGAAGGTCTCGCGGCCCACCGTGGCGTTCAGATCGAACAGGTTGTCAATCCGGGTGACGCGCGCCGGGTCCCACAGCGGCTTTCCATCCGGGCCGTTGTGAAAAAGCTCGCGATACGAAGCCGGCGGAGTGTACGAGAAGTGAGGGTCGAAATACATGACGTAGAGGAAAAACGGCTCCCGGGTCCGCCGGCCCAGCCACTCGAGCACCAGCGCGTTCAGGTTGCCCGCGTTCTCGGCCGGGTCGAACCCGAACTCCATGAACCCCTGACCGAACCCGAAGTCCGGATGGATGAACGGGGACGATGAAAAAGCCGCCGTCTGATACCCCGCGCCCCGCAAGACCTCCGCCAGCGTGACGTTCTCCGCCGGCAGCGTCACCTCATCCTTGCCGAACGAACCGTGCTGCTCCGGATACAACGACGTGAACAACGACCCCACCGAGCTCGGCGTCCACGACGACTGAGCGTAGCACCTAAGGAACAGCGTGCTCTCGCGGGCCAGCCGGTCAATGTTCCGGCTGGTGCCGCGCTGATAGCCGTAAGCCCCGAGGTGGTCGGCGCGCAGGGTGTCAATGCTGATGATAATGACCGAGGGCCGAGGATCGGCCACGAATGGATTAGCAGGCCGGGACATGGGCCGCGCGGGGCCGCCGTCATTCATCCCGCCCATCCCAAGCGCCGTGAGCGCCGCCGCGGCCAGGATGATAACCGTCCTGCTCCGGCCCGGACCGGTCCCGTCATTTCCCCGGATCATGGTCATATTGTGCCCCGAATCCGCGGCCCCGGCAATAATTGCCCCATGAAGATATTGGACACCAGGCGCGGGCCCGCCGGTTTTCGGGCTATACTTGTATCAGGGGAAAGGGCTGGTTATAATTAACTTCCGTCGCGACGCGCCGCTTTGCAGTGCGGCGGCACGCCGCCGCTTTCATTAAAGCTGGAATGGTTATGCCGGCATCCGGTTGCCCGGCGGCTTGATTTTACGTTAATAGATTATTTTTTTTGGAAAGCAACAGGGCCGCGATACCACGGCGCCAATGAAAGCGCGGTCATGCCCGCGCACTCCAAAGCGCCGGGCGCAAGGAGGGAGAACGTGAAAGAGTTCTGGGACAAGCACAAGGCGGACATCGGGCTGGCCGTCCTCATCCTGTACACCCTGTGTCTCAGCGTGGCCACGGCGGACCAGCTCTTCAACCTGGGCCTCTTTCCCACCAAGCTCGACCGCATGGTCGCCGAGTCCATCCGGAAGTTCGCGAGCGACTCGACCCGGGACGAGGGCATGAGGGAGATCACCCAGTACGGCGACTTCGCCGTGCCCCAGCTCGTCAAGGCCCTGAACGACGGCGACAAGATCAGGACCGCGTCCATGACCGCGCTCCAGAAAATCACCGACCAGAACATGGACGACCCCGCCAAATGGAAGGAATGGTATCGCCAGCATAAAGATGAATTCAAGTAACCCCGGCCCGGACAGCCCCCCTCGCGGTTTTCTCGCGGCTGTAACCAAGGAGCGGTTTTTTCATCTCTATGATAAGAAGGTCAGTGCTGTCCAAAATAAACGGACCGGAGAACCGCCAAGACGCCAAGAGCGCCAAGGATTATTTTTAAACACGATTTTAAGAGGGCTTGGGTGCGAATGTTTCTTGCTTGGCGCTCCCGTCGGCCGGTCCGCCAAGCCGGTT
>DATKZS010000028.1:0-2012 GCA_035527835.1 bacterium
TGCGTTGAGCAGGCACGCCAGGTCGTTCAGGGCCCGGAAGCACGGCCTCGGCGTCGAGAGGTCGAGGTGCTCATGCCTGATCGGGATCTTCCTGGCGCGGCACATCTCAACCAGGAGGTTGAGGAAGTAGGTCATGGTCAGCGTCTTTCCGGTGCCGGTCTTTCCCCACACCGCGAGGTGGCAGGGATGATCGGCGCGCAGAACAGGCGCGAAATGGCTGCTCAGTTCCTTGATCTCGGCATCGCGGACATTGGCGTTGAAGACTGCCTCGAGGACCGCCAGTTGCTCAGAGCGGATGAGCTGCTCGTCGTCCAGGAAGCGGCGGTCCCTGATGACCGCGTGGTCGAGCATGTGCTGGATCTGGCTGACGATCTTGGTGCGGACGGACGGCACTTCCATTGGAAAATCACCTCCACAGGCTCCATTGGAAGCTGTGGTATATAAAGCTTTCGGTTGCCAGTGAGAGTAGTTTTCCAGTGGAACTTTGGCCAAGGGCTGCGGGAGGTGTGTTCGGCCTGTTTTTTTCGTTTTCGTCACCGCCGAGTGGTAATTCGCTTCCGGCATATTAGGTTTCCATATTGAAAATAATTAAAGAGAAGGACTATTACTACTACTACCCGCGATCTCCACTGGAAATTTACTCCCACTGACGCAAGAACGGCGAGTTGGGGGCTGCTTCCGCAAAATTCTTGGGCATTACGGCTTCACGGGTCTCGCGGAGATTGCGGTCGAGGCGGCTTGAGGGGACACCTGGGTTGAGAGCGACTCAACGTCTGCCTTGGATCCGGGCCAGGGCCTTCTCGGCCACGTAACGGACGGAACGCTCAGGATCCGATGCCTTGAGTTCCTGAAGAACCGGGACGGCCGCGGCTGCATTCGGGCCAAGATCACCAAGGGAGATGGCGGCATTGCGGCGCACTCGAAGCGATTTGTCCTTCGTTGCCTTGAGGAGCGGTTCGACGGCATCCGAAGTGCCCGTATCACCGAGTCGACTCGCTGCAAGATACCGGGTGCGTTCGTTGGAGTCGCCAAGCGCCTCGGTCAAGGCCCCAACGGCGTCAGCACCTGCATATCCTGAATGGGCAATCGCGCAAGCGGCCTCGTGCCGCACGTGACTGTTCTTCTCGCGCTTGTACAGATCCAGGAGGCGGGGGGCGACCATCGGATCATTCGCTTGCTGAAGGGCTTGGCAGGTCCCCTCGCGGATGCCGGCGTCCTCGCTCTCCAGGGCCGTCAAAAGGGCCGGCACCGCAATGCCTTTCATTTGACGAAGAGCCGGTACGGCAAACGGGCGAACCTTCTCGTCCGCGAGTGCCTGGATCAGCGGGTCCACCGCGGCGGCGCTCGGTTCCATGCGCTCGAGAGCCCAGGCAGCGTTGCGCCGAGCCTGTAGGTCTCCCTCCCGCAGCTGCTCCAGGAGCAGCGGCACGGCGGGTTCTCCGATTTGTCTGAGGGCCTCCATGGCGACCTCCGTCGCTTCCGGCTCTTCATCCATATTCAGGACGGTCACAATCTCTGGAACCGCCATCGCGGCTTGGGGCCCGAGTTTGCCCAGGGCCACCACCAGGTCCAGGATGATGTTGTTGTGGAGCCGACTCTCCTCGTGCCGGGCATCGGCGGGCCGAGCCTGGATCTCGGCAGTCAAGGCCTGCACCAGGTTGGGAACGTGGTCCGGCTCAGGCCCGAGCAGGGCGATCGCCCTCGCGCCCCGGAGACGCTGGGTCGGATCTTCGTCGCTGAGCCAGGGGAGCAAGGTGGAAAGGACCTTCATGCGAGAGTCTTCAGCACTGTCCGGATCGATCCCAACTTCCGGGAACGGCATCGGCAGCACGGTAATCCTGGTGGAAGCCTTGGCCGCTTCCCCCGAACGGCCCGTGACTTCGGCGGTGATGACATGCTCACCGGCCGAGAGGCCCCTCACGTCGACGACATTGTCCTCGGCCAGTTTGCCGTCGATGCTGCTTGACCACACCAGCCGGTAAGGTTTGCCATCCCGGTACGTCACGCCGTCA
>DATKZS010000029.1:0-17210 GCA_035527835.1 bacterium
GCCGCCGATCTGGAAAAGGTTTACGAGCCGGCGGGAGACGTGCTGGTGGGTAGCACCACTCACGTGACGGTCCGGGTGCGCAACTCCAACCTCATCAACGTGCTGTACCAGGGCGGCTTCTCCGTGGTCTTCTCCATTGACCCCCTCTCCACGGGCACGGCCGTGCTGCTCGGCGGCGACGGCAGTTACAGCGGAGGCCCGGCGGGCAACCGCTTCGACGTGTCCGGCGTCAACGGCAAACTTGACGGCGGCCACGCCACCATCGTCCTCGCCATCACCGGCCCCGGCCCCATCATCGTGAACGCTCAAATCCCCCATTGCGGTCTTTTGCTCGCCGAAGAAAAAGGCCGATGGATGAATGACGTTGACCTGTTGCCGGCGTTCACCCTGAACGCGGTAAACCCATAACCCACATCACCAACATAACCTCAAGGGAGCGGGCCCTAAAACCCGCTCCCTTTGTGTGCCAGGCATGTCGCACCTGTTGGAGGTGGAAGTCATCCGCGGGCCGCGGTAAATGGACGGGGATGCCCGATACTGACCCGGACACGCGCGTTGCTAAATCCGGCGGGGCGCGTGGGCCATCTCCATGGTGAGGGAGCAATTAACGATCGCTCACAGCCAGCCGAGGTCCTCCAAAGTCCTCTTGACCAGCTCATGTTGTTGGGGGTTCACTTCCTGATATGGCCGCCGGACCTTGCTGGTGATGGGGTGGCCTTGCAGGCGCAGGGCTTCCTTGAGCAGTCCGTGGGAAGCAAATGCTCTTTTGCCGGCGCGGTAGGGCATCCGGACCATGGCCTTGAATCCCCGGGCCAGAAGCGCGGGCGGCAGCCGGGCGCCGGTGAACAGAGGTATTGCCCGGAGCAGCTTGTCCCGCATGGTTTTGGCCCGGGCCAGGTCGCCGGACTTGAAGGCTTCATAAACGGCCTTTACATCTTCGGAGCCGATCAAGGGCAACGGACAAAAGGCCCCGGCGCCTCCGAACTCGAGACAATCGTAGAGCAAAAACGACGTCCCGGTAAAGACCTTCCATTTATGTTTCCCGGCGGCCTGGATGGTTTTTTTCAGGAAGCCCCGGTTGACCACGGTGATCTTGGCGCCGATCACGCCGTCAATCTCCGCGATGCGGGCGAGGTCCCGGGGCGGGACGGCCAGGCCGGTAACGTCGGGGAAATGGTAATAGTAGACGGGCAGGCCGCCCTGTCCGGCAATGGCATCGAAGTGTTTGACCGCATCCTTGAAATCCAGTCTGAAGTAAAGCGGCAGCGCGGCCATGACCGCGTTACAGCCGGCGTTCCCCGCCTCTCGGGCCAGGTCGAGCGCCTGTTCGGTGCTCCAGGCCGACGCGGTCCCGATCACGGGTATTTTCCCTGCGGCGGCCTCGGCCGCGGCGCCCATGACCCGGACTTTTTCCTCGAACCGCAGGTAGGGGAACTCGGAGTTGCTGCCCAGGACCACTACTCCATTGAGTCCCTTGTCAATCGCGGCCCGGACCAGGTGCTTCACGCCGGCTTCATCAATCTTTCCGTCTGCGGTGAAAGGCGTAAGCAGGATCGCGGCCAGACCTTCCAGATTTTTCAATTCCATGGGAACACTCCCTTCGGATATTATGCCGCCCGCCCGGTTCCCGGCGTTGGCGATACGCCGGAGCCGGCCGTCATGATGAAACTTGACGCCCCGCTCGATCCGGTCATCATACCACATCTTGAATGCCTCGGGGAGATCGGGCCAAGCTTCCATCACCGCCTGGAGATCGGATGCCGAAAATTGCCGCGAGGGAGCAGGCCGCTCCCCGCGCGGCCGGGCCTCTTGCAATCAGCCTCAAATTTTTTCACGCCGGCGCCTTGACAAGAGCTCGCGGTTATAGTAACCTATTTGATAATTAACTGGGCGGCCAGTTAAATCGCGCAACGGGGATGCTTGATTGGGGGTCAAGGAAAATATCCTCGAGGCCGCGTACCGGCTTTTCGGGGAGCAGGGATTCGATGCCGCGACCACCCGGGAGATCGCGGAGCTCTCGGGCGTCAACAAGGCCTTGATCCATTACCATTTCAAGAGCAAGGACGCCCTGCTGGTGGCCGTGCTGGACCATTACTACCAGCAGTTGAACCGCGTCCTGCTCGAATCGCTGTCCGTGAAAGGGACGCTCCGGGAGAGGCTTACGCGCATGATTGACGCCTATGTTGATTTTCTCGCCGCGAACATCAACTTCAGCCGTATTGTCCAGCGCGAGAGCGCGGGCGGCAAGCACCTCGACCGGGTCCAGGAACATCTTTCCCCGCTGTTCGAGAGCGCGGTCCAGGTGGTCCATGCCACCTACCCCAAGACCCGGTCGGGGGAGCTTGCGGCCCATCAGCTCCTGGTCAGCTTTTACGGCATGATCATCGCCTACTTCACCTACAGCGGCGTCTTGAGCCGTCTCGTGGGCAAAAAATCGCTGTCGCGGCCGGAGCTGAAAGCGCGCAAGAAGCACCTGATGCGGATGCTCGCCCTGGTGTTGAAGGAGTTGGACGGATCATGACGCCTGTAAGATAACCACGGATGAACACGGATAAACACGGATATTAATTACAACATCATTTTAAAATCCGTGTTAATCCGTGTTCATCCGTGGTTACGGAAAAAAGGGCAAAGAAATTTATGCATCTTGGATGCTGGTAGTGTAGAGGGCAAGGGGGCGGACATGGTTTACATTCCGGGCTTTCTGGTCAACAAGATTTATGAGCGGGGCAGCTTGCGCAACAACGAGGACGGGTTCGAGCTGTGCTTTTGCAATACCATGACTCCCATCCAGATCAGCGGGATGCGGGACTTCAGCCTGGACGTGGACGGGAACAGGCGCCCGGCCGAAAAGATCCGCTTAAGCCTCGGCGCCAACCTCATCACCCTCGGCGAGACCGGCCTGGAAAAACCGGTCAGCTTTGCCCGGGATGAAAAACTCGTTATCAAGGTCTCGGGCCCGAAGCTCGCCGACGGCGGCCACGTGGTCAAGATCAGTTTCATCACCAATGAGTACGGGGGCGCCACTCTCAAGATCAGCGACCGGATCGGGTCCGGCCCGGCCCCGTCTTTATGGCAGCGGATCACTTCCATGCTTTCAGGCGGCCGGGCGGGCAAGGCCAGGGGGCCGGTGACGGTGAGCGGCGAGCTGGGGGGTGTGCCGCTGGACCCTGACTTTTCGCGGCTGGCAACGGCGCTGCGGAGGGAGGAGCCTGACCGGGTGCCGTTGTTCGAGGCGGAGATCGCGATCCCGATCCAGGAATGGTTTTTGGGCCATGAGATCAACGGGGCGGAAGATGAGGTCGAGTTCTATATCCGGGCCGGTTACGACTACGTGCCGGTGCTCCCCCCCTTCCTGACCCCGAGACTGATGCGGACGGCGTCCGAGCGGGACGGCCGGCTTGAGGACGCTGATCGCGAGCGCGCGTGGCTCACGGAGAGCGAGGGGCTCATCAAGACCATAAAGGACGTTGAGCGCTTTCCCTGGCCCAATCCGGATGAGGTTGACTTCTCGGCGTTTCATGAGATGGACGAGATTTTGCCGCCCAAGATGAAGACGCTGGGCATGCTCTCGCCGGCCGCCATTTTCGGCAACACGTCACAGGCCATGGGGCTGCAAAATTTCTCTTATGCGCTCTTCGATGACCGGGCGGTGGTGGAGGCCATGTTCGAGATCATCGGGAACAGTTACTTGAAGATCGCCCGGAAGCTCATCGGCATGCCCCGGCTGGGAGCGGTGTTCATGTCCGACGACCTGGCCCACACCGGCGGCCTGCTGGTTTCGCCCGAGGTGTACAGAAAATACGTTTTCCCCTGGTACCGGAAGATCGGCGAGGTCCTCGACAGCGCCGGCCTGCCCTTCATTTTCCACTCGGACGGCAACATCATCCCGGTGCTGGACGACCTGGCCGACTGCGGCATCAAGGCGATCCATCCGATCGAGCCGCAGGCCATGGACATAGTCGAGGTCAAGAAGAAATTCGGAGACCGCTTCTGCATTTTCGGGAACATTGACCTTGATTATACTCTCACGCTGGGGTCCACTGATGAGGTGGAGGCCAAGGTCAAGGAGAGGATAAAAAAGCTGGCGCCGGGCGGCGGCTATGGTCTGGCCGCGTCCAACTCCGTGCCCGACTACGTCAAGCCGGAGAATTACCGGAAAATGGTGGAATCCGCCAAGCGATACGGCCGCTACCCTATTAACATCAGCTAATGACAGTTCCTCATGTCGGGAGGCGGCGAGGAAAATCATGAAAGTTTTTTCAGACAGGATCAACAGGATTTACAGGATGAATAAGGAGCAGCGAGCGGCATTTTCCGAACATCCTGTAAATCCTGTTGATCCTGTCTGAATATTTTCGTGGCAGAAGCCGAGGAGGTGCCGTGATGGCTTCACAACCCGCGATAAACATGAATGACGGCCAGGCAACCGGAGCAAAACCCGCTGGCGGCCGCATCGCGCGCATGAGAGAGCGCTACCAGACCGGCCCCGCCTACATCTCAATCGAGCGGGCCAGGTATTACACCGAGAGCTGGCAGGAGACCGAGGGCAAGGGCATCCCGGTGGGAATAAGGGTGGCCCTGGCCATGAAGAACGTGTACGAAAAGATGACCCATTACCTGGACCCGGACGACCGGATCGCGGGCTATTGGTGCGAGCACTTCCTGGGCATCCCCGTTGACATCGAGCGCGGGGTGTTCAACTCGGTGTTGGAGGCGGAGCTGGACAAGGGGACGATGATCAAGTTCCGGGCCGCGACCGTGGCGCGGGGCCTCACATACATAGCCCGGAAGAGGATGCTCTCCGAGTTCTTCCGGAACCAGCGGATCTCGAGGGAGAGCGGAGCCTCGCCCCTGAACATGGACTTCAAGACCATGTCCGAGCGCCGGATCAACCCCTACCAGATCAAGAGCGGGGACAAGGAATACCTGCTGAAAAAGCTCATCCCTTATTGGAAGGGCCGGACCACCGTGGACCGCGTCGAGAAGGAGCTGATGCAGTCAGGGCTTCTTTCCCGGGAGATGAACGACTTCGTGCTGGCCATCCCGGGCAACACCTCGAAGCAGGTGCTGATGCTCTCGACCTGCGCCACCATCGCCAGCTACCACGCGCACATCATCCTTGACTATGGTCCCATCCTCAAAAAGGGCCTCCTGGCCATGAAACAGGAGATCACCGACCTGCTGGCAGCGGGCCGGGAGCTTGGCCAGGATGACCGGGACTTCCTGAAGTCGGTGGAGCTGGCTATGGAAGGAGTCATCATCTACGCCCGCCGCCTGGCCTCAAGGATCCAGGACGAGATCAACGTAAGCAAGGACCAGGAAAGGCTCGCGCAGCTTGATCGGCTGCTTAGGAAGTGCGGAAAGGTCCCGCTGGAGCCGGCCGCGAGCTTCGAGGAAGCGGTGCAGTCAATGTGGACGGTGAAGACGGCGGTGGAGGTCGCGCACCCGGTTTACCTTCATTGCTTCGGCCGGCTGGACCAGGAGCTATATCCGTATTACCGGCGGGACCGGGATGAGGGCCGGACCACGCCGGAAGCGGCGGTGGAGCTTCTGTCCGAGCTGTTGCTCAAGATCATGTCGCAGAACATCCGGCCCGAGTCCAACATCCTGTCCAATTTCTATCACCGCTTCCTGGGCTCTTCGCCCGTCACCCTGGCCGGGATTAGGCCCGACGGCGAGGACGGGACCAACGACCTCACTTACCTCTTGCTCGAAGCCGCGCACCGTTCCAAGGCCATCACCAACGTCTCGGTCCGGGTCCACGAGAAGACGCCGGAGAAGGTGCTGGACCGCGTGGCCTCATACCTGGCCTCGGGCACGTCAAGCTTCTCGATTTTCAACGACGAGGTCAACATCAAGGCCATGCAGAACCGCGGCTTCAGCGAGGAGGACGCGCGCGACTACGCGGTGATGGGATGCGTGGAAACGACCTGCCCCGGCAGGACCGGTCCCATGAGCGCCAACGCCCTCCAGCTCGCGCAGCTCTTAAACATCACGTTGCGCAACGGCGACGCGCGCCTGATGGCCGGGACCCTCAAGGGCGACGGCCTTTGCACCGGCGAGCCGGACTCATTTAAAAGCTTTGACGCCCTGCTCGAGGCCCTGTACCAGCAGGCCGAATATTTCATGGACAAGATCGCGAAGGGTTCCAACCTGCGCGACCAGGTCTTCGCCGAGCACCAGCCCGCGCCCCTGCTGTCCGCTTTTGTGCAAGAGTGCATCACGAAGCGCAAGGACGTGACCCGGGGAGGAGGCAGGTACGTTTTCTCGGGCATCTCCATGATCAACTCCATCGCCAACCTGGTGGACTCGCTCTACGTGATCCGGGAGCTGGTCTTCGAGCGCAAGCAGGCCACCCTGCCGGAGTTGCTCGCGGCAGTGGACAACAACTTCAAGGGCCATGAGGACCTGTACCGGAAGATCCGGGACCTCGAAGGCAAGTGGGGCAACGGCGACCCGTCAGTGGACCGGCTGGCCCATGACCTGATGAAGCGGATGTTCGGCATCACCTATAAATACCGCTCGCTGATGGGCGGGCCCTTCGTGGCCTACATCATCAGCATGATCACTCATACCATAGACGGCAGGCTCTCCATCGCCTCCCTTGACGGCCGCAAGGCGGCCAAGCCGTATGCCGCCTCCTGCAACCCCTATAACGTGGAGCGGCGGGGAGTGACGGCCGCGCTGCGCTCGGTGGCATCACTGCCGTTCGAGGACGTGATGGGCTGCGCCGTCAACGTCAAGTTCCATCCCACCGGCGTGGGAGAGAGCGAGGAAGCCCGGGCCAAGTGGGCCTCCCTGGTGCGGACCTACTTCAAGCTGGGAGGCTCGCAGATCCAGCCCACGGTGGCGAGCGCGGAGATGCTGCGCGCGGCCCAGCAGGAGCCGGAAAACTACCGCGACCTGATCGTCAAGGTCGGCGGGTACAGCACCTATTTCGTGGACCTCGGCCGCGAGATCCAGCAAGAGATAATCGAGCGGACCGAGCATTGCTGAAAGAATCAAGAGCATGGCGGGAATCATCTTCGACATCCAGGCTTATGCCATCCATGACGGGCCCGGCATCAGGAGCGCGGTCTATATGAAAGGCTGCCCGTTGCGCTGCTCCTGGTGCCATAATCCCGAGTCCCAGGCCGCGGGGCCGGAAATGGCATATTGGCAAGAACGCTGCCAGGCCTGCGGCGCCTGCGTTAAAGCCTGTACCCATCAGGCGCTGCGCATGGAAAAAAAACATGTTGTCCGCGATTATCAGCGGTGCATTGCCTGCGGCGAATGCGCGCGGGCGTGCCCCAACCAGGCCATGGAAATAATCGGATACGAGATAACCGCGGAAGAGGTGCTGGCAAGGGTGCTCCCGGACCGCGCGTTCTACGACAACTCCGGCGGAGGAGTGACCATCACCGGCGGCGAGCCGACCCTGCAAAAGGACTTCCTCTTCGAGCTCCTCGACGCGCTCAACCGGGAGGGCCTGCATACCGCCATCGAGACCTGCGGCTTCTTCGATCCGCAAATGGCCGGTCCGCTCTTGCAAAAGGCCGGGCTCTTCCTCTACGATCTTAAGCACATTGATCCGGCCATCCATCGCCGGGCGACCGGGGCCGGAAATGAAAGGGTCCTGGAGAACTTCACGACTATTCTCCGCGAGGCGGGGGCCGGGCGCATAATTCCCCGCCTGCCGCTGGTTCCAGGCTTTAACACGGACCAGGGCGCGATCAAAGGCATGATTGATTTCCTGAAAAGCCGCGACTACCAGGGCCAGGTCCACCTCATGCCATATCACGCTTGGGCCAAGGGCAAGTATGACCGGATCGGCAGGGGCGGAGAATTCACGGACCCGGGCCGGCTTGACGACCAACAACTGAGCCGGATCGCCCGCGAGTTCGCGGCGGCCGGCCTGGAGCCGTTGATCCACGGGTAGCCTGTTTAGAAAATATTTTTTGACAGGATTAACAGGATGAACAGGATGAAAGAAAATAAGCATCTACTCGCTCTGGAGAATCCTGTAAATCCTGTTAATCCTGTCTGAAAGAAATTCATGATTTCCGGGCGCCGCAATGCGGCGTGAGTAGTTGGTTTTTAAAAAATGTCAAGGAGGACGAAATTGCAGGTTCTGATCACGGGCGCTGACGGACTGCTGGGCAGCAACCTGGTGCGCGAGCTTCTGGGCCAGGGCCATGCGGTGCGGGTCTTCCTCCAGCCGGGCAGCCGGTCAACAACCCTGGCCGGCCTGGACCTCACGAAGATCGAGGGCGACCTGCTCGATGGCGGCCCCGTCTTGTCCAGCTCAATCAAGGGATGCGACGCGGTGTTCCACTTGGCCGCCATCACCGACCCCAGAGCGGATGCCGGGCTGACCTGGAAGGTAAACTATGAAGGCGCCCGCAAGGTCCTTGACGCCTGCCTCGATGCCGCGGTCAAGAAGCTGGTGTTCGTGGGGTCAGCCAGCTCTTTCCAGTTCGGGACCCTGGACCGGCCGGGCGACGAGACCTGTCCGTTCCCCGACGCGTATCGCGGATACCCGTACATGGAGTCCAAGCACCGCGCGGCCGCGCTGGTCAAAGACTACGTCCGTGAAAAAGGACTGGACGCGGTGATCGTATGCCCGACCTTCATGATCGGAGCTTATGATTCGCGGCCCAGCTCCGGAGAAATAATCCGGCAGTTCATCGTGCGCAAGCCCCCGGCCGTTCCCCCCGGGGGCCGGAGTTTTGTCTGCGTCCAGGACGCGGCCCGGGCCGCGGCCGCGGCCTTGACCAAGGGCCGGCGCGGCGAGACCTATATCCTGGGCGGCCACAACCTCACCTATATGGATTTCTTCACCAAAGTGGCCGAGGTCTCGGGACAAAGGCCGCCAAAAGCAAAATTGCCCGCGAGCCTCATCCTGTTGGGCGGCGCGGCCGGATCGCTGTATGAAAAAGTCACGGGCCGGCCGCCGCTCATAAACCTGCCGCTGGCGCGGCTGGCGCCGCTGGGGACTTATTATTCTTCGGCCAAGGCCGTGGCCGAGCTCGGCATGGTCCATACGCCCATCGAGCAGGGCATCAGGGAAGCGATTGATGGGCTTCGGGAATACGGGCATCTGCCCGGAAAATAATTTTTGACAGGATTAACAGGATGAACAGGATGAAAGAAAATGCATTATCATTTGCTCAGGAAAATCCTGTTAATCCTGTCAAAAATCTTTTCGTTATTTCAAGGCGGCGTAAAACGCCATAAGGAACCGTCATGAAAACGGAAGAGTTTGCGGGCAAGGTGGCATTGATCACGGGCGGCAGCCGCGGCGTGGGCCTGGCCCTGGCCCGGCAGTTGGCGGAGCAGGGGGCCAAGGTGGTGATCACGGCCCGCGGCGAGGCCCGGCTCCTGGACTCGCAAAAAAAGCTCTCCGAGTCAGGGGCCGAGGTCAGGGCCGTGGCCGGCGACGTGGGCAAATGGGACGACGCCAGGAAGATGGTTGACGCCGCGCTCACGAGCTTCGGCCGCCTGGACATCCTGGTCAACAATGCCGGCGTTTCCATGCGGGGCAACTTCGCCGAGCTGGCGCCCGAAGTGTGCGACCGGGTGGTGGCGACCAACCTGGCCGGATGCATCACTCTGTCCCGGCTCGCGATCAATCCCCTGATCGAATCCCGCGGCAGTCTGGTATTCATCTCCAGCATCGCCGGCCTCTTCGGCCTGCCCGGAGCTTCCATCTATTGCGCGACCAAGAAGGCGCTCACCGGCCTCGCCGAGTCGCTGCGCATTGAGCTCGCGGGGACCGGCGTTCACGTCGGAGTGGTCTACCTGGGCTTCACCGAGCATGACCCGGAAAAGCGCATCCTGGCCCAGGACGGATCATTGATGCCTCCGGACCGGCCCGCGCACCACACCCAGGCCCACGCGGCGGAGCTGATCATAAAAATGCTCAAGCGGCGAAAAAGGCAACTGGTCATGACGCCGGCGGGCAAGGCCGGAGCCATTGTCTATCGGATCTCGCCGCTGCTCCTGGAAAAGGCGGCCATCTTTGCCAAGTCAAGCCGGCTTGGCATTTTTAAACGGTTCTCCTAGCGCGGCCTTAAGCCGCAATCAGCTTGTTAAGAGAAGAAAGGAGCCGCAGATGAACGCAGATTAACGCAGATGATTCTTAAATAATTTCTTCTTAATCTGCGTTTATCTGCGTTCATCTGCGGCTATAAGAACTTATTCAACTGACGGCCCGGACAAGGAGGTAGATATGGGCTTTGTGAAAACCCGCGAAGAGTTGGACAGCTATTACGGGATCGGGACCAGGAAATTCATCGGCGCCCGGATGCTGGGAGTAATGTACGAAACCAGCCCGGAAATCGTGAAAAGGCTCCTGCCCCCGCCGCTCGAACCGGCCGACGCGCCCGGCGGCATGATGTTCATCGCCGAGTATCCCGAGACCAACCTGGGTTCCGGCTACCGCGAATCCGCCCTGTTCCTGCGCTGCAAATACGCCGGCGAGCAGGGCAGCTATTGCCTGGCCATGCCCATTGATTCGGAAGAATCGCGCTTATACAACGGCCGCGACATCTTCGGCTTTCCCAAAAAGATGGCGAAAATCCATCTTGCGAAAAACGGCCCGGAAGTGAACGGATGGGTCGAGCGCCACGGGACAAGGTTTGTCGAGATCAAGGCCAAGATGACCGGGACCCTGCCCGCGCTTCCCGACACGGGACCAAATTTTTTATTTAAAGCCAATCCGCGGATTGACCTCAAACCCGGCTTTGACGGCCCCGTGCTCTTGTGCCGCCACCAGACCGAGATCGAGATGAAAAGCCTGGAACTGGGGAGCGCCGAAGTGGTCCTCCGCGAGTCGGCCTTCGATCCCTGGGCCGAGATCGCGCCCTCAAAAATCATCGCCGCCTTCTTCCTGGTCAGCGACAATACCATGCTGCCGGGCAGCGTCCTGGGCGAGGTGGACGGCGACGCCTATCTGCCCTACTACTTCAAGATCACGGACTTCTTCGCCGGGAAATAAAATGAGAGGAAAGAACCATGGTTGACTTCGAAATTTCGGATGTCCAGAAACAGATGATCGGCGCCGCGCGCGAGTTCGGAAAGGGCGTGCTGGCGCCGGCGGAAACGGCGCTGGACAAGCTGGCGGACCCGGAACAGACGTTCCAGAGCGAGCTGTACTGGAACGCGCTGGCCCAGGTCTTCGAGCTCGGCTTTAACCGCATGGCCCTGCCGGAGGCCCTGGGCGGCCTGGGACTCGACCCCCAGACCACCGGCATGGTCTGGGAGGAGCTGGGACGATGGGCCCCCGGATTCGCCGCCACCCTCATGCCCGGAGCCGTGGTGCCGCAACTGACGTCGCTTTTGGCCGCCGACAACAAGGAGCTGACGGATAAATTCGTCACGCCGTTTTGCGAGGACAAGACCGGATGCAAGATCACGGCCTGGTGCAGCTCCGAGCCCGAAGTCGGCTCCGACGGCAGCAATTATTACGACCCCAAGGTCCATCACCACACCAGCGCCAAAAAACGAGGCGGCAAGTGGGTCCTGAACGGCGCCAAGTCCGACTTCGTCTCCAACGGCGGCATCGCCAGCGCCTATCTGGTCTTCGCCTGCATTGACCCGGCGCTCGGCATCAAGGGCTCGGGCGCGTTCCTGGTCCCCGGCGACGCGCCCGGCCTCTCCCGCGGCAAGCCCATTGATAAAACCGGCCTCCGGGTCCTGAACCAGGCCCCGGTTTATTTCGATGACGTGGAGATCCCCGAGTCATACCTGCTCTTTCCCTGCGGCGAGAACTATCCGATGCTGCACAACGCCATCATCACCGTGGGCAACCTGGCCGTGGGATACCTGGCCGTGGGCGTAATGCGGGCCGCCTACGAGTACGCGCTCGAGCATTCCAAGAAGAGGGTCCAATGGGGCAAGCCCATCTTCCATCACGAGCTGATCGCGCAAAAGCTTTTCGCCTGCTGGCAGGCCATCGAGTCGGCCCGGGCGTTTTTGTGGAAAGGGAGCTGGCTTTCCAAGCAGGGTTTTCCGGGCGACCTCAAGACCAGCCTGGGGGCCAAGGTGTGGGCCACGGACCTGGCGGTCAAGCATACGTCGGAGATGGTCCAGGTGCTGGGCGGTTACGGCATTTCCAGGGAGTATCCGGTGGAGAAGCTGGCCCGGGATGCCAAGCTCCTCAAGATCATGGACGGAACCAACGAAATCCTCACCCTCAAAGCCGCCGCGCTTTTATAGCGCCGCTCCGGCCCGGCCCTGAATACCCTCGCCTGCACCCGCCATGTCCATATGGTGCTCGTAATCATGGACAAAGCCCAGGGCATGTCAGCGATGGACGAATTCCACAAGAGCCTCTGTTGAAAGCTGATAAAAATTCTCCCGGACGAAGCCATCCATGTAGATTGACACATTTTGTTAGTGCCGACCGTTACATAAAGTAATGCGATGAAAATCATGAAATTACTTCAAGAAAAATTAATAATCATTGTATTACAGTTGGTTATCTGAAAAATACATCCACACGGATAATGGGCGAAATCGAACCACTGACAAATTTCGGCAGAACCATTTACAAAACTTCACCATCAAATTTAACAACGGGTCAGACCATTCGACTGCTCGGCCAAAAAACTTATAGAAATTTAATAGTTACAATTTACGATCCTTTATTTCCATTTTGGTTCGATTTTTGCATCTATAGAAAATTGTACGCCTCCTCAAGGCGCACGACTACAATTATTTTGGCGAATGGGCCTTAGGTTTTGTGGCCCGTGATACGATAATAGACCGGAGATGGAGGCTTAGATTCTTAAAGATGCATGAAGCCGGAATAACGAGCGCGCCGGATAACTCAAATCATTCAATTGGCAAGGCAACCCCGACGCTATCGCCAGCATGGAGGGCGGTGACGCACCCGGGGAGATCAGCCTCGGAGCATTCCCTCATCCATAGAATTCCCGTGGGCAGTTCAAGAGAAAATCCGCCTCAGTCATGAAATTATTATTGAAAGCAAAAGGTTAAGCAAAACATGGTTTTTATTGGCGGCTGTTTCACGAGATGAGCCGCCGTTTGGTATTCAAATTTAGTTGACAGCAAGCAGATTGATACTAACGGATTGTCATTGTTCAGTTTCGGGATGAAAAAGTTGACAACTTCTAGAAGGGGGTTGGGGAATGAAATCATGGAAGAGCGGTATTGGTTTTTCGGGCATGGTTTTGATTTTCGTACTGGCCTTCGCCATGCCGGTGCATGCCCAGGATACGGACCTCGACGGCCTTGACGATGTCACCGAGGACCTTTATTGCACGGACCGGCTCAATCCGGACACCGACGGCGACGGCTTGTGCGACGGCAATACCACGGTGAGCGGCGTGTGCATCAAGGGCGAAGACATTGACCTCGACGGCGTGGTTGACGGCGGCACGGGAGAGTTTGCCGAGTCCGATCCGTGCAGCGACCAGCACCCGGTGGTGACCGAGTTCCACACCCGGGTCTGGGACGGCGCCACCTTCCTGGATTCCGACACCATCAACTCGGGCGATACGGTGATTGTCACCGTGAACATTTGCGACCAGACCGGAACGCCCTGCAAGGGCGACATCTATCATGATACCGCCACCCATACCGCCACCTTTTTCCAGGGCGGGATCATCAGGATTACATACCCTCCCATGCCCCCCGAGTTGTCCACCATATCCTTTGAGACTCTTTATAACACGTTTGGCCTCAGGATATGGTTCGATGACGACGGCGGCCTGGCCAATCCGCAGAGCGTGGACCGCGTCGCCGACAACCACATCTACACCAAGGGAGGGTTCCTGGATGCTTCGCTGTTTGCACTTTTTCCCCCGGAATACCTCCCCTACGGCACCGAGGTGCAATATAACGTCACCATGTGGCTGTTTGACCTGGCGGGCAACCGCAGCAATAACGTGACCCGGGCGGGCCTCGTCATCAACCATCATCCCGTGATTTATGATCTCGTGACTCCTCCGGGCACAATAACCCCCGATGACGACGTGACCATCACCTTCAACGCCACTGACTATGATGGCGACATCGGCGACGGCAACAGTTGCATCCTGGTCCATGCGCTCCTCTCTTCCCCGACCTTCCCCGAACTGGGCCAGATCAATCTTGACGATTTCAACTCCTTCTTCCAGATTTACGCTTGTGATAATGGAGTCCTCGGCGATGCCGTCGGCGACGACGGCATCTATTCGATTTCCGACAATCTGGCCAGTGTGATCTCCCAGTATCTGCCTCCGGAGTTCCTCCCCTATCTGAGCGACTTAACTATTGTTCTGGACCAGATGTGGATCTTCGACAATGCTTCTGATCCTCCCGGCGGGCACATGAGCAACACCCTCTCCGGCAACTCCGTCCACTTCTATAATCCTTACCCGGTGATTTACGATACCCGCTTCCCCACGACCATAACTCCTTACGACAACATAACGGTTTCGATGATGATTTCTGACGCCGACGGCTACTCTCCCGCCCCCGGAGGCATAGACACCCCCTGCATTGAGGTCTTCGGGTGCCTGCTCGCCACTATTATGTCCGGACCCTTGGCGGGAACGACCGTTTCCACGTGCGTGGGCGACACCATCCTCATAGGTATCATTCCCCAGGCTTGCGACATTGGCCCCGTGCCGGGGTGGGGCGACTCGGTGGCCGGCGACGGACGCTACTCCAACGAGATTGACATCTGGGCCAACATCAAGGAGTTATTGCCGCCGGAGCTTTTTGAATATCTGATTGACGCCCAGTTGGAATTTCGGGTCTGGGTTTTGGATAATCAAGGCAACAAAAGCAACTCCCTTACCGCCGAAGCTGAATTTGCTTATGACGGGGACTACGACCATGACGGCATCAACGACTGGAACGAGTCGTTCGTCGGCTGTCCGAACATCGAAAATCCGGACTCGGACGGTGACGGCCTCTGCGACGGCAATGTGACTATTCCGGGTGTTTGCATCGCGGGCGAGGACCTTGACGTTAATGGAGTCGTGGATGCCGGCGAGACCGACCCCTGCGACCCGGATTCCGACGGCGACGGGCTTGACGACCTCATCGAGGCCACCGTCTCCTGCACCAGCCCCATCCTGTCCGACACCGACGGTGACGGCGTGGATGACGGCGATGAGGACGCCAATCAAAACGGCGTGCTCGACGTGGGCGAGTCCGATCCCTGCAACGGAGAAAACCCGTGGCTCTACGACTTCACCGGGCCCGCGGTGGTCCAGTCCGGACTGTCGCCCGTATACAGCGTTGGCATGACCGACCCGACCCTGCCCAACGGACCGCCCAAGGGCGACGTGTATCACGACACCACCGGCGACCACACCTGCATCTACTTCTCCGGCAGCGTTGATTTCCCGACCATTCCCGAGGTGGGCACCATTTATTTCGATGACCTCTATGCTCTCACTGGCCTCCGCATCTGGTTCTGCGACAACGGACTGGACGGCGATTCCGTGATGGGCGACGGCATTTACTCCAAGGGCGGGCTCTTCGACGCCGGCATCTTGAACCTGCTGCCGGAGGAATATCTGCAATACGCCACGGAAGTTGACATGCACGTGGTGATGTGGATTTTCGACCTGGCCGGCAACCGCAGCAACAACGTCGAGCTGAACTCCACCATCCAGAACGACCAGCCCGTGATCTACGACCTGACGATGCCCGGCGGCACGGTCACGCCCGATGACACCATCACCATCACCTTCCACGCCATTGACCGGCAGGGCGCCTCCGACATCGCGGACGGCAACAGTTGCATCCTGGTCCATGCGCTCATCTCTTCCCCGACCTTCCCCGAACTGGGCCAGATCAACCTTGACGATTTCAGCTCGCTGTTCGAGATCTGGGCCTGCGACAACGGCCTCGACGGCAACTATGGCGATACCGTGGGCGGGAACGACATTTATACGATCAAGGACAACCTGGCCGTGGTGATCGCGGAGTATCTGCCGCCGCAGTACCTGCCCTACATCACCGACCTCACCGTCCAGGTGGATGAGATGTGGATCTTCGATGATGAGGGCCACCGGAGCAACACGCTTTCCGGCCAGACCATGCATTTCTACAACCCGTATCCGGTGATTTACGATTCCCGCTTCCCCACGGCCGTAACTCCTTATGACACCATCAAGGTCTCGATGATGATTACTGACGCCGACGGCTACTCTCCCGCCCCGGGAGGCATCGACACCCCCTGCATTGAAGTCTACGGGTGCCTGCTCGCCACTATAATGTCCGGACCCTTGGCGGGAACGACCGTTTCCACGTGCGTGGGCGACACCGTCCTTGTAGATTTCATTCCCCAGGCTTGCGACAATGGCGTCATGCCCGAGTGGGGCGACTCGGTGGCCGGCGACGGACGCTACTCCAACGAGATTGACGTCTGGGCCAACATCAGGGAGTTATTGCCGCCGGAGCTTACCGAATATCTGATTGACGCCCAATTGGATTTCCGGGTCTGGGTTTTGGATAATCAAGGCAACAAAAGCAACTCCCTTACCGCCGAAGCTGAATTTGCTTATGACGGAGACTACGACCATGACGGCATCATGGACTGGGACGAGTCGTTCGTCGGCTGTCCGAACATCGAAGACCCGGACTCGGACGGTGACGGCCTCTGCGACGGCAACGTGGACGTTTATGACGGCGCCACCCTGCTCTGCATCGCGGGCGAAGACCTGGACGCCAATGGAGTCGTGGATGCCGGCGAGACCGACCCCTGCAACCCGGATTCCGACGGCGACGGGAGCGGCGATGCGGATGATTGCCAGCCCTTGAATCCTGTTGTTTATCCGGGAGCTCCCGAGCTCTGCGACTCGATTGACAACCAGTGCCCGGGCGATCCCGGTTACGGCGAGATTGACGAGGGCTGCGGTGTCCTTGACACCGACGGCGACGGCCTCTCCGACGATGACGAGACCAATATCTACGGCACTGACCCGTTCAACGCGGACACCGACGGTGACGGCCTGTGCGACGGCGACACGGGCGTCAGCGGAGTCTGCTCCGACGGCGAGGTGACCTACGGCACCGATCCGCTGAGCTGGGACAGCGACGGCGACTATATCCCGGATAATTACGAGGTGGAGCATATGAGCGGGGCGACGCCTTTGGACCCGCTCGACCCGGCGGACGGCGCCACCAACTTCGAGACGCTCGTGGGAAGGGACAACAACTTCAACTTCCACGAGTACTGGAACGGGACCGACCTCTGGAGCTTT
>DATKZS010000030.1:0-15625 GCA_035527835.1 bacterium
TATTTTGGACAAGAGTGAAAAAATATCGCCCTGAAACAGTCGGGGGCAGGTCTTGGGGGGCCGCGCGATGGGCCGTGGTCATTGACGAGGCCGGGGCTGCATCTCTCTCCCGCTCTTTCCGGAATGACCCGCTGATCTCACGGCCACAGTCCCAGCATCCTGCTGAAAAGGCCCAGCACGCCTTGTTTCACGGCGGCGCGGTGGGGGGACGCGGACTTTTCGCGGAGCACCTTTTCACGATTGGCGATGTACCAGTCGTAAGACTCACAAAACATCTCCACGTTTCCGTAGCGGGGCCTCCAGCCAAGCTCCTCCTTGGCGCGGCTGATGTCGAAGTAGAGGGAGCGGCCGTACATCAGGGCATGATAGGGCCCGAGGGGGGAGAGGCCCAGGGCGTGGCTCATTTTCATAAGGGCGGTGACGGGTCCCATGGGCAGGGACACGACCCGACTCGAGGAGCGGGCATGGGCGATGAGGCCTTCCAGGGTGCGGCGCATGGTGTCGAATTCCGCGGCGCCGATATTGTATTCGGCCGGGCCTTTTTTTTGCGCGGCCTTGAGGCAGGCGTCGGCGAGGTCGGCGGCGTGGACGAACTGGTAGAGGTTGTCGCCTTTGCCGAGCACGGGCAGGTTGCGGCCCCGCCTGACCCATTCAAAGATGATCTGCATGATGCCGAGCCGGCCGGGCCCCATGATGGTGCGCGGCCGGATGATGGTGACGTCGAGCCCTTTTTCGCCGTGCTCTTTGCAAAGCCGTTCCGCGGCGAGCTTGGCGCGGCCGTATTCCTCGCGGGGCGCGGGGGCGGAATCCTCGCGCACCGGGTTCTCTGCGGGCGCGCCGTAAACGGCGCTGGACGACAGGTGCACGACCTTGGCCACGCCGGCGTGCGCGGCGGCCTCGAGCAGGACCCGGGTCCCGTCGCGGTTCACGCTCCAGAAGGCCCGGGCGTCTTTGGTGAGCGGGACCATGGCCACGCAGTGGAACACGGCGTCCATTCCCCGGCAGGCCCGGGTCACGGCCTGGGCGTCGCGGATGTCGGCGCGGACGAACTCCACCGCCTCCGGCCGGTCCGGAGCGTCGTGGAGATCGAGGACCGTGACGCTGTCCAACCCGGCCAGGCGCCTTACCAGCGCGGAGCCGAAAAAGCCGGAGCCGCCGGTCACCAGATATTTTTTCGTTTCCATGATCTCAGATCGTAATGTTGTTTTCCCGAAGCCATTGCAATGCCCTGATGGTCCCGGTGTAAAGGTCGGCGGACGGCTGATACCCGAGCTCGTCCATGGCCCGGGATACGGAACAGAAGATGTTCCGGCCAAGCTCGGCCAAGACGTGGACCTCGGGGACATGCCAGCCGGCGCCCTGGATCGTCCGGTCCGCGAGCAGGGCGAGGCCGGAAACAACGCCGGGCAGATGGAGGCGCTTGCCGGAGACGGCGATCCCGGAGTCCCGCATGGCCCTCTCCACGGTGTCAATAATTTCATTCATGGTGTACGGCTCGCGGTCGGCGATCCAGTAGGTCCGGCCGGCGGCCCGCTCCGCGCCCGCGCACAAGATCAGGCCCTGGCACAGGTTGTCCACGCAGACCATGGACCGTTTGTTCGTGCCGTTGCCGACGATGGGGAACCCGCCGTTCTTGATGGCCGCGAAAAACCGGTTCTGGCGGGCGGGCTGGCCCGGGCCGTGGAACCATGGCGCCCGCGCCACCACGGTCTCGATCCCGCCGGCCTCGCCGCGGGACTTTACGATCTCCTCGGCCATCCGTTTGCTCCGGCCGTAATTCATGAACGGACGATACGGGGCCGACTCGTCAAAGGGGGCGGCGGGGTCCGGGTTTTGGCCGCACACGGCCGACGAGGACACGTACACTATCCTTTTCACGCCGGCCCCCACGGCGGCGGCCATTAGGTTTTCAGTCCCGGCGACGTTGACCCGGTAAAGCTCCCTGACCCGGCGCGGATGGATGAGTCCGGCGCAGTGGAAAAGCACGGCGCCCCGCGCGTCTTTCATGAATTCGGCGAGGGACGCGGGATCAGTGAGGTCGCCCTTGACCATCTCGATGCGGGGCGAGATGGAGGTGAGGGCCGTGAAGTTTAGAGGCCTGTGCGCCAGGCACCGCACCGGTCCCTGTCCCCATCCGTCACGGAATGCGGGGACCTCGGGGATTCCCGATACCAGGGCCTGGACCAGCCTGGTGCCCAGCCATCCGGGGGCGCCCGTGACCAGGACCGGCGGGGTCATTTGCGGCCTTCCAGGAAATGTGTGACGTTGCGCCGGGCCACGGCCATGATCGTGGACTGGGGGCCGGGGCCCGGCGAATCCGGGAGCATGCTGGCGTCGTTGAGATACAGGTTGGTGAAGCCGTGGACCAAACCGAACGAGTCGGCCGCGCAGCTGTGTGGGGGCTCGCCCATGGGGCAGGAGCCGAAGGCGTGCACGGTGGTGAGGCCCAGCGCGGAGCGGGGCAGCGGCCGGTCCAGCCAGGTCATGGCCTGGGCCTCGCTTTGAATGCGGGGCAGCCCGGCCACGCACGCATATACCTCGCGGGCGCCGCCGGCCAGAAGCACCGTGGACAGCCGCGCCAGGCCCTGGCTCAGGTTGGTGAGATCCTGGCGCGACAATTTGTAGAAAATCATGCTGCCGTCCGGATCAAGGGGCGCGGGCCTGACCCCGCCGCGGCCGGTGCCCCGGACGGCCACGTAATACGAGGCCATGTGGCGGTGAAACCGCATCAGATCACGGTTCGCCGGCCAGTTCTCGCTGAGCAGCAGGGCCAAATGGCCGAGCGAAAAAAAAGCCCCGCCCAGGGTGATCTCCGGCCAAAACTCATGGACCTGGATCAGCGGCAGCACGCTATCCTCGGCATTGACCTCCTCCTCGAACCGCGCCACCACCTTGAGCATGGGATGCAGGCCGAGCGAGTTCCCCACGTTGTGCCTGACCCCGCTGCGGCGCAACAGTGACGGAGTTTCGGTGGGACCCGCGCAGACGAATACGTAGCGGGCGTCCACCCGGAATTCCTCGGACGGACGGCCGGGCCGCCGCTCCCGGACCACGGCGCCCGCGATGCGAGTGCCGTCGCGGATCAGCTTCACCGCGCGGCAATAAGGCCGGACCGTGGCCCCCGCCGCCTGTGCCAGGGGGATCAGGGTGCGCGACATTCCTTTCTTGGCGCCGGTGGCACAGCCGCTGGAGCAAGTGTTGGAGTTCCGACAGCGCCCGGCGGCGCGGGGAATCTCGGCTGATGCCCACCCCATGGCCGCAACGCCCCTGGCCAGGAGCCGGGTGCTCATGGGCCATGACTCCGCCTTTTGCACCCCGAGCAGCTCCTCCGCCCAAAGATAGTGGGGCGCCAAGTCGTCGGGTCCGGCATGGACCAGGCCAGAACGCGACTCCCACCCCTGCAGGGTCTCGCGGGAGGCGCGCAGCCAGAAGCCGCAATTGATCTCGCTGCTCCCTCCCACGCAACTCCCCTCAACGTAGCCGATGGGCACCGGGCCGGTGACCGGAGTCATGCCCCGCCGCCGGTACAGCTTCTTCATGGCCTCCGGCGCCGGCGCCCCGTATTCATCGAGCGTGAAGCCGCCGCCTTCCTCCAGCACCAGGACCTCGACCCCGGCCCGCGAAAGCTCCAGGGCGGTGACCGATCCCCCCGGCCCGGAACCGATCACCAGGGCTTCAACGGCCTCGCGGCTTTTCATGCATCCCCCGCGCCCATGCCGCGGACCTCCGCTTCCATCAGGGCAGCGCGCACGTCGCCATCCTCGTAAAAGGCCAAAAAGGCGGTGCTGCGGACCACCCGGAACAATTGCCGGGCCAAGGCCATTCTTCCCCAGGTCCAGGCCTCCACCGCCTTGCGTCTTTTGGGGAGCGGCAGCGACGTGAAACCGCGGCCATGCCTCAAAAGCACCCAGCTCCGGAAGACCCACATCCCGAGCGAAAAAGCCATCCGCGCGGGGACCGGAATACAGTCCAGCTCGCCCTGGACAAAACCGGCCACCCTCTCCAGCACGCCGGCCTTTTTTCCTTCATCCAGCGCCACGTCACCGAAAGGGGCGATGGCCTCGCACAGCGCGTTGACAAAAGCGGAGGCGGGCGGTTCTCCCCTCGCGGCGATCATGTTATAATTCCTTGCCATGGCGGACCCCAATAAAAATAACCCCGCGGACCCCGGAAGGCAAGAGCCGGGCCCGGGCTCCGGACAGGACCGGGGCCGCCCGGAAGGAACGGGGGGCCGCAAGTTCGGCAAGGCCGGGGCCGCCGCCGGCTTGATTATTATCATCCACCTCTCCCTGCTCCTGCATATTTTCGGCGGCCCCGGGAAATTGATCTCCACCGAACCCATCATGCGCTTTGACCATCCCTGGCATTTCTATTACAGCGTCATCGGGGCCCGCTTCCTGGAGGAGCACGGGAGCACCTGGGGCTATGATCCCTACTTTATGGCCGGGTATCCGACCGATGTAGTGGACGGCAGCGACCGCCTGCTCAAGGTGGGCCTCGTGGTCCTCCAAGCCCTGGCCCCGGAGACCGCATACAAAATTATGGTCTTCTGCACCGCGGCCGTAGTGCCCATCTTGTTTTTCCTCGCCGCCGCGTGGTTCGGCATGAGCCGCCGCGAAGTCATCTGGTCGGGCCTGATCGGGACCTGGGTCTGGTGGACGGCCGGCAGCATGCACATGTTGATGATCGGCCTAATGGGCTTCGTTCTGGCATCCATCTACGGCATAGCCTTGGCCGCCCTGTTCGGCATGGTCCTGCGCCGGCCGTCACCCTCGCGGTGGCTGGGCCTCGCGCTGGCCGCGCCGGTCAGTATTCTCATTCATCCGGGCGTCGTGCCCATCGCCGGCGTGCCCTGCGCGGTGCTGTACCTTTGCCGCTTCAAGAAAATTGCCGTGCGCGACCATCTGCTCGCCGCGGCCGTGGCCGTCCTTGCCTTCATCCTGAACCTCTTCTGGATACTTCCCCTGAGATTAAACGCGGACTTCGCCTTCGCGCTCCATGCCTATTTTCAGAACCCGCTCGAGTTACTGAGGTTCCTCGTCATGACCTCGCTCCGACAGGGCCAGACCGTGATCCCGCTCCTGGCCGTGGCCGGGGTCATGGGCATCCGCCACGCTTACGCGCCCCGCCCCGAGCTGAGGGCAGTAATCGCCTGGTCGCTCCTGGCCATGGCCGGCATCGCTTTTCTGGGCACCTTTATTCCCGTCGTGCGCGAGATCGAGCCGGCCCGCTATGTAATACCCCTCATGTTTTTCCTGGTGTTCCCAACCGCCGTCACCCTGGACCAATGGGCTAAATGGCGGAAAAAAAACGGCCGGCGCCTGTCCCGGGGCCGGGTGCTGGTTGCGGCCATGCTCGCCCCCAGTTGCATCGCCTTTTTAGCCATCACCTTTTCGCGGCCGGTTGAGCCGCCCTTCGTGGGCATGAGCGAACGGGTCAAATCCATCATCTCCTTCCTCTCCTCCAACACCAGCCGCGATTCCCGCGTCCTGCTCCAGGACAATGGGCTCATGCTGGAGAGCTATCACAAGTCCCACGCCGCCGCCGCCATCGCCTATTACTCCCGCCGCGAGCTGATCGGTGGCCCGCACTGGCAATTCTGGCTGAAAAATCATTATGCGGACCTGTCCGGATTGATGCTGTTTCAACGCCCCGTGCCATACTGGGACGAGAAGCCGCTCCGGCGGATGATGGACCGCTACAACATCGGATGGGCCGGCGCCCATTCCCCGGAAGTCCAGAACCTGTTCGGAAAATACCCGGGCCTGTTTCAGAGGGCCGGTGAGGCCGGAGGCTTCCGGTTTTACAAGCTCAACCGCACGCCCACGTTCTTCATCGAGGGCGCGGGCCTGGCCACCGCGGACTACAACCGCATCAGCTTGCGCAACGTGCGCGCGCCGGCGGGAAGGGCCGTCATCTCCTTTCACTGGCATCCCCGGCTCGTCGCCGACCCGCCCGCCAAGCTGGTCCCCGTCATGATCGGCGAGGATCCCGTCGGATTCATCGGCATCATTGACCCGCCTCCCGCCCTGGAAATAACCGTCCGGTACTGGTAACCGCCGCCGGTCAGCGCCCCAAGCCTCAAGCCCTGCGCCTCAAGCCCCCATAATATTTTGTCCTTGCCCCCTCGCACCATTTCATCTATCATAACCCTCAGCCTTACGCCCCGTGGATCGAGGGCGGGGGCTGATTTTTTTTAAAGGAGGCGAACATGGTGATAGGCGGGGCATGCTCGGTAAAGATGCATTACACCTTGAAGCTGGATGACGGCGAGGTGTTGGAGAGTTCGTTTGACGGCGACCCGATCGAGTTCGAGTTCGGTTCGGGCCGGATCATCCCCGGCCTGGAGAAGGCGCTGGAGGGCATGACCGATGGCGAAGAGAAGCACGTGGTGGTGGCGTGCGAGGACGCTTATGGTCCGCGCAACCCCGACGCGGTGGGCGCGGTCCCGCGCGGCGAGTTCCCGGAGGGCGAGCCGCTCGAGCCGGGCATGATCTTCAGCCTGCAGCGCCACGACGGCATGACCATGGAGGCCATGGTGGTGGAGATCAATGACGACGACGTCACCCTGGACCTCAACCACCCCCTGGCCGGAGAGACGCTGCACTTCGACGTCAAGGTCGAGAAGGTGAGCGAGCCCAAGGACGGATGCTCCCCCGGCGGAGGCTGCAACTGTTCCGGCTGTTCGTGAACGCCATCTCTCCGGTATTCCTCCGGCGAGATTACAAAGGTTTGTGGTTTGGGGTTTGCGGTTCTAATGCCATGCTCCTCAAACCAAAAACCACAAACCATTAAGACAATGCCGATCCCCGGGAACCTGCACACCACCGCCATGGCGGTGATGCCACATACGGACGTGGACCGCGCACTGGCGACCGCGCTCTCTCAAGACATGCGCGACAAGGAGCATCTGGCCTAGGATCAAGGACACGAGAGCCTCCCGGCGAAAATTTCTTCGCGCTTTCCAATACCGGTCATCAACAATTCCCGCGGCTTGCGCATTTCCAAGCTCCATCTTGCCCCTTTTTTGCGGCCTGATTCCGGGCCTTCGCGTCCCAGAGGCCAGACCACCCCGATCCGGCTTTCGGGCCACCCAGGTCTGAACTTCGGGCCACCCAGGCCTGACCTTCAGGCCACCCCTGCCTGAAAAACAGGCCACGGAATAGGCCACGGAAAATACGATAAAGGTTTGCGGTTTGCGGTCTGTGGTTTGGGGTTCAAGAAAAGCAAAACCTAAACCCAAAGCCTTCATCGCGCCAGGCCCTAAAACTTTTTGTAGAGCGGCGTTCACCGAAATCATCCTCCTATTCTCTTCAACCCGAAACTCCAAACCACAAACCCCAAACCTTACTCCTTCCCCTCCCCTCTTCAACCCCAAACCTCAAACCCCAAACCTCAAACTTTTTTAAGCCCCCCTATAATATGTAAAAATGACGCAGGCGAACATGTAATTTTTACATGGTGGAGGGGGTTGCGTTGCGTAACGGAAGGAATATAATGAGTTTAGGAATAGGCATGGAGGACCATTGCTGATTAAAATATTTCCCCGCAGGGGAATGATGTGAGTAGCCGGGCGGTGAAACCCCCGGAAAGGCGCGCGACACCAGACCCTGAAGGGGTCGCACCTCGCCGCCGCTTTTGGTTCAACCCCTTCAGGGTTGATAACTCGGGGGGCGATGTTCCGTAGGTTGCACCTACGGCTACTCATATTCCCACCCCTTGCGGGGTGCGCCAACTTATGGTTCCGGCCAGATTAAGGAGGTTTCCGAATGGAAATAGAAAAGGCGTTACTGGCGCCCTGCGGGTTATACTGCGGGGTGTGCGGGATCCTGATGGCGCACCGGGACGGGAATGAGAAGTTCAAGGAGCGGCTGGCCGGGGTTTACGGGGTCAAGCCGGAGGACATGGTGTGCGAGGGCTGTTTATCGGAGACGGTCTTCGGCTACTGCCGGGTTTGTCCCATCAAGTCCTGCGCCCGGGAGCGGGGATATGAAGGCTGCCATCAGTGCGATGAGTTTCCGTGCTCTCACGTCAACAATTTCCCCATGGCGGCGGGTAAAAAGGCAATACTGCGTGCCATTCCCCAATGGCGCGAGCTGGGGACCGAGAAATGGGTGGAGTCCGAGCTGGCCCGCTACCATTGCCCGGCCTGCGGCCATGAGCTTTTCCGCGGAGCGAAAAGGTGCCGGCATTGCAAGGAGCCGGTGGACCAGGACTGAGCGCGGCCAAGTATAGAGGCGGTTTCATAACCCCGCCAAGATTTTTTTAACAAGGATATTCAGGATGTTCAGGATTAAGGAAACCGGAAATCATCCTGGAAATCCTGAATATCCTTATTAATAATCTTTTCATCTGGGATGTTTATCCTGGTGATGAAACCAGTTCTAGAGATATGATTATGAGCGGAGAGGTGAAGACGTTCCGGGAGCGGATTGACCGGGAGCGCGTGAGGGAGTTGGAGCGGAGGGAATTGCCGCGTCCGATTGACGCGCTGAACCTGGTAACGTTCGCGGACGAGGTGAGCTACCGCTGGTACGGGCTGCTGCTTTTCCCGCGGCTGGCGCCGGCGGGGGCGTGGCCGGTGTGGGTGGCGACGCACGAGCGGAGCATTGTGGGCCCGAAGAACGCGGACGAGATCGTGATCGTGCGCTACCCGAACCACCGCGTCATCGTGAGGGCCATCAAGGGCCGGTATTACGGCTGGGTGAACCGGCTTCGGGAGAAGGGGGTCAGGTACTTCGAGTTTTCCTTGACGGAGCGAGTTTTTCTGGATGCGGAGCTTGGCCGGGCCGAGATGTTTGTGGTGGCGCAGTTTAACCTGGACGGCGCGGAGAAAGCCGGGGCGGTGCATGAGGCGGTTGCATCGGACGGGCGGCGGCTGGTTTACGCGTCGCGGGAGGTGAGCGACGTGGCCATCTTCTCCCCGATGCTGCCCTCCGACCCTAATCCCATGCAATACAAGCATACCGCGGTATTCGCGCTTTCCGGCCCGGAGGCGGCGCGATCGCTTGATGAGGGACCTATGGCCGGGAGGATTGAGCAGGTGACGGGCGAGGTCTCACTCCAATTGTACCGCCGCCTTCCGAGCCTGGAAGCATTGCCGTGGTCAAGGCGGCGGATGGACCGGAGCAAGTGAATGCCGATCACGCGACCGTCATGAAATTGGGGGCATTTTAAAATGACGAGGCTGTGTACCGTAGTGTCGGTATGGCTGGCGGTGATGATGGCTGGCGTTGCGGCCGTTGGCGCTGAGTCGGTTCTGGAGTCGGCGGATGTTTTCGTGAGCGGCCGGGGCGGGTATCCGGTGTATCGGATACCGGCGATGGTGGTGACGGAGAGGGGGACGGTGCTGGCGTTTTGCGAGGGGCGCAAGACCGGGATCGCGGACCATGGGAACATTGATATAGTGTTCCGGCGCAGCGAGGACGGGGCAAAGACGTGGGGGCCGCTCCAGGTGATCGAGGGCCGGGGGTTTCAGACGTGGGGCAACCCGGCGCCGGTGGAGGACCGGGACACGGGGCGGGTGTGGCTGCTGTTCACGCGAAATAATGTCGGGGTGTGGGTGACGTCGAGCGATGACGACGGGATGAGCTGGGCCGAGCCGCGCGAGATCACGGCGGAGGTGAAGGCTGATGATTGGGGCTGGTACGCGACCGGGCCGGGTCACGCGGTGCAGCTCGCGTCGGGGCGGCTCCTGGTGCCGTGCGACCACGGAGAGAGCGACGGGATGCACTCTCACGTGATTTATTCGGACGACCACGGGTCGAGCTGGCGTCGGGGCGGGTCGCTTCCGGCTGGCACTGACGAGAGCATGGCGGTTGAGGTCGGCTCCCGGGTATATCTGACGATTCGCAACATGTTCGGGAAACAGCGGCGGGCGTATGCGTGGAGCGATGACGGGGGCGTGACGTGGTCGGCGGCGAAGATTGACGAGTCGCTCACGGACCCGACCTGCCAGGCGTCGGTTCTGGGGCTAGGCCCGGAGCGGGTGTTGTTCCTGAACCCGGCGAGCGCGCGACGGGAAAACATGGCCATCCGCGTGAGTTATGACGGTGCCGAGAGCTGGAGCGGTCCGCGGACGATTCACGCGGGTCCGGCGGCGTACTCGGACCTGGCGATACTGCCGGACGGATCGGTGGGGGCGCTGTTCGAGAACGGGAAGCATTGGCCCTACCATAAGATCACCTTTGTCCGGCTGGACATGGTCCGGGTATTGAATGGTAAGGCGGAAGGCAGTCAGTAGGCCAGCCTCCTACCCTGCTCGTTATCCTATTATCGCGGAATCACGGGCAGCACGATACGGGACGGGTGCTGCGCGTCGTGGTAGATGCTCTGATGGGCGACGATGATGTTGTCGGGCCCGCCCTCGCCCGCCGCGTTTTGGTTGCGGTCGAACTGGGGGAAGTCGGACGAGGTGACGTACACTCCGATGCGGTGTCCCTTCTTGAAGAGGTTGGAGGTGGCCCAGAGGTCAATGGAGAACTCGTGGACCTCTCCGGGCTCGAGGGGTTCGGGATGCATGCAGCCGTTTCGGTAGCGGGCGCGGATGATGCCCTCCTGGATGATGATGGCCTTGCCCAGAGGGTCCACGTCCACGAGCTTGGCGATGAAGTCGGTGTCCTTTGCGCTGGAGGCGGCCCAGAGGGTGAGCGTGAGCGGGCCGGTGACCTCGATCGGCTTCTCGAGCGGCGCGGTGGCGAACACGAGCACGTCGTCACGGCCGGAGACGGCGCGCTGGTCCATGGGCCCGGGCTTCACGTCGTCCGTTCCGAGGAAGGCGCCGCCGGCGGTGGGCACGGGGTTACGCGGGTCGTAGTCATATTTGTCGGCCGGCTCGGCGGCGGGCGGAGCGAGGGAGAGCGAGCCGTCGCCTTTGCCGGTGTTGGCGCGGCCGTTGCTGTGGAGGTAATAGTCGGTGAACACGGTGCGGGCCAGGGGCCACTCGTTTTCGTCGCGCCACTTATTCTCGCCCATGACGAAGATTTTGAGGGGGGCGGCGGTGTCGGCGCCGTTGTTCACGCCCTTGAGCCAATGGTCGTACCAATCCATGAATGACGAGACGAAGAGCCGTGCGCCGGAGAGCTTGTCGGGCTCGAACTTTGACCAGAGGGCGCCGTGGACCCAGGGCCCGATGATGATGCGGGTATCTTTGGCGTCGCCGATGCCGTCCTTTCTGAAGCGGTTGAAGTCGTGGAGCTGGGGCCCCAGGAAGATGTCGTACCATCCGGCCACGTTGAGGCCGGGCGCGCTGACCTTGTCATAATATTCTTCGTAGTTCAGCGGCGGGAGTCCGCTGACGTCGCCGGGGTGCTTGAGCCAGGCCTCGGGCCCCTGGGCCAGCAGCGCGGGATCGGTGCGTATCTTTTCGAAGTCCATCTGCCGGGCGTCGCGCAGAGGCTCGTTGTAGAAGCCTCCGGCGAGGTCGGGCTCGACCTTGCCTGACTTGCCTTCGCGCTGAAGTTGGGAGGTGCGTTCGCCGGCGAGCCATCCCATGACGGAGGCGAATTCGAGGGCGCCACCGCGGAAGATGATCTTGCCCATGGAGCCGGAGGTGACAAGGGGGACCATGCAGGTGAGGTCGGGGTTGTCGGGAGCGGCGGTGAGCTGGGTGTAGCCGAAGTAGCTCCCGCCCCACATTCCGATCTTGCCGCTCGCCCAGGGCTGGGCCTTGACCCAGGCCACGGTGTCGTGCCCGTCCTCGTATTCCCAGATCAGGGGGAACCAGTCGCCCTCGGAGTCGAATTCGCCGCGGGTGTCCTGGATCACGTACACGTAACCGTTCATGACGAAGATCCGCGCGAGCTCCTTCCAGGGGAACTCGTTCTTGCCGTAGGGGATGCGGGTGAGGACCACGGGGAAGGGCCCGGGGCCGGCGGGCCGGTAAACGTCGGTGGCGAGCTTGACGCCGTCGCGCATGGGGACCATGACGTTGTGCTCGTACACCATCTTGCCGGGCCCGGTGGCGTCGGCGCCCAGCGCCACCGCCGCGACGCGGGCGCAGCCGGAGAGCATGGACATGGAGATGACCAGGGCCGCCAGCGCGCGAGCGCTCCTCACCAACACCGCCTTACTTGGATTCATTTGCGTCTCCTCCGCTTTTTTTGGTGGCCGCCTCCTTGGCCTTGCCGAGCGCCTCGATCTCGCGTTTCGCCTTGGTGATCTCCAGCCTGGCGTCATAGCGATTCTTGGCGCGATCGCGCTCCCGTTCCTCTTCCTTGCTCTTCTCGAACAGGCCCAGGACCACCATGAGGATCGCGATCAGGGGAAGGGCGTGGCACATCTTCACGAGCAGCGAGGTGTCTTCAGAGAACCAGCTCAGGGCGTAGAGCAGGACGAAGTAGAGAAGAAAAACCAGCCCCGCCGAGACGAACCAGTTGCGCCTCTGTAAGAGAGGTATGCGTTGTTTTCCCTTTCCCGCCAATTTTTTCCTCCCCGCTTTCCGCGCCGGATGATTTTCGCCGCGACCGCGCGGGCCGGGCCATGATCTTAGCACCAGATGGCGAACACTGGCAAGCCGCGCCGCTGTTACGTCGCACCCGGCGCGATGTCCTCGGTCGGGAGGACGAATTTCGCACAGAGGCACGGAGAACACGGAGTTCTCGGAGCGAAATATATTTTATCTCTTCCTCTGTACTACTAACATGCAAGATGTATAAATTTCTTTGCACTTCGAGATGTTCGAACTATTTTTTGACAGGATTAACAGGATTTACAGGATGCTCGGAAAGTGCAAGTTGATCTTCTTCCATCCTGTTAATCCTGTTAATTCTGTCAAAAAATCTTTTCATGATTTCAATTGAACTGCCAAGACTATGTTTTGGTTGCGGCCAAAGGCCGCGCCAGGGTCTCTGTGACTCTGTGCGAGATCAATCAGCCTCTGATCTTGCTCCCGGCCGAATCATGGACATGCTCCCCTGGCGCTACACCCCGGGCGGCCGGCCCCGGGGCCAGCCGTGGGCCGCGCACATGACCAGGTCGGGCCCGGTCCCGCCCGCGCGATACCTGCACCCGCCGCTGCACTCGGCCGCGGCCTCGCAATCCCTGCACCATTCGAGCGCGGAGAGCGGCGTGACCTTTCTGTCAAGCCAGGCGTTAGCAAGGCCGCTCTTCACGCTGCCGAGCGGCGAGTCCTGGTAAAAGCCGCACTGACAGACGTCGCCGGAGGGCGTGAGCGAGGCGAGGTGAAGGCCGCAGGCATGGCCCTCGCCCGAGCCGTGGTACGACGATCCGAAGCCGCGGGCCATGGCGGCGGCCGCGTCGTCGAGGCTTACTCCCGCGCTGCTTTCCCGGTCCCACCGTCCGGCGGCGAGGGGGAAGTCGAGGCTCCACTCGCGCGCGCCCAGGCCCCTCACCAGCCTCTCCAGCCCGTCCATCTCCCGGATGTTGCCGGCGTGCACCATGGTGGCGATGGACAGGTCCTTGCCGCTCCCGGCCACCACCCGGGCGGCGGCCACGGCCCGCGCGAACCCGCCCGGGCCGCGCAGGGCGTCGTGCCCCTTTTCCAGGCCATCGAGCGAGACCTGGACCTCGTGCACCGGCAGCACCCGGATTTTGGCGCGGGTGAGCGCCACGCCGTTGGTGAGGAGCACCACCCGGAACCCGCGGCCGGAAAGCGCGGCCGCCAGCCGGTCCCAGCGCGGATACAAGAGCGGCTCGCCGCCGGAGAGCAGCAGCCTAAGGCCCTGCATCGCGTCGAACTCGGCGATGGCCGCGGCCAGCAGCTCCGGGTCCAGGTCCTTTTTTTCCGGCTCGCCCAGGTAGCAGTGGCGGCAGCGGAGGTTGCAGCGCAGGGTGAGGATGACTTCGAGGTAGCGAAGCGACGGCACGGGCGAGGACCCGCGCGCCAGCTTGCCGTCGGCGGGCCGGGGCGTGAAGGCGAGCAACTTTTCGGAGCGGGTGAAATCGAGCAGCTCGCGGTTCTTGATCTCGCTCTCGCGTTTGTTCCCGTCGGCCTCGTCAATGAAGGCCAGGCCGTCGTCGTCAAGCTCGTAAAGCTCGTCGGTCATGATGTTGAACAGGTGCGGGCATTCGAGTCCGCGAAAGACCACGTGCGGCGCGAAGCTGACAAAGGGATCAGACCGGCTCATCCAGCCATTCCTCCGCCTCGTTGACGGCTTGGGCAAGGAGCCGGACGAGGAGCACGTAGCCGCCGCAAGGCACCGTCCCCGCGATCTCCTCCCCGCTCATGAAATCGCAGTCGTCCTCCCGGAACTCGCACCGCGCGCACAGCAGCCGCTCGATCCGCTCGTTGTGCTCGATTTTTTCATTACTCACCTCACCTGTGGGAGCGGCTTTAGCCGCGATATTCCCCGCCGCCTCCAACGCCTCTTTCCCGGCTTCCCCTTGCCCCCACTTCTCCCGAAAAAACTCATACCCCCGGCACGACAATTCCTCCTTCTCGCCCGGCCGGTAAAACCGGCAGTGCGGGACGCAGACCAGGGAGATGAGATCGGGCCGGTCTTTCATATTACCTTCACGTGCAGTTGCCGCGAGCGCGGGCCGTCGAACTCGCAGAAGAACACGGACTGCCAGGTGCCGAGGACCAGGCGGCCGTTTTCGATGATGACAGTGACCGAGCTTCCCATGATGGAGGCCTGGAGGTGCGCGTCGGAGTTGCCCTCCGAATGCCGCCACGAGCCGCGCTCCGGCACCAGCTTTTCCAGGTGCGCCAGGATATCGCGCTGCACGTCCGGGTCAGCGTTCTCGTTGATGGTGATCCCGGCGGTGGTGTGCGGCACGAACGCCACCACCACTCCGCTCTCGACGCCGGCCTCCGCCACCGCGCGGGCGATCAAGCCCGTAACATCAATCATCTCCCGCCTCCGGGAGCTCTTTACCTGGACCGTGACCATTTACCTCTCCATCCGCTGAACGCGGCCGGGCCGCAATAAATATTATAGCCTGATTCACGGGCATAGTTACCGCTTGCGGCCTTGAAAGGACAGGCAAGGGTCTGCCCCCATCGCCAACTCTGTTCACTGATCTTTTCTAGCATTGATGAACCTCACGACATAAATTATGGGCCATGGCAGGACGAGGATGAGGCTGAGGAGGGAGAGGTGCCAGCCTTGGGTGATGAGGCGGCTGTCGAGGAGGGCCACGCGGTGCTGGGGCGCGGCGAGGCCGCAGATGAAGAGGCCGAACCAGACGTAGAGATAGAGGATGGCGTGGAAGTGGTACTTCACGAGGTACGCGAGCTTTTTAAAGACGCCCGATTTCGGGAAAGCGATAATAGTCCCGGCCATGTTGCCCTCCTTAGAGGTTTAAAAGGATGGTGAAGGGCATGATGATGATGATTACGAGCATCAATGCCCACAAGACCAGGGTTTTCTTCCACTCGCTCCAATCATGCTTGAACTCGACCCACCGCAGCGACAACGAGAACATGAAGACCAGCGCGAACCAGTCCACGAAATGGGTGAGGGGGATGCCGAGCGGGCGGGTGGGGTAGCGCAGGCCGTTCGGGAAGAACCCGGCGCAGAGCCTGGCGACCCAGGTGTCGGGCGTGGTCATCCAGACGTGGTTCGCGAAGTTGTAGGGATCAACCACGCCCGCGGTGATGGTTTTCACGCCTTCCTGGCACGGCACCCAGATCCACCAGTTGTAAATGGTGGCCAGGGGATCC
>DATKZS010000031.1:0-5169 GCA_035527835.1 bacterium
TTGGGGCTTGAGGCTTGAGGCCTAAAGCCCCTCTCCACCCCAGCCCTCAAGTCTCATGCCTCAAGCCCCAAGCCCCAAGCCCCAAGCCACAAGCCTCAAGCCTCAAGCCTCAAGCCCCAAGCCTCAAGCCTCCTTCCACAACTCTCCCAGCACGTCCCGGAGCGCCCGGTCCACCCGCTCCCGGTGAGTGGCCTGCCAGTAGATTTTGCCACAACTCTTGCACCTTGTGAATTTCTCCTGCGTGGAAAAAACAAAGGGCGGCACTTTTTCCCGGACCTCTTCCTTGGCCGTCGCCTCGATCTCGCCGTTACAGGCCACGCAGCGCGAGAACACCCGGATCTCGATCCGGTCCCCGAACCGCAGCACCACCTCGCGGAGTTGGTGCGCGGGGTAGTTCTCGTCAAGCAGCACCACCTCGGCCCCCGGGGCCTTGGCCGCGAGCCGCGTGTCGCGGGTCAGGATGGTCCGGCCCTCCGACCGCGCGCGCGCGATCAGCTCCTCGTCCGCGATCTCCCGCTCATACACGGCGTCCTGCCCGATGATGCGCAGCCACCGGCAGAGCTTGCCCAGCTGATCGTCGCAAAAAAATTTTACGCCCTCTTCCGCCATGGCCATGGTTCTGAACAGCTCCTCGTGCCGCGGGGCGGCGCCCGGAAATCATGAAATTTTTTTCAGACAGGATTAACAGGATTTACAGGATGAAAAAACAAGAAGCGTATTCTGAAAATCATGTTAATCCTGTCTCCCAATTCTCCGGGCAGGATAATATTATCGCAAGGAGATTTTACCCCGGAAAGGGGAAGGGAAAAATTCGGGTGGCGCGGGACGTATTATAGATCTTGGGTTCGGGCGGCCCGCAGGGCGGCGAGGCGGACTTTTTTTCTTCTGGCCCGGGACTTGACCCAGACCAGGCACTGGGGGCGGAACTCGCAATAAGCCACGGGCGAGAGGCATTCGGCGGGATTGTCTTCGGACTCGAAATCCAGCCCGCAGAACCTGCGGTTGAAGCGCACGCACCGCGCCGTTACCGCCTGGTCCGGATGGTTCTGGCAACGGTCGTTTTCACTCATCTGATCCGGGCACCTCATTGCGGCGCAGATGGAAATCGGCCGAAGACGCGGAGGGACAAGTGACGAGAAGTTTTTAGCCCGTTGATGATTTCCAGTCCCTTGCGTCTTTGCGGCCGATTCCACCTGTCTGCTAATACAGATACGGGCGCGGGCCGGAGGTTACAGGCCCGGGCGGTTTTCCCGCTCATTTTTTTACCGTGGACTCGGTGAGCAGGCGCTGGATCACCTCGACCAGGCGGTCGGCCAGGTTTTCCGGCGACGGGCTCGCCCCCTTGTTGATGTAGCGGGCGGGCGAGCAGCGCTTGAAGAGCTCCTTCAAGGTGTCGTCGCACTTGACCGACGAAAAGAACAGGATCGGCACCGGCCGCTTCATGCCCAGCCCCTTCTCCACCGCGCGCATGGCCATGGCCGCGTTCACCCCGTTCATGCCCGGCATGCGGATGTCGAGCACCGCCAGCGACACCGGAAGGCCGTGGGCCAGCCGCCGCGTGAACATCGCCAGAAACTCCTCCCCGTTGTCGGCCATCTCCACTTGCCGCGCGATGCCCCGCTCCACGACCTTGTCCTGCAACACCTCGCGGAAAACCATCGAGTCCTCCGCCACCAGCATCATCTCCAGCGCCTTGACCGCCGCCGGGGCGCGGCCCGACACCTCCGCCCCGCACACGAAACAGTGGTGCTTCTCCACCATGTCCGTGTCCAGCATGACAAAGGTGTCCACCGTCTCGCCGCAGCTCGGACAATACATCTTTTGGGTTGATTCATTCATCGGAATTTTCTCCTCCGGGCCTGCCCCGTGGCCTCAGGTCATTTTCATCAATCCGTGGAATCCGCGCAATCCTCGGATCAATTTTACCTGTTTTTTTTATACCTTTCCACGATCCGCGGCATCAGCTCGCCCGCTTTGCCCCGGACCACCAAGTCGGCGTAGTGGTCTCCTTCAGTCCCGGAGAGGTTGATGATGACCACGCGGCCGCCGTTTTCCTTGGTGATTCGGGGCATCATGGCGGCGGGGTTGACGACCAGGGTCGAGCCCATCACGATCATGAGGTCGGCCTGCTCGGAGAGCCGCACCGCCTCCGCCGTCTCCTTCTCCGGCATGGCCTGGCCAAAGCTCACGGTCGCGGTCTTCAGGATGCCGCCGCATTTCACGCAGTCGGGTATCTCCACCTTCTCCCGCGCGATGCGCTCGCGGATCTCGGACGACGGCCAGCGCGCCCCGCACCGCAGGCAGTAGACCTCGCGGTTGGTCCCGTGCAGCTCGATCACCCGCTCGGCCGGTACGCCCGCGTCCTGGTGCAGCCCGTCCACGTTCTGGGTGATCACGGCGCGGAGCTTGCCGAGTTTGTGGAGCTCGGCCACGGCCAGGTGCGCGGGATTGGGCTTGGCGTCCCACATCGCTTCCATCTCCATGAACATCTTCCAGCGGAGCTTGCGCACCGCGGGGTCGGCCAGGAACTTCTGATACGTGAGCTCGCGGGGGTCGTACTTTTCCCAGATGCCGCCGGGCGAGCGGAAATCCGGGATGCCCGACTCGGTGGACACCCCGGCGCCGGTGAAGACGACTAGGCGCTCGGCTTCGCTGACCCATTGCGCCGCGAGCTCGATGGCGGCGTCGAGGTCGGTCGCGACGGCATTACTCATCATGGTCCTCCGCGGAGCCTTGCGGCCGGGGCATGGGCTCGTTCATGCTGCCGCTGCGGTAGCCCAGGAGATCGAGCGCGGCGTAGGCGAAGCCGGCGTCCCGGATCAGCTCGTGGACGCGGGAGCGCATGGCGGGATCGAGCATCCGGCCCATGTCGGCCGGATCGAGCTCGATCCGCGCGACCTCCCCGTGATACCGCACCCGGAGCTGCTTAAACCCGAGCGCCTTGAGTCCGCGCTCCGCCCGCGCCACCTGTTCGAGCCGCTCCTCCGTGATCCGCACGCCGTAAGGGAAGCGGGAGGACAGGCAGGCGAGCTGCGGCTTGTCCCAGGTGGAAAGCCCCATCTCGCGCGAGAGCCGCCGGATGCGCGCCTTGTCCATGCCGGCTTCGAGCAGCGGCCGCCGTACGCACTGCTCGTCGCCCGCCTTCATGCCCGGCCGGTAATCGAACAGGTCGTCGGTATTGGTCGCGTCGGCCACGAACTCGATGCCGTAGCGCTTGGCCGCTTCCCGGCACTTCGCGAACAGCTCGCTCTTGCAGTAATAGCAGCGGTCGCGCGGGTTCTCGGCAAAGCCGGGGATCTCGAGCTCGTTCGACTCCACCACCTCGTGCCGGATGCCGCGCTGGGCCGCGAATTCCCGGGCGCACACCAGCTCCTCCGGAAGATAGGTGGGCGAGACCGCCGTGATTGCCATGACCCGGTCCTTGAGCACCTCCGCCGCCACCGCCAGCAAAAAGGTCGAGTCCACGCCCCCGGAAAACGCCACCGCCACCGAGCCCATCTCGCCAAGAATTTTCTTCAGGGCCGCCAGGGCCGCGCGGTCCTCAGCCGTGGGCGTCATCTCTTCCGTCTGGAGCGCGTCCATAATTCAGCGCTCCGAGCCGACCCGCGCGTAGCGTTCCATGATCTCGGCGCACGGCCCGCTCAACTGGCCGCTCTGCCCGTACAGGGCGCAGAGGGCCACGGCCCGGCTAAGGTCCGTGAGCGCGCCGTCGCGGTCGCCGGCGGCGAGGCGGGCCTGCGCCCGGGTGTCGAGCATGCGCGGGTCCTTGCCGCCGTCGAGCGCGACCGCGCGGTCGGCGCAGGGAAGGGCCTTTTTCGGCTTGCCCGCCATGGTCCAGGCCATGGCCAGGTTGTTGAGGACCACCGCGTTGTCCGGCGTGAGCGCGAGCGCGCGCTCATAATATTTGGCCGCGAGCCTGGGCTTGTTTTGATGGAGCGACACGTTGCCGAGCCCGGTGAGGGCTATCAGGTTCTTCGGGTCCTTTTTCAGGGCGGCGGCGTACTCGGAGACCGCGCGCTCGACGTTGCCCTGGCGCTCGTGGATGGCGCCGAGCTCGGCGTGCTCATCGGCGGTGAGCGGATCGGTGAAGGTCACGAGCTTGGGCGCGTTCTCGGTTAGCGGGCAGCCGGCGAGGAGCAGGGCGGTCAGCAAGATGGCCGCCGGCGCTATCAGTCTCGCGGCCCGACCGGCCGCCTTCACCCGCCTCATCCGTGGCCTCCGTCCGACTTGCGCTCCTTTGGCGGCGGGGACGGCGGCGCCGGGACCCGCGCCGGTTCCTGCTCCGGCGGTTTCGGCGCCATTGTCATCATCATGTATCCGGTGCGCTTCCATTGCGTGCTGAATTTGTTGAGCGGGACCATGAGAAAGGGCGTGTCTCCCGAGTGCAGCACCACGTAATCCTTCTTCTCGTACTTCAGGTATCCCACGGCCACGGCGAAGTGGCGCCGCGGCAGGGGATTGATGGCGAGGTTCAGGAACACGATCACCGGCCGGAGAGCGTTGATCTCCTTTTTCAGCGCGTCCACGTTTCCCTCGACCCAGTGCGCCTCCATGCCCGCCTCGGTGGCCGCGATCAGCAGGTCCACGGTGAAGGTGCCGGCCACGTTCTTGGTCTCGAACTCCCTGGCGATGGCGTCGGCGTCCGCCGCTTTTCCGTAAAAGCGCAGGACCATGGCCACGCTGGCGGGCCCGCAGTTAAAGGCCTTCTGCTCGATAAAGGGGACCCTTTCAAGCAGCTTGCCGGCTGAGCCGTCGGCGGCGATGATTTTTAGGGGATCAAGAGAGACCTTATCCGCGACACCCGATCGCGCGGCCAGGCAAACGGCCAGCGCTAGGGCGGCAATTAGGATACGAATAGTGATACGATAAGCAATCATCGTTCTACTCCTTGAGTTCCATAACGCTCCCGAGAAAAAAGAGGCCGTCAGTCCATGCCCGTTTTCGCTAAAATATAATTTAGCTGGTCGCGGGGTTTTTGCAACGCCTTTAGCCTTGTTCGAAATAGCTCATTATTTCGTGGAGTTGTTCATACTAATCAGAGCATTATTTATTGGACATTTGCCTGATTTTGTGCTATAATCGTCTCCATGAAAAACTATGACGGTCGGAAGCTTTCCCCCGAGTCGCAGGAGACGCTGCGCGGACGCGTAGTGGAGGCGATATTGGGGG
>DATKZS010000032.1:0-20824 GCA_035527835.1 bacterium
TAACACGATTTTAAGAAGGCTTGAGTGCGAATGTTTCTTGCTTGGCGCTCCCGTCGGCCGGTTCGCCAAGCCGGTTGGAGCCAACGCTCCGGAGCTGTTCTTTGCCGGGCCGCCAAGAAACATCAGGTTTTACTTGGCGATTCCTGGCGCTCTTGGCGTCTTGGCGGTTTTCTTACGGCCTATTTTGGACAAGAGTGATATATAGGGGGGCTTGTTTTCCGGGGGGAGGATCGAGGTGAAGATTGCGAGGCGGGTTCTACGAAATATTTTTTTGTCTAGTTGCGCTCAACATTTTGGGCCGCAATTCCGTGGCCTTTCTTGTGGCCTGAAATTCGGGCGCGGCTGGCCTGAAGTTCGGACACGGGTGGCCCAGAGTTCGGACATGGGTGGCCCAAAGTCCGGACGCGGGTGGCCCGAGGTCCGGGCCACGGAGCCCGTTTTTGCTGCCGGCAAAATCAGGCCACGGGCGCGTAACCCGCGGGATTTTATGAAAAGCGGTCCCGGCAAAAGCGAAAAATTTTCCGCCAACGGCTTCCGTGGCCTCAGGTTTAGGCCAGCTGACGGGTCCATTAGCGAAAAAGCGGCGGTTGCATTTTCTTGGGGCTGGCGGCGTCAAAAAGAGAGACAGGATTGACAGGATTTGCAGGATGAAGAAGAGAAAACAATCGGCGCCTTTCGGCAATCATGTAAATCCTGTTGATCCCGTCATAAGTTTTTCAGGGCGGAGGCAACGGAGCGCGCGGAGATGGCACAGTGAAATGATTGTGGTTATTTGCTGTTCACGGTCAGGGTTCGAGGGGCGCGGTGGGGGATGGAAGGGCCCGGACGTATATGGGGTACATGGTTCGTGCCTGGCGCAGGGTGGTTGGCATGGCGAGTCCCTGCTGCTCGACGTAGGCCTGGATGATGGGGAACTCGGCGGGGTCCATCTCGACTTCGAGGACCCGGTCGGGGGTATGGATGATGACGCCGGTTCCGCGGTGGTGGGGATAGACGTCATAGCCCTTGAGGTTTGGGTCGGACTTCACAACCTGCATCAGGAACTCGGTCGGGTTGTCGTACATGGCCGGCTCGGCGGCTGCGTCATGGGAAGGGTTGGTGGAGGCGAACTCGACGGGGACGGGGTCGGTGGCGCCGACCAGGCTCGCGGGGACCGTTTCCTCATGGTGGGTCAAGCCGGCGATGGTCTTGGATACGCGGTTGTCTTGGGACACGAGCAGGATGGTGAGAACGAGCACGGCGGTGGCAACGGCGGTCATGGAGCGGAGCGGCAGGGCGTTGAGCCCGTGGTTCAGGAAGGATGCTGCTCTTCTGAACCAGGCGGCGTCGCGGTCGAGGCGCTCTTGGACCAGATAGACGAAGTTCGGGGGGGCCTTGACCTCGGGCAGCTCCCGCATGGCCCGGACTGCGGCGGAAAAGCGCTGGTACTCGCGGCGGCAGGCGACGCAGCCCTTCAGGTGCTCCCGGATGGGTTCTTGCTCCGGGTTGGGAAGCAACCCGTCAAAGTAGTCGGAAAAGCCGTCTCTGATTTGTTTGCAGTCCATCGCAGGCCTCATAAATTTCTATTCCCCTACCTTTACTTGACATCCGGGGCGGGGATTGGTTCCCCGAATTCTGCACATTTTCGCCATTTTCGGGCCGGCGGCGCGGCTGATGTCTAAGTTATTGATGTTCATAGACATTACGTTTACGGCCATGGCCGTAAAGAATTTTTGCCGCGGATGAACGCAGATAATTTCCGTAAAAAAGTTCGATCCGCGTTCATCCGCGTTCATCCGCGGCTCAAAAAATTCTTTGTCCTCACAGCTTGATCTTGC
Source organism: bacterium (assembly GCA_035527835.1). Classification (GTDB taxonomy): domain Bacteria; phylum RBG-13-61-14; class RBG-13-61-14; order RBG-13-61-14; family DATKZS01; genus DATKZS01. The sequence continues at coordinate 1,818 of DATKZS010000032.1, forward strand.
CCTCCAGCTTCTTTTTGAGGTCGTTCCTGGCGCGGTGGATGCGGGACTTGACCGTGCCGACCTTGATGCCGACGATGTCGGCGATTTCCTCGTAGGACAGGTCCTGGATGTCGCGGAGCACGACGACGATGCGGTGGTCGGGGTCGAGTCCGGCGATGGCGTCCTGGACCAGGGCCTGGATCTCCTCGGAGGCCAGGGTCTTTTCCGGGTCCGGTGACTCGTCCTCCGGTTCGTAATAGAGCTCGCCGTCCTCCACCTCCTGCGGCTGGTCAATGGAGAAGGTCTGGAAGTAGCGGCGTCGGCCCAGGTACTTGATGCGGTTCTTGCAATGGTTCACGGTGACGCGGTAGACCCAGGTTGAGAACAGGGACTCGCCGCGGAAGTTCTTGAGGGACTTATGGAGGGTGATAAAGACCTCCTGGGCCATGTCCTTGGCCTCGTCGCGGTCGCCCAGGATGCGGAAGCAGAGGTTATGGACCTTGTTCTGATACTTGATGACGATGCGGGTGAAGGACTCGTTGTCGCCTTGGAGGAAGCGCTTGATCAGGTCAAGGTCCTCGGCCCCGGAGCCGCCTGACCATTCGCTCTGGCTGCGGCGGCGCTCCGGCTCTTCCTCCTCGGGGCCGTCTTCGCCGGGCTCAAGCTCGTCATCGGAGAGCTCGTCCACCTCATGGGCGTCTTGGGCCAGGGCATCCCCAGCCTCGGGCAGGTCATCATCGGGGGGCAGGTCGTCATCATCGGAGTGTTGCGGGCTCTTCCCTCGCTTGCCCGGACGGCCCGAGTCCTGGCTCTCCTTTTTGGGGGCCGCGGTTTTTTTGTCCTTGCCCGAACGGTCTTTCGCGGCCAGGAGCAGGGGCGCGGCCGGGACGTGGTGGAACAGGTCCGTGAGGGCGGCCCATAAGTTCGCGAGCGCCCACCAGGCGGCCGCGGGCGCTGGGCCGAGGGCGACCGGTCCGGGCGCGGCTGATTCTGTGCATGAGTTCGTCATATTTTTAGAGGCGGGAGAAAATATTTTCCCTTCATAGTATAACCCAATTTCAGCGCCTCATGGTAACGGATTTAAGGATTGCGGGCAAGAAGGCCATGACGGATGGGCCGGACCTGTGCTGGAATGCTTGCGCGCGGCGGGAGGGATGTGGTAAGTCATGGATTGCGCTTTTCCCGGGAAAACGCGCGCGAAAAATTCTTCATGGCAAGGAGAGGGCTGATGAAAAGAATAACCCTGCGGGCGGTGTTGATTGTCGTGCTGATGGCGGCCGGATTGGCCTCTGGCTGCGGCAAGTGGCAGGCCAGGAAGCTGGGGATTTCCGAGCCGCAGTACCGGGTGCGGGTGGACAAGGACGTGATAGTGGAGATGCGGGACGGGGTGAAGCTCGCCGCTGACATCTGTTTTCCCGAGGGAGTGGAGAAGGCGCCGGTGGTGCTGATCCGGACACCTTACGGCAAGAACCTGCAGAAGGCGATGTCGCTTCGGGGGGGCCCCAGCAACGAGATGGTGCTGGCGCAGCGGGGGTACGTGGTGATGGTGCAGGACGTGCGCGGCCGCTACGGATCGGAGGGCGAGTTCTACCCGTTTCTCCATGACGGCGCTGACGGCCAGGACACGATCAATTGGATCGAGGCGCAGCCGTGGTACGGGGGCAAGCTGGGGACGTACGGCGCGAGCTACCTGGGCACGACGCAGTGGTTCGAGGCGCCGGACATGGCCATTGCCGCCATGCACCTTACCGTGACCAGCCCGAACCTGAAAGAGGTGCTTTACACCGGGGGCGAGCTGCACCTGATGACCGTGTATTTCTGGTCCATGATCATGGGCGATCACGAGGAGGACGTGGGCACTGCGCTCAAGATCGCGGGCGGCCTGAACAAGTACATCGCGACACTGCCGCTGGCTGAGGCCGACGATGCGGCGGGCCGGGACGTGCTTTATTTCGACCAGGCGCTCGATCCCGCGACCATCTGGCAGGTTTACGAGGGCGTGAACTTCGAGGACGAGTATAAAGAGGTGAGCTCGCCGGCGGTGTTCGTGGCCGGGTGGTACGACATGTTCGAGGGGCCGCAGTTAAAGGATTTCGGGCGGCTCACGAGTGAGGGCACGGGCGCGGCCCGGGACTCGGTGCTGATCGTGGGCCCGTGGGGACACGGCAAGGGCGGCGACGGGAGCGTGGATTACGGCGAGGACGCGGACATGAAGAAGGTCCTTGGTCCCGCGCACATCCTGGCCTGGTTCGACCATTGGCTCAAGGGGATTGACAACGGGGTGGCCGACTGGCCGCGCGTCAAGATCTTTGTCATGGGCGACAACGTGTGGCGCGACGAGGACGAGTGGCCGCTGGCGCGGACCCGGTACACGAGCTATTACCTGCACTCCGGGGGTAAGGCGAACACGGCCAAGGGCGACGGCGTTCTTTCCACGGACGCGCCCGCCGGCGACGAGATGGAGGACAAGTTCAGCTATGATCCGATGAATCCGGCGCCCACGCTCGGGGGCAACAACCTGGGGCTGAACCTGGGCGCGTACAACCAGGCCAAGGTGGAGGGCCGCGACGACGTGCTGTGCTATACCACGGAGACGCTCAAGGAGGACGTGGAGGTCACGGGCCCGATCAGCGCGGAGCTGTGGGCGGCGTCGGACGCGGTTGACACGGACTTCACGGTGAAGCTGGTGGACGTGTACCCGGACGGCAAGGCCGTGAACATCCAGGACGGGATCGTGCGCGCCATCTACCGCGACAACGACCCGGCCCGCCCCACGCCGCTGAAGCCCGGCGCGGCCGAGAAATATGAGTTGGATTTGTGGGCCACGTCGAACGTGTTCAAGGCCGGGCACCGGATCAGGGTCGAGGTCTCCAGCTCCAACTTCCCCCGCTTCAATAGGAACCTGAACACCGGCGAGCCGCCGGCCACCGCGACAACTTCGGTGGTCGCGCGCCAGACCATCTATCACGACCCGGGCCACGAGTCGCGGATCATCCTCCCCATCATCCCGCGTTCCGCGAACGTGGCCATGAAGTGAGGCGGATGCCGCCGGTTCCCGGATGATTTCAGGTCCCGGCTTGCCGCGAAAGATAAGGAAGAGGTGGACGCTAATTGCGGCCACCTCGCGCCTTGAATTATCAGCGGCTTTGCCCCCGGCCTTCATTGAACCCAGTGCGGCCCCGGCCGCAACCAAAGTATCAGGAGATTTCAGGACCCGCAGATGAACGCAGATTAACGCGGATGATTGTGGAATAATTTTAATTTAATCTGTGTTCATCTGCGTTCATCTGCGGCTAAAAAAATGCAAACAAACTTATGCATCTTTGATGTTAGTAGTATAGAGCCATGAGCCGCAACCGGGTCACTTCACCGTCATCTCCACCTTCTTGCTGCCCCTGATGTTGCAGATGCCCTCGACGCCGATCTTGGAGCCGGGCTTGGCGTCCTTGATTTTGATGGTGTCTATCCGGGCTTCCTTGTTGGTTTGGTCGGTGTAGGTGCGGGTCAGGTACTCCTTGTCATCAAGGTAAATGTTGATGGTCTTGATGTAGTGGACCTTTTCGTTCAGGGTGTGGTGCACGCAGTTGACCTTGAGCTCCTTTAGCTCGTTATTGAACTCAAGGATGATCTCGGAGGGCGGGGTGGCATGGGCCTGGCGCGCGAAGGCCGCCGCTCCGATGAACCCGAGCCCGCACATCTTGAAAAACTCCTGCCGGGAAATTCTCACGTTCTCCTCCTTGGTTGTGTGGACAGATGCGAGAGAATGTTTAACTTATCCTTGGACACGCACGTAAATATGTAAGCACCGCAGGCGGCGGGCGCAAGGCCCGGGGCGAAAAAATCAGGATGGACCTGGCCATGGAGCAAAAAGAGCGAGACAACATTGTGCGGTGGGACGGCGCCCGGCGCGGCTGGTACGAGGTGTATTACCTGAAGTGGAACGACGCCGCGAGCCGCACCGCGTACTGGGTGCGCTACACCCTGACCAGTCCGCTGCCGGGCGTGGCGGCCCCGTACTGCGAGCTGTGGGGAATTTTTTTCGACGCGGCCGACCCCGCCAAGAACTTTGCGGTCAAGGAGCGGTTCCCGATTGATAAACTCGCGTGGGACCGGGACCGGTTCCGGGTCGGCATCGCGGAGGCCGAGCTGCTCCAGAACTCCTGTCATGCGCGGATCGCGGACGCGGAGAAGGGCAACGCGCTGGAATGGGACATCCGGTTCGACTCGGCAACGCCCTCGTTCCACCACTTCCCGCACCAGAAGATGTATGAGCTCGCTTTCCCCAAGACCAAGGTCCTCTCTCCGCACCAGCACGCAAAATTTTCCGGCCGGGTCGCCGCTAACGGCCGCGAGATCGCCTTTTCGAACGCGCCGGGCCAGCAGACGCACATCTGGGGCACGAAGCACGCGCTGCGCTGGGCGTGGGGCCATTGCAACAGCTTTAGGGAGGACCCGGAGGCGGTGTGGGAGGGCCTGGACAGCCAGATCAAGCTGGGGCCGGTGAAGAGTCCGCACCTGAACCTGTTTTACCTGAAACACCGGGGCCGCGATTATTTGTTCAACTCGGTGGCGCGGCTCTTCACGAACCGCAGCCGCTGGGAGCTCGGCCGCTGGAGCTTCGCGGCGAAGAATCGAGAGCTGCGGATCGCGGGCGAGGTGTCCTGCAATTACAAGGACATGGTGGCGGTGACCTACACCGACCCCGACGGCGAAAAGCTGTGGTGCAACAACTCGAAGGTGGCGGCGATCCGGCTTACGCTGTTCGGCCCGGACGGCTCGCGGCGGGGCGAGCTCACCAGCGATCGCGGCTCCGCGGCGGAGTTCGTGGACCGGCGGACGTATCCGGAGGTCCCGGTGCGAATCTGAGCGGGCACATTTTTTAACCACGGATGAACACGGATTCAAATTAGATGCTTGGGGGACTGCATCCGGGGATCCGTGTTCATCTGTGTTCATCCGTGGTTGCTAAAACAGTTCCTCGTGCCGCGATTGTTTTGCCGGATGGGGGAGGGCATGGTATATAAAGAGCGCCCGGGAATCCGGCATGAAAAAAGTCGGGAAAAAGCGTTGGCTGACGAGGGCGGCGTTTATGCTGCTCGGTCTGGCGGCGGGTATGGTCATTGGCGAGGCGGTGCTGAGGGTGCTCTTGTTTTCCCCGCGCATCGGCCTGAACCCATCGTCTCCGGGCGCCAACCATCCGCAGTACCTTTTCATGCCCTGTCCCGGCCGCGGCTATTGCCTGCGCCCGTTTTTCCAGGGCCGGGACCAGAACTTCTACGGTGATTTCCACGTTCCGATAATCATCAATTCCATGGCAATGAGGAGCGATGCTCTTGAGGCGCGGGTGTGCGGCGAGTGTCTGCGGGTGCTGATGCTGGGGGATTCCCTCACTTACGGCGAGGGGGTGTCCTGGGAGGAAGCGTATCCGGCCCGGGCCGAGTCCATTCTGAACCATATTCCGGGCCAGCGGGTTCAGGTGATGAACGGTGGGGTGCCCGGCTACAGCGTGAGCCAGAGCTTCGAGCGTCTCAAGGACTGTTACGACCGGGTCCGCCCCGGGATCGTTACCCTGGCCTGGAGCCCGGGCCTGTTTGCCCGCGAGACCGTGCCTTTCACCTATTTTAACGGCTATCTGGTGGAAGGCCAGGCTCTCGAATACGCCCGGGTGCGTGGTGACAACATCTTCTATACGTCTTACGCCCCGGGCAGCGTCGCCGATAAAGCGGAGATGTGGTTCCAGTCCCACTCCTTCCTCTACCTGTTCTTGAAGTACGACCGGCTGCGGGGAATGATCTCGCTTCGGACCCTGTTGTTTCTGAACCGCATGAAAGGCGGCTCTCTTAAGCCGATGACGATACCGCCCCTCTACCTTAAGAAGCCGATGGACACCGTGGTGGAAATGAACCGGTACTGCTCGGATCGGGGCTCGGCGTTCATTTTCATCCTGCTCAAGTCCGGCGCCGAGAACGAAAAGCAGATCCTGGACTTCTGCCGGGAGCGGGGGATCAGGGCCGTCAGCCTCGTCAACTTCGATTACCTTGCGCGGGACACGCAATGCCTGCTGGTGTTCAAGCACGACGCCCATTTCAACCGGGAGGGCCACGAGCGGATCGCCCGCGGTCTCGCGCCGCTTCTGGCGGGACCGGCCAGGTGAATCGCCCGGCCGGCCGCTTCACCCGCTCTTCTGGTGGAGGGACCGGGACAATGATTCGAGCCCGGCGATGGCTTCCTGGATCTGGCGGGCGCCCTGCTCGACCTTTTGCGCGACCTCCTGGACCTCGAAGATGGAGCGGGCGAGCTGGTCGCTGGCCGTGGTCTGCTGGCGGGTGGAGAGGGTGATCTCGCGGGTGGCGCCGGCGGTGGACCCGGCGAGCAACGAGATGTTGGCCAGCGCCGCGCCGACCTGGTCAATGTCAGTTCCACCCTTGCCGACCCTTTCCCGGCTCACGGCGGCGAAGCCGGAGACCTCGAGGGTGGCGTTCTGGATGACCTCGAGCAGGCCCCGGATTTCGCGCGCGGAGTCGGCGGAGCGCTGGGCCAGGCGGCGGGTGCTCTGGGCCACCACCGAAAAGCGCTTGCCGGCCTCGCCCGCCCCCGCGGCTTCGAGAGCGGCGTTCAGCGACAAGAGCTCGATCTGCTCGGCGACGTCGTCCATCAGTTCCACGATCTTGTAGGTCTCCTGGAAGCGGTCCTGCAAGTTCTCCATCGCGCTCCAGACCCGGTCCACCTGCTCGGTGATCTCGCCGAAGCCTTTCCTGGCCTCGGCCAGTTTCTGGTCGCCCTCGCGGCAGGCGTCGGCGGTGGAGGCCGCGACCTTGCCCATGACGGCGGCCCGCTCTTCGATCTGCCCGGCGCTGGCCACGATCTGCTGGGCGATGGTGGACGATTCCTGGACGGCGGAGGCCTGCTCGGTGGCGCCGGCGGCCTGCTCGGAGCTGATGTCGAGGACGGTGCGCGCGGTCTGATCAATGCTGCGGACCCCTCCGCGCAAGGCTTCGACCACGGCCTCCATCTCGCGCACCTGGCCGATGATGGTGTCGGTCATGCGGTTGATGGCCACGCCGAGCTCGGCGAACTCGTCGTTGCGGACCAGGGCCACGGGCCGATCGTAGCCGCCTTGGCTGATCCGCGCGGCCTCGTCGCGGACCAGGAGGATGGGGGTGGTGATCTCGCGCGCGGTCAGGTACGCCAGCGCCAGCGATGCGAGGCAGGTGAGCGCGAACAGGGTAAGGTAAATCCGGGCCTGCACCGCCATGCGGTCGCGGAAAAATTCGAGCAGCGGCTGGTGCTCCGCCTCGGGCCGGACCAGCGATCCCGGGGCCCGCGCGCCCTCCCGGTCCTGCGCGAAGTCGTACATCACCCGCGACTGGCTGTAGCCCACCACCATCGGATAACTCGCGATCCCAACCGCCAGCACGAAGATGGTGGCCACCAGCTTGGTCCGCACCGACAGCCGCATGCCCTCCACCCGGGAAGGCGCGAGCCCGGGAGCATGGCCGCCCGCCATCCTGATCACCGGCTCGGCCACCCAGCCGTAAGCATAGACGCACAGCGGCGAGGCCAGGAACGCGCTGATCGTGCCGCTCAACAGGCCGTACCAGGCCACGCTCTCGGGCCAGCCCAGCCGCGCACCCACCACCCGCACGCCCCAGTACCCGCCCGCCATGTAAAACGGGAACCCGAACACCGCCATGAAATACGGGAAGTTCAGCCCGCGGTTCTGCACCCGCCGCACGTCCGATTCGGAAACGCCCTCGCCACGGCCGGTCCGGGCCAGGAAATCGGGCAGCGGCTTCACGTAAAAATAAGTGATAAGGGTGAACGTGCCGAGCAGGATGGCCACCACGTAGCCCGGAGCGTTCATCATCACCCAGACCTCGTTCCAGTCCGGGTCCATGATGTGAAAGATCAATATCTCCATCGAGCCGATCTGGAACGCGGCGATGAGAAGGATCATGGCGACAAGCCTCACCATGAATTTGAAACGCGTCATCAGCCCTTGACCTCCATTCATTCGCACTGCCTCCGATCAGCCTAGTATGAATCCGTCGCCGCCTGCAACCCCGCCGCGCGGCCGGCTTTTAAGCATCATTGAAATACACTCTTGTCCAAAATAGGCCGCAAGAAAACCGCCAAGACGCCAAGAGCGCCAAGGATCGCCAAGTAAATCATGATGTTTCTTTGCGGCCCGGCAAAAAACAGCTCCGGAGCGTTGGCTACCGGCTTGGCGAACCGGCCGACGGGAGCGCCAAGCAAGAAATATTCGCACCCAAGCCCTCTTAAAATCGTGTTTAAAAATAATCCTTGGCGCTCTTGGCGTCTTGGCGGTTCTCCGGTCCGTTTATTTTGGACAGCACTGATTGAAATATCATCGCCAAGACGTCAACTTTTCCGGCCTGTGCTAAACTATTATATCATGCCCCCGCCGGCCGCGGGAGCATGGCAGCGGTGATGCGACAATGGAACCGGACCTGACATCGGGCCGCCCGGCCCCCGCGGACCAGCCCTTGCCCTCGGCGGACACTTACACGCTCTTCTGCCACGACCTTCCCAGCACTCCGCGCCCGGAGATGGGCAAGGTGCTGGTCACCGGGGCCTCCGGCTACATCGGCGGCCGCCTGGTGCCGGAGCTGCTGGCGCGCGGGTACGAGGTGCGGGTGATGGTGCGGGGCCGGGCGCTGGTTTACGCGGAGCGGTGGCCGGGGGTCGAGGTGGTGGTGGCCGACGCCCTGGACCGCGAGAGCCTCGACCGGGCGCTCGCCGGCGTGGCCGCGGCCTATTACCTGATCCATTCGCTCCGGCTCGGGCCGCGCGAGTTCGAGTCGGCGGACATCACGGCCGCGCGCAACTTCCGGGAGGCGGCCCAGGCGCTGGGCGTGGGGCGGATCATCTATCTGGGCGGGCTCGGAGACTGCCGGCTCAGCCGCTCGCGGCATCTGCAGTGCCGGATGCAGGTGGCCGAGGAGCTTCAGGACGGAGCGGTCCCCGTGACCATCCTGCGTGCCGCGGTCATCATCGGCTCGGGCAGCGCGTCCTACGAGATCATCCGCGCGCTCGCCTCCCGCGCGCCCGTGCTCCCCATGCCCCACTGGGCCCGGAACCTCTGCCAGCCCATCGGCGTGCGCGACGTCATCAAGTACCTGGTGGGAGTCCTGGAGACGCCGGAAACCGCGGACGGCTCGTTCGACATCGGCGGGCCCGACGTGCTCACCTACGAGCGGATGGTCCAGGTGTTCGCCGAGGTGATCAACAAGAAGCTGATCACCGTGGCCTTCCCGTTCTCGTCCATCCGGCTGTATGCCTACGCCGCGAGCTTCCTCACCCCGGTGCCCGCGCCGATCATCGCGTGCCTGATGGAGGGGCTCAAGGACGAGGTCGTCTGCGGCGGGGAGGACCTCAAGAAATATCTGCCGTTCGCTCCGCTTCCGTACCGCGAGGCCATCGTGCGGGCGCTGACCCGCGAGGAGCAGGACCGGGTGCATACGCGCTGGTCCGACGCCTACCCCCCGGCCTCCATGCTCGCCATCCGGCTTTCCGAGCTCGCGGGCCGGCCCTTGTACACGGCGTCGTTTTCCCTGCTTTCCGACAAGGCCGCCGCCGACATCTTCCGCTCCATCTGCCGGGTCGGCGGCAAGGCCGGATGGTTCGACAATAACTGGATGTGGCGCATGAGGGGAATGCTCGACCGCGCCCTCTCCGGCGTCGGCACCGCCCGCGGCCGCAAGAGCCAGTCCACCCTTCAGGCCAACGACGTCATTGACTTCTGGAGGGTCGAGGAAATCGAGCGCGACCACCGCCTCCTGCTCCGCGCCGAAATGAAACTCCCCGGCCGCGCCTGGCTCGAATTCAACCTCGCCCCCGAAAACGGACGCCGGCGCCTCTCCATCACCGCCTTCTTCCAGACCAGGACCATATTCGGCCGCGCCTACTGGTACGCCTTCCTCCCCTTCCACCGCTTCATCTTCAAGGACCTGATCGAGGAAATCGAGAGGAGGAGTTGAGCGGGAAAGCAAAGAATGAACGCCAAGACGCCAGCGCCGCTTCGGCCCGCGTGTTCCGTTTCGAACTTATTAGTCGATAGACAGCACCTTGCTCTTGACTTTGCGCCGCTGATTAAATACAATCAATAATATCAAAAAGGCCACTAAAAGCGGAGGAGCGGTGTACCTCTAATGAGTCCTACCATATTCCGTGAAAAAGGATACCGCTTCTTTTTCTTCTCGCGCGAAGAGACCAGAATTCACGTCCATGTGCACGGCGCCGATGGCGAAGCCAAATATTGGCTGGATCCGGGAATTGAGCTGGCGCATAATTACGCATTTTCCAGGACCCAGATGAAACAAATCGAGGGAATCATCGAGGAACATTTTCATGAGCTCACGCGCGCGTGGAAAAAACACTTCGGAAATTGAAGTGACCCATATCTCGAGCCACGGCATCTGGCTCCTGGCGGGAGACCGGGAGCTGTTCATGCCCTATGACGAGTTCCCCTGGTTCAAGGACGCGCCCGTCGGGAAAATCCTCAATGTCCAGCTCCCCGCCCCCGGCCATTTCTATTGGCCCGACCTTGACGTGGACCTCGGCATCGAATCAATCGAGCACCCGGACAAGTTCCCTCTGAAGTCTATATAGAAACAGTTCTTAACTACTCACTAACCGCCGATCCTGTCCATCAATCCAATATCTCCTTGCAACAATCTTCTCTTAAGCTTGGTAATCGGCTTGGAGTGCTTCTCCCTAAAACGCCGGTCCCACCGTATGGATGGACAGCACCTCCTGGAGGTTGAGCTCGGCCTTGACGGGGTCGCCGGAGACGGTGCGGCGGATGAGGGCGATCAACTCGTCGCGCGCCTCTCCCAAGCTCACGCCTTCGAGCAGCGTGCCGGCGTTTTGGTCCATGTCGTCCCCCATGCTGCGGAAGAGCTCGGAGTTGGACGCGATCTTGATGACGGGCGCGATGGGGAAGCCGGCGGGGGTGCCGCGTCCGGTGGTGAAGATAATGAGCTGGGCCCCGCCGGCGGCCATGCCGGTGAGCGAAAAAATGTCGGAGCCGGGGGTGTCCATGATGACGAGTCCTTTCTTGACAGGAGCGGCGGCATAGTCGGCGATCTCGACGATGGGCGTGGTCCCGCCCTTGATCACGCAGCCCAGCGACTTCTCGGTGATGTTGGAAAGCCCGCCCTCGATGTTGCCGGGAGAGATGACCATGCCGGCGAGCGGGCCCAGGATCTCCTCGGTCTTCCGGCGCTGCGCCTGGATCAGGGACACGATCTTGTCGGCCAGCTCGGGCGTGGCGGCGCGGCGGGAGAGGATATGCTCCGTGCCGATCATCTCGGTGATCTCAGCGAGGATCACGGTGGCGCCCTGCCCGACGAGCCAGTCCGCGGCCGTTCCCACGAGCGGGTTCGCGGTCACGCCGGAGAGCGCGTCGGAGCCGCCGCATTCGAGGCCCACCGTGAGCTTTTCCCATCCGCATTCCTCGCGCTTTTGCGCCGCGGCCTCGGCAAGGAACTTCTTCACGATCTCGATCCCGGCGGCGGCGGTCTTCCTGGAGCCGCCCGTGTCCTGGATCACCAGCTTCGCCACCGGCTTGCCAATGGCGGCCGCCGCGTCGGCCACGCTTTGCGCCTTGATGAACTCGCAGCCCAGGCCCACCACCAGGACCGCGGCCACGTTGGGGTTCCGGGCCAGGCCGGCAAGAGTGCGGCTGGAAATCCGGATGTCCGCGATCCCGCGGCCGCAGCCCTCGGTGTGCGTGATTGCCTTCACCTCCGGGACCGCGCGCGCGACGGCGTTGACCACGCCGTTGGCGCACGACACCGTGCTCATCACCAGGACGTGGTTGCGCACGCCCGCCGACCCGTCCGGCCTTTTATATCCCATGAAGCCCATTGGCCCTCCCGGAATTTCAAGAATAATCAACAAGGATGTCCAGGATGTTCAGGATAAATTCAATTCTTTCTTATCCCGTCAATCCTGAATATCCCTGTTAATTATTTGTCCCCGGCCATTTTCAGATTATGCGTGTGCACCCACTCGCCCGGCGCGATGGCGGCGGAGGCAAGGCCGATGCTCTCGCCGTATTTGATCACGGGCGCGCCGGCCGGGATCGCTGCGGCCGCGACCTTGTGGTTCCTGGGGATGTCGGTGGCCGCGGACAACGGCGCGTCCAGCCCGATGATCTTCCCGCCCGCCTTGATGCCCGTTATCGCCACGGCCACGTTGTCGCGCGGGTTTATCAGGATGACGTTGTTTCCCATGAGCGACTCCTTTCCGAAAAGACATGATACAATGGCGGACATGGAAGGAAAAGCGGTGTCGTGCCGGCGCACTCCAGGGCGCCGGCCGGACCGCGCCGGATCAAGGGAGCAAAGGAGTGGAACATGGCCGTTGACAAGGACCTGCTGGTGGTGTTGAAATCCGCGGGGCTCGGGGAGGGCGAGCCGGACCTGGCGGAGAAGCTGATGAAGAGCTTCCTCGCCATGCTGCTGGAGTCCGGCAAAATTCCGGCCCGGATGATCTTCATGAACTCGGGCATCTTCCTCACCACCGAGGGATCGGCGGTGATTGACGTCATCAAAAAGTTTGAGGAACAGGGAGCTGAAATCTTCTCATGCGGCACGTGCCTTGAATATTTTCAGCGCAAGGACAAGCTCATCGCGGGCAAGGCGGGCAACATGCGGGACACGGTGAATGCGATGTTGAGCTTCGCCAGGGTGCTCTCGCCTTAATAGCCGAGGGCATTCAGTCGCTTCATGGTGTCCTGGTCCATGGCCGGGGCGGGATTGGCGGACGAGGGCGCGGGGAGCGAGATGATGGAGTCGAGGATGGCCTTCATGTCGGAAAGCGCCTGGGGCCGGGAGGCGGAGAGGTCATGAAGCTCGCCGGGGTCGGTGTCGAGACGATAGAGCTCGAAGGATTTTGATTCAGGGCGCGAGAAGAGCTTCCAGGGCCAGAGGACCAGGGTGTACTCAGGCTTGTTGTCCGGGAAGTGGAGGGCGGCGGCGGGAGCGGAGAGGAGCTTGTCGCCGTTCATCAGCGCGACCAGGCTCCGGCCGGAGATGCCGTGAGGCACTTCGATGCCGGCGAGGTCGAGGAGCGTGGGCATCATGTCCATGGTGCGGACCGCGTCATCAATTCTCTTTCCTTGCGGAACCTTTCTGAGTTTAAAAGGACTTCTCCTGCTGCTCATGATGAATGGCACCCTCATCACCTGATCGTGCAGATCCTCCACGTGCTCCATCCGGCCATGCTCATTAAACGCCTCGCCGTGGTCAGCGGTGATCAAGACGAGCCTTTCCACGTCACCAAACATCTGGAGCAGCTCACCTATCTTTGCGTCCACGTAGCTGACCTCGCCCTCGTACATCCCGCGCAGATAGGTCACGTCGGACGGAGAGGGCTTGAGATAAAACTGATACCACGGCCGGTCCCCGGTGAATTGCTTGACCTCGCCCAGAGCGGTGTCATCACGGGGCGGCTTGGCAAGATCCTCGGTGAAACGGTGGCGGTGAGGTTCAGGCGCGTAATAGGGCGCGTGGGTATCAACATAATGGATGTAAATGAAAAGAGGATTGCCGCCCGCGGAGAGCATGTCGCCGCCACCGGAGTACAGCCATTCTCCCACCCTTGAATTAATACAGTCCGCGCTGTCCCTGAAGAATGAGGACGCGCAGGTCTCGTCGAAATGGTCGAAGCCCTGGGCAAAGCCGTTTCTGGAAAACAGGAAGTATGTCCCGGAAAAGGCCGCGGTGTAGTATCCGGCCTCCCTGAATTTCTGGACCAGCGACGGGACCGACTTGTCGAGGTACAGGCCGCCTCCCTCGCTGAACAGCACGCGGTGCTGCCAGGGATAAAGCCCCGTGAAGATGGTGGCCACCGAGGTCATGGTAAAAGGAGCTGAAGTATACGCATGGGTAAAGATCGCGCCCTCGTGGGCGAGGCTGTCAATATTGGGGCTGGGATCTTCTGGCGCGCCATAGGCACCGAGGGCGTCGGCTCGCATTGCGTCAACCACGATGAAGATCACCACGGGAGTGGTTGGGATATCCACCGAGTATGGGCTGATATCCCCCCGAAAAATAGTGGTTCGGAAATCGCCGATGAAAGCGCCGGGGCGGTCAAGAGAGGAATGGAAGGTGAGACGCGCCGGGGGTTCTATTGGCTTTTTATATTGAGCGCAGATTTGCTCGTATTGGTCCGGTTCCACTGTATACCGTTCTATGATTTTATTTCCGAAAAAATGGTGGGCAATGATTGTTTCCCCTTTTTCGGTATGTTTGCGTTCGCATTCTATACTCTCGGTTGGTTCTGTTCCTTCGGGAACCGATATTCCGAAAACGCGCCATCCATCTGGAGACGCGGGGTCAACTTTGAACCTCCTTAGCACGGTGTCTCCGTAGTTCACTGTAAATTCCACGGGATTTGTAGCGGCGCCGGGGATGGCACCGGCGGAAAATAGCAGCGTATCGTAAGGGTAAAAGTCGTCGAACAATACAGGCCCATCCTTGCTCACCGCCACCGCGTTCTTGACGACACCGCCGATGTTGATTTTTAAAGGAGGATGGGACTGAGGGTCAACGATGCCGGGGATGGGGTCGCCGGGCCAGACGGAGTATTGTTCGGCGGTAGCGGGGGCGGGCGGCGCGGCGTCGTTGGAATTATGGCAGGAGGAGGCGAGGGCCAGGTAGAGTATAAGGAGGATTGGGAGCGCTGGTCGTGGCAAGATTCTTTCATGAGCCATGTCACGGCCTCAGGATGATGCGTCCGGCGGGCTCGGCGAGGACCTGGCCGATGACGGCGGAAGGCGCTCCTGACCGCTCGAGTTTCTTGAGCATGGACTCGACGTGGTCGGGCGGGAGTGAGATGAGGAGTCCGCCGGAGGTCTGGGGGTCGAAGAGGATTGACCACCATGGCTCGGCCACGTCGCCTTTCACGAACTCGCCGAAGTGGGCGCGGTTGTTACGCGTTCCCGCGGGCGAGTGCCCCTTGTCGGCGCAGTCGCGGGCCAGCGGCAGGAGCGGCACGTCGCGGTAAGCGATCTCGAAGGCGCGCTCGGAGGCGCAGGCCATTTCCCGGGCGTGGCCCAGGAGTCCGAAGCCGGTGACGTCGGTGCAGGCGTGGGCCCCGTACTCAATCATGATCTCGGACGCTGCGCGGTTGAGCATGAGCATGGTTTTGACGGCGGGCCCGAACTCGTCCTCGCTGATGGCGTCCTTTTTGCGGGCGGTGGAGAGGAGTCCGGTGCCGATGGGCTTGGTGAGGACCAGGACGTCTCCGGGCCTGGCGCCGGCGTTGGTGACGACCTTGTCCGGATGGACCAGGCCAACCACGGAGAGGCCGTACTTCAAGTCCTCGTCGCGCACCGAATGGCCGCCGGCGATCACGGCGCCGGCCTGGGCCACCTTGTCGGCCCCGCCCTTCAAGATGGCGCGCAGCAGCTCCTTGTCCTCCCGGGGCGGGAAGCCGCAGATGTTGAGCGCGGCAATGGGCCTGCCGCCCATGGCGTAAACGTCGGAGAGGGAGTTGGCGGCGGAGATGGCGCCGAAGGTGTACGGGTCGTCCACGATGGGGGTGAAGAAGTCCACGGTCAGAATGAGCGCGGTGGTATCGTCCAGGCGATAGACCCCGGCGTCGTCAGCGGTGTCCATGCCCACGATCAGTTTATCGCTCGTCGGGAAGCACATTCCCGCGAGGATCTGCTGGAGGTCGCCCGGACCCAGCTTGGCCGCTCAACCGGAAGCTTTAGCGCGGCAGGCCAGGCGGACCTTCTCTTTTTGCTCGTCGCTCATTCTCTCCAATTCCTTAAGGGGTATGTCGTATGTGGTATGTCGTATGTCGCGGGGACGGCGTCGTCTTATTGCAGCGACATACGACATACCACATACGACATACCTTTCCTGTTCGTTTCCATGATAGCGCAAATGGTTCCCCGGTAACAAGCCGGCAAAAAGGCGGCTTGAAGCGGGAAGCGGCGTGTGATAATCATCAGAGCCATAAAAGTCTCGGAGCTAAGGAGGGACGCGATGATAGTCATTACCGCGGCGATGCGGGCGAAGAAGGGCAAGGATGATGAGCTGATCGCGGCGATGAAGGAGCTGGCGGCGGCGGTGCGGAAGAACGAGCCGGGGGCGCTGGACTATACTTTTCACCGGGCGCAGCGGGACCGGTCGCTGTTTATGGTTTACGAGAAGTACCAGGACGGCGAGGCGATGAAGGCGCACATGGGGTCCGCGCATTTTCAGGACGCGGCGAAGCTCTTCGGCTCTCTTTTAGAGGGCGGGCTGGGGATCGAGACGTACGAGGTGATCGAGTAGATCAAGGGGGCGGGCAGATGAAGCTGACTCCGGAACATGAGGCGGTGCGGCGGGGCGAGTCGGGCGCGGCGCTCGCCAGGGCCATGGAGACGCTGGTGGTGTATGGCGAGGCGTTCGGGGCGGCGCGGCTCGTTCCGATCAAGAGCGCGCACCTGGCGGGGACGTTCGCGGCGATGCCGTACAAGGGCTATTACGCGATCCTGAAGCAGTTGGTTGAAGAGGGCGTGAAGGTCAAGGTGCCGACCACTTTGAACCCTCGGCCGGGCCAGGCCCTCAACCTGGTGAACCGCCTGGTGTTCAGCAGGCAGGGCAAGCTCGACCGGCGGCTCGCGGCGCTGGGCGTCACGCCCAACTACTCGTGCGTGTGCTACGAGAAGGCGAACGTGCCGGGGCTGGGCGATATGCTGGCGTGGGCGGAATCGTCCGCGGTGCAGTTCGCGAACTCGGTTTTGGGTGCGCGGACGAACCGGAACTCGATCTTGATTGACATCTGCTCGGCGGTGACCGGGCTCACGCCGGAGTTCGGGTATTTGCTGGACGAGAACCGGCGCGGCAAGGTGCTGGTCAAGCTTGCGGTCACGAAGATGGACGCGGCGGCGCTCGGGTTCATCGTGGGGCAGAGGGTGGTGGACCAGGTGCCGGTGATCGAGCATTACGATTTCAGTTGGATCGAGCTCAAGAACATGGGCGGGGCGATGGCGGCGGCGGGCGGGGTCGCGCTCTTCCACGTCGAGGGTCTGACGCCGGAGGCCCCTGACCTGAAGACGGTTTTTGACGGCGGGCCGAAGAGCACCATCACGGTGACGCAAAAGGACCTGGACGGCCTGTGCGCGAAGGACACGGAGGCGGCGAGGCTGGTGGTGTTCGGGTGCCCGCAGATGACGTTTGACGAGGCCTTCGAGCTGGGGGAGCGGTTCGCGGACAAGAAGGTGAAAAAGCCGACGTGGTTCTGCCTGGTCCCGGAGGCGCGGGAGCGGTTCGCGCGGACGGAGCTTTATGAAAAGGTGCGGGAGGCGGGGGTCGAGGTTTACGACCACTGCCCGCTGGCGGCGCTCACGGTGCGGCTCGGGGGAAAGAAGGTGCTGACCTCATCGGGCAAGCTCTACTATTACCTGGCGGGGTCGGACTACGGCGCGATGGAACAGTGCCTTGCGGCATGCGGGGTGGCGTGATGGAGACGTTGCAGGGAAAGGTGATGCTGGGCGGCCGCGGGTCCGGGCCGGCGCTGGTGACGCGGATGCCCATGAACTTCACGGCGGCGTTCAGCAAGCCGGTGAACCTGATCCCGAGCCGGCGCGCGGAAATCCAGGACCAGCACCACGAGTTGTTCCGGAAGAACATCGAGGGGAGCGTGCTGGTGTTCCCGGCGTGCATCGGCTCGACCTTCACCGGCATGGTGCTGATGCAGCTCATGATCGAGGGCCACGGGCCGGCGGCGGTGGTGGTGCAAAACGCGGACCCGCTGCTGGTTTCGGGCGCGGTGCTCGCCGAGGTGTGGTTCAAGAAGGGGGTGCCGGTGGTGGAGTACCAGGGCGCGGACCTGTTCGACAAGATCAAGAGCGGCGACCGGGTGGAGGTGGACGGGGCGAGCGGGGAGATCAGGGTCGGCGTTGGCTGAGGGGGCAACTCATTCTTTATTAAACCACAGATGAACACAGATGAACGCAGATAAGAATTTATCCGATAAAATTGATCCGTGTTCATCAGTGTTGATCTGTGGTTTATCTTTTGCGAGGTCATTAATAAATGGTATATGGAAATAAGTGGATGAGGACGGGTGTGCTGATCATGCTGGCGGGCCTGATCCCGGGGGCGCGGTCGCGGGCGCAGGACACGGCGCCGGAGCTTGACGCTCCGAACCGGGCGCGGTACGCGCGGGTGTCGGCTTCCGGGTTCAGGCTGGCGCGGCTGGAGGAAATACCCATGTCCGGGAACGTGACGGCCAACGTGAGCCTCGCCATGCCGCAGGTCAGGCCGCGCTGGGTGCCGCGCTACGCGGTGGACGGCAGTCCGCTGACCTACTGGGCGTCGGAGGAGGGGGGCGACCTGCACTGGCTGGAGCTGGGGGTGGGCAATGAGCTTCAGCCCAAGGTTGCGGTGTCGGCGGTGGCGGTGGCGTGGGGCACGTCTTATGCGAAAAAGTATCGGATCATGGCCAGCACCGACGGGAGCTACTGGAAGCAGGTGCAAGCGGTTGACGAGGGCGGGGGCGGGGTGGAGGTCTTCAAGCTGGAGACGCCGCTCGCGGTGACGGCGATCCGGATCGAGGTCCCGTCGGAGCAGAGCATGACCTCGGTGTCGGTGGTGGAGGCCGGCGTTTACGGAGACAGCGCTGAGCCGGCGCCGGCGGCGCCCTCCCGGCTCAAGGCGTCAGGAGTGGGCAGCGGGAGCGTCCGGGTGAGCTGGAAGCAGGAGGGCGATGGGTCAACATATTTTTTCCGAGTGTATCGGGCCCAGGGGTCGGCGCCGGCCGCTGACATCGCGCACCTGGTGGCGACGACCTGCAAGACCGAGTTCGTGGACGCGGGCCTGCGTCCGGGGCGCACGTATTACTACCGGGTGGCGGCGGAGAGCTTCGGGGGGAGGACGGCGTTCGCGGCGGAGACGGTGAAGGCGGTGACGGCGGCGGGAGAGGACTTTGCGCGGTTTAAGTTCCGGGGCGTGGTGGAGGGATTTTACAACGACCCGTGGCCGCACCAGGAGCGGCTCCGG
>DATKZS010000033.1:0-21134 GCA_035527835.1 bacterium
CCGAGCATGTCGCCGTGGTCCGAGGTGAAGACCACGATGGTGTTGCCCTCCTGCCCGCTCGCCGCGAGCGCGTCCAAGACCTCTCCCAGCAGCGCGTCCGACCGCCGCGTCAGATAAAAGTAATAGTCCAGGTAATGCCGCCACGTCTTTTCATCGTTCAGATCCATCTTGCCCGCGGCCGCGGCATAGGCCTCCTGATATTCCCGCTGGCAGCGCGGCTTGCCGGCGAGGTCATCGTCCCAGTTTTCGGGCAGACGCTCGGTCACGTCCGGCACCAGCACGGGGGGAACGTCAAGCCGAGGATACGAGCAGATGTCGTGAGGATTGACGAGCGACACGGTAAGAAGCCATGGGGCGCCGCGGCTCGCGTGGCCCTTGATCCATTCGGCGGCCCCACGCGCGACCGATCCGTCTCCGAGCAGGCCCGGGAAGGCAAAGCGGCGCGGCGGAGACATCAGCCATTCGAAGCCGTAAGCATCGAGGCCGCCTCTTTCTCTGTTATCGAGCGGCTGGCCCAGGTGCCACTTCCCGAAGTAGGGCGTGGAAAAGCCCGCGTCCCGGAACAGGCGGCCGATGGTGGGGATCCCGGGATCAAGGGGCGGCTGTTCGGCGCGGTTCATGTTGTTGAACACGCCGTTTTGGTCCATGTGCAGCCCGGTCATGAGGCAGGCCCGGGAGGGCGAGCAAGGCACCGCGCTCACGAAATGGTTGGTGAACGCGACTCCGCGCTGTTTAAGCCGCTCGAGGCTCGGCAGCCGCGCGCCCTCCGGGAACCACCGCGGCTCGCGCATCTGGTCCACGATGAAGAGCAGCACATTCGGACCGGCCGCCCGCGCCCCGCCCGCTCCCGCCAGCATCAGCGCCGCGCCGCCCGCCCCTGACTTCTTCACGAATTCCCTGCGGTCCATTTTTATCACCCCGCCATGGTATACCCGCCGCTCACCGAGAGCACCTGCCCGGTGATGAACGACGCCCGCTCCGACGCCAGGAAGACCACGGCCTGGGCCACCTCCTCCGGCTCGGCCAGCCGCCCCAGCGGATACATCCTGGCCGCCTTGGACTGGTTTTCTTCCGGCAGGAACGCCTTGACCTTCTCCGTGCGCGTCGTCCCGGGCGACACCGCGTTCACCCTGATCCCGGACTTGCCGACCTCCCGCGCCAGCGACTTGGTGAACGAGATCACCCCGCCCTTGGCCGCGGAATAGACCGCCCAGCCTGTCTCCCCCACCCGCGCCGCGTCGGAGGCGATGTTAACGATGGAGCCGTGGCCGCGCTCGATCATGCGCGGGAGGAACACGCGGCAGCAGATGAGCGTTCCGAGCAGGGTCACTTTGAGGTCGCGCTCCCAGTCCGCGGGCCCCGTCTCCAGGAACGGCTTGATGGTCCAGGTCGCCGCGTTGTTCACGAGAACGTCGGGCCGACGCTCATGGGCCCCGAGCGCGGCCGCGGCTTTTTCCACGCCAGCGAAGTCCGATACGTCGAGCGCGAGCGCGAGCGCCTCGCCGCCGGCCAGGCCGATTAACTGGACGGTGGACTCCGCGGAAGAGGCCTCGAGGTCGGCCGCGATCACGAATGCTCCCTCCCGCGCCGCCGCCAGTGCAATGGCCTTGCCGATGCCCATCCCCGCGCCGGTGACCAGGACTTTCTTGTCTTTCAACATCACGCCCATTTTATTTTTCTTCCTTCCTGTCCGGTTTTCCCTCATTTAGTGTCAAGGATCATGGTTTGCGGAAACGGTTTCCACTCCGGGAAACCATCGCCGTTGGGGTTGCCGGTGCGGGCGAAGTTTGCCCAGTAGGCCATCATGCGTTCGGAGAGCTCGATGCGGCCGGCCTGGTTCGATTGGTTCCACGCAAACCTCAAGGTGCTGTCCTTTGAGCCGAGGAAATTTCCGAACACGAAGGCGAGGTCCAATCCATGGCCCGCGCCAATCACGTAATCCAGCGGCTCGGGCTCCTCGTCCCAGTCGAAGCGGTAGATGAAGATGTCGCTCTGGCTTCTCGACATTTTTCCGGCCGGTACATTGACTCCCAGGAGCTTGAACCCCGCCGTGCCGATTTTGGCCAGAGGATTATACACGATCTGGTCAAAGGGACCCATGTAGTCGCGCAGGGACACCTGAGGATGATCGGGGTCCATGTCCTGGATCATCGTGCATAATTTGGCGTCGTCGAGGTCCGACAGCAGCAGGGGCAGAAACAACTTGGCCTCATCGCGGTTGTTGCCCGCCAGGATCGGCACGCGGTTGTAGTCGCCGCGGGCCAGCAACCTTCCCGGCTTTCCCGCAATGACGCGGCCGTCCACGAAGATCATGTTCGAATCGAGGAGGTTGCCGAAGGGCACTCTCCGATAACACCCCATGATTTCTTGCGGGCTCTTTTTCCGGAGGTAATCGGCGATCCCGTCATTATTTTGATCATGAATGTATTTTTCGGCATCACTGCTGGACGAGGCCAGCTTGTCTTTCATGATAAGCTGCGTAAGCACCGAGCCGGCCTTGGCTTCGCCGCTCTTGAGCTCGTTTGAAAAGGGCAGGCCGCTCTGCACTATGGCCCGGTGGAAACGCCCGGCGGCCGGCGGGCACGCGAGCATGGAAAAGACGTTGATGCCGCCGGCGGACTCTCCGGCGATGGTGACGTTGCCGGGGTCTCCGCCGAAGTCCTCGATGTTGTCATGGACCCAGTTCAGGGCCGCAAGGATATCAAGGGTGCCGAAGTTTCCCGAGTCGTCGAGCGCGTCGCCGGTCCGGAGCGCCGGGTGGGCGAACCAGCCCAGGGGCCCCAGCCGGTAGTTGAAGGTGACCACGACCAGGTCCTGAGGGCCGGCCAGGTTGGAGCCGTCATAGAGGTTCAGGGATGATTGGCCCACGGTGTTGCCGCCGCCGTAGATCCAGAAGAACACGGGCAGGCCCTTGGCGTCGGTTCGCGGCCGCCATAAGTTGAGATACAGGCAGTCCTCGCTCCCGATGAGCCGGCCCATGTTTTCGCAATCCATGCTGTTCATGAGCCCGGAGTATTGGACGCAGATGGCGCTGAACTCCCTGGCCGGCCGCACCCCGTCCCAGTCCGCCGGCGGCCGCGGGGCCTTCCAGCGAAGGTCTCCGACCGGGGGCGCGGCATAGGGCACTCCGAGCCATGCCCACGTCCCGACGGCCTTGCCGCCGAAGGAGCTCTGGGCCTCCATGCCCTCCACTTTCCCGTGCGCGGTTTGCCTGATGAGCGGGTCCGCCCCGCCCGCGGCCAGTGGCCGCGAAGTTCCGAGCAGGGCCAGGATGATCAGCCCTGGAGCCGCGCGGCGCATGATGGGAGTTTTTTCCATCACCATCTTTCTATTCCTTCCAGTACTGCTCGCGGAGCACCCTTTTCAGCACCTTGCCGATGGCGTTGCGGGGGAGCTGGTCGCGGAGCTCGACCGCGCAGACGCGCTGGAACTTGGCGAGTTTCGCGTTGGCCCACTCCTTGATCTCCTCGGGCTTGGCCTCGGCGCCGGTCTTCGGGATCACCAGCGCCAGCGGCGACTCGCCCCATTTCTCGTGCGGGACCCCGATCACCGCCACGTCCAGCACCGCCGGGTGGCGGCCGATCACCTCCTCGATGTCCGTCGCGAACACGTTGATACCGCCGGAGATGATCATGTCCTTTTTCCGGTCCAGAATGTAGAGGAACCCGTCCTCGTCGAACCGTCCCACGTCGCCGGTGCGCAGGAAGGTCCGGCCGCGCTCGTCGCGCCAGATTGCCGCCTCCGTCTCCCGGGGCCGCTTGTAATACTCCTTGAGCAGTCCCGGGCTGTAGCCGATGATCTCGCCGACCTGGCCGCGCGGCAGCTCCTTGCCCTGGTCGTCAATGATCCTGAGATCTATCCCGAAGATGGGGGTGCCCACGGACCCGAGCTTGCCCTCCATCTCCTCGGGCTTCAGCGACGAGCCGACACCCTCGGTGAGGCCGTAGAGCTCCATCAGTCCGCGCGTAAGCTTTTGCAGGATCCGCTCCTTCACCTCGCGGCGGAGCGGCGCGGCCGCGGAGATCATGATCTTCATGGAGCTCACATCGTACTGGTCCAGGTCGGGCAATGCCAGGATCATGATGAACTGGGTCGGCACCATGAAGGTGTGGGTGCATCTTTCCTTTTGCACAAGCTCCAGGAACTCGCGCGGCCCGAACTTCTCCATGATGACCAGGGTCGCGCCCGCGATCATGGCGGGGAGCATTATCATCCAGGTGCCGTTGTGGTACATGGGCGTGGTGACGATCGGGACCGAGCTCGAGTCCATGCGGAAGTCGAGGCCCAGGGCCAGGGCGAACTGGCTGCGGGCGTAGTGGGTGTGCACGATGCCCTTGGGGGTCCCGGTGGTGCCGGAGCTGTAGATGACGTTGCAGTCATCCTCGAACCCGAGCTCCACCGCCGGCTCGGTCTCCGGCGCATCACCTGTAAACGACTCGTACGATCTCCAGCCCGGGGCCTCGAACCCCAGCGCGATGAACCCGTCCGGCCGAACCTTCGTCATCCGCTCCTTGAACGGAGAGATCAACAGCGCCAGCAGGGCGTCGCAGAACAAAAACTCCGAGTCCGAGTCCTGGATCATCGCCGCCAGTCCCTCCGCGCTCATCATCGCGGACAGCGGCACGATCACCCCGCCCGCCTTGAGCGTCCCGAAGATCACCTCCGCCATCTCCACCCGGTTCGACGACAGCACGCTCACCTTGCCGTTCTTTTTAAGGCCCGCCGCGAGGAGCGCGTTGGCCACCCGGTTGATCCCGCGGTTGAACTCCTCCCAGCTCACCCTGCGGTCACCGCACACCAGCGCCGTCTTGCGCGGGCGCCACTTGGCGTGTCCGGCCATGACATCGGTGATCACGGCGTGGGGTGCGTCGAACTTGACCATGACCCTTCCTCCTCTCACCGGGGTATCACCGGCAGCTGGATCCGCGACCGCCGCTGCACGTCGCGGTAAACAGTGATGATGGGAATGACGTTGGCCCGGTCGCGGGGCATGTTGTCGGGAGCGAGCCCGGGATGCAGTTGAAAGGTGGGCCAGTCGGCGCAGGCGATTGACACCCGGACCTGGTGGCCCTTGCGAAAGACCCACGACGTGGGCATCAGGTCGAGCGTGAGCTCCACCGCGCGGTTTCCCGCCAGAATGCCCGCGATGTACTCGGCCTTTTCGTAGCCGTGCCACGGGAGCTTGGGCAGGACCTCGATCCCCAGGTCGCCGGAGTGGATCATCTCGTTGTTGTCATAAAGATGGGCGAAGCCGGAGCGGAGCTGGCCCTCGCTCACCAGCAGCGCCACTCCCTTTTCATCAACGTCCTCCAGGTACACGAAAAAGTCGCCGTCGTCGGCGGATGACGACACCCATAGGTTAACCAGGGGATGTCCGGTGACTTCGAGGTCGTGGTCCAAGGGCTCGCCGGTATAGGACAGGCATTGGCGTTCCAGGCCGGTGCGGATGGGCAGGCCGGAGGGTGTCCGGCCTCCGAGCCCGACCCAGCGGTTACCCTGGTTTTTGCCGAAGCGGGCGTCGTGGGTGAAGTCGCATTGATAGGGGTCCCCACCGTCCGGTCCGGCTTGGGCGGCGAGGCGGTTTCCGGCCGCGAAGTAGAAGTCGGTGTGCTGCTCGCGGGCCAGCGGCCATTCGTTTTCCGATCGCCAGCCCTCTCCGTTCATCACGTAGATGGTCACCGGCGGCTCGGTTTCAATGCCATTCGCCACGCCCTTGAGGTAATGGTCGAAGTAGCGGAGGGCCTCGTCCATCAATCCTTTTTGGTATTGCTTTGGATCCAGGCCCAGGTACTTGGCGAAGGGACCGGGCCCGGCGTGGTAGGCCGGGAGGATGAGGAGCTTGGAGGGGTTGGTGTCGGCCAGGGTGGCGTACCACTCGGTGGTTCCGCGCACCAGGGCGTCGAACCATCCGCCCCAGTTGTACACCGGAATGCCGGACTCCATGATGCGTTTGGTTTCGCCAGCCGGTCCGAGGTCGTAGACGGTGAGGGTATCGGCCGTAAAGCCCGGCAGGGTCCTTCCCGGGAACATCTCCATGAGGTTCACGTCGAGGAAGAATGTCCGGGCTGATGCGGACTGGAGGATGATGTTGCCGCGGTAGTGTTCCATGGTGGCGTTGTAATAGAAGTTGTTGTAGCGGAATTTATGGTCCGGGTATTGCGGGGGATAGAGCTCGTCGAGGAAAGAGCCGTTGTGGTTGCTGTCCACCGGGATTTCGTCGAGGAGATCGCCGTCTCCGTCCTCGTCCTTCACCGGCGCGGCCGGGAGGCTGATGCCGCGGAGCTGGCCGGTAAGCAGGATGCGGGCCAGGGGCAGGCGGTAATAGTTCATGTTGAAAGCATAGGTCGTGGACGAATAGAAGTCGGTGAAGTCCTGGCTGTAGATCCCTCCCGGGTAGGTCCCCTCGGTGAAGGGCTCGAAGGGCGACCCCCAGGGCAGGATGCACTTGAGGGCCTTGGGGTGGTTGGCGGCGGTGACGAACTGGGAGTAAGCCAGGTAGGACAATCCGTACATGCCGACGTTGCCGTCGCACCAGGGCTGGTCGGCGATCCAGTTGACCAGGTCCCGGCCGTCGAGGCCGATCAGCGGCATCAGGTCGGCCTTCCACCCGAACGATGCGCCCGAGCCCCGGATGTCCGCGGCCACGCAGGCGTAGCCGTGGCTGAGCCACAGCTTCACGTTTTCGTTGCCCGAGATGTCTATGATGGGGCCGGATACGCCGAGCAAGCCCTTCATCAGCGCCTTCTTGAGCGGGTTGGGCTTCAAGTCAATCATGGCCCGCTGGTACGGCGTGTATTGCAGGATCACCGGGAACGACGCCCGCTCCGGGCCGTCTGACGGCAGGAACACGTCCACCGCCAGCCGCACCCCGTCGCGCATGGGCACGTACTGCGAGAACTTGGTGAAGCCCTGGTACTCGGCGAAGGTATAGCCCGAGTACGCCAGCGGCCGGCTCACCTTTGGGCCTCCCTCCGCGGCCGCCCCGCATACCAGCGGCACGGAAAAAAACAGGAACCACGCCATGGCCGTCTTTGCCCGCATCTCCTTCACCCCCTGTCCGGACTCGATCTGCTATTTGTTTATCTCAATTCGAGACCGGCCGCAACAAATTTGCTATAATCGTCCGCGTCGCGAATCGAGTCGGGATGATGGAGGGGCCATGAAAAAGATCATTGCGGTTATGGTGTTTTCGTTGCTCGCGGCGGCGATGCCGGCGCGGGCCATGGAGTCGTGCTCGGACCCGGTCCGGATCGCCTCGGGCCTGGTGCGGGGCATGGCGCATCCGGAGACGGGCGTGTGCGAATGGCTGGGCGTGCCCTATGCCGCGCCGCCGGTGGGAGAGCTGAGATGGCGGGCGCCGGCGCCTATCCCGGCGTGGGAGGGCGTGCGCGAGACGATCGCATACGGAGACCGGTGCATGCAGAAGGCCTCGAGCGGGCTTAGCAAGGTCCGCCGCCTCGACGGCATGTCCGAGGACTGCCTGTACCTGAACGTTTACCGGCCGAAGAAGTCGGGCCCCTTCCCGGTCATGGTGTGGATCCACGGCGGCGGCTACGTGATCGGCAGCGGTCAGGGCTACCGCGGCGACCGGCTGGCCGAGTTCGGCGACGTGGTGGTGGTCACGATCAATTATCGGCTGGGCGTGTTCGGCTACCTGGCGCTGCCCTCGCTGCGGGCCGAGGACGGGAACAAGAGCGCGGGGAGTTACGGGTCGCTGGACCAGGTCGCGGCGCTTAGGTGGGTCCACGACAACATCGCCGCGTTCGGGGGTGATCCCGGAAACGTCACCGTGTTCGGCGAGTCCGCAGGCGGCTGGGCCGTCTGCACCATGCTCGCCACGCCGCTGGCGCGCGGCCTGTTCTCGCGCGCCATCATGGAGAGCCAGGGCTGCGAGGCCTCCGAGAGCATGGAGACCGGATACGAAAAGGCGCAAAAGATCGCGGCCTCCGTTGGGTGCGGCGCGGACGATCTCGCCTGCCTGCGCGGGCTCGACGCGCTCAAGCTCTTGAATGAAGGCCAGCAGAGCATCCTCCCCAACGGCATCTCCTACTTTCCCCACCACGACGGCTACCTGCTCGCGGACACGCCGCTTTCGCTCATCCGCTCCGGCTCCTACAACCGCGTGCCCTTCCTGGCCGGGAGCACGCGCGACGAGGTGGACTTCATGATCAAGCTGCTGCCGGACCTCAACAACACCATGCCGGCGCAGTACGCGAAGCGGATGGAGAAGACGCTGGGCTTTTCGGCGGACGAGGTCACGGCCGCGCTCGAGCTTTATCCTTTGAGCGCCTACGATGGCCGGCCGGGCAAGGCCTTCGGCAAGATGTTCACGGACGCAAGCATCGCCTGTCCGACCTGCCTTGGCGTGCAGGCGGTCGCGGAACAGCAGACCGACGTGTATTACTACCGCTTCGATTACGACGAGATGAGGCTGGGCAAGATGATCGGCGCGCTGCACTCGATGGAGATCCCGTTCGTGTTCGGCTCGCTCGACGGCAGCGGCTACGGCCGCCTCTACAACCGCCGCAACATCGGACCGGCCCAGGAGCTCTCGCGCGTTGTCATGGGCTACTGGACCAACTTCGCCAAGACCGGCGACCCCAACGGCCCCGGCCTCCCCGAATGGCCCCGCTACGATACATCCACCCGAAATCTCCTCGTCCTCGACACCAACATCCATATAGAGCAGGCCGGGGTGGACGCGCGCTGCGCCTTCTGGGAAGAGTACGGCCACAACCACCCGCCCTTTGTCGAGACCCTGGGCCGGCCGGACAACAACGCAGTTGATAAATAGAATTAGAAGGGAAGGGGGGATTTCTTTAACCACAGATGAACACGGATTAACACCGATAAAACCTAATTTAAAATCCGTGTTAATCCGTGTTCATCCGTGGTTAAACTCCTCCGCCCAACACTCACTATTGCTCACCCACCCACCTTGGCCATGATCATGCGCCTGGTCTTGATCTGATCGTCACTCCATTGGCGCACGAGCTCGTCGAGGGGGATGCCGAAGGGCGGTCCGCTCCGGCCTTCCATCACCACCTCGCGGGTGGTGGGGTTATACTGCACGGAAAAGCCCCGGCCCAGGTAAGCGCGGACCGCCTGCAGCGTGCTCTCGGCGTGGGCCAGGCGCTTGGCCTGCAAGCCGGCCTCCCTGGCCGCGAACGTTCCCGGGAAATGGCCGCGCAGCACCGCGAGCTTGACCGGATTTCTGAGGTCCACCATAAGGTTCATCTCCGGCCCGTGCACCTCCAGGGTCCCGTCGAACGCCCGCCGCGGCATGAGCCCGAGCTTCTGCGCGGCCCGGCTGAACAGGGCCTCGATCCGGTCCATGTCGGCGAAGGCGCAAAGGCTGTAGCCCCCGTCGCAGCTCACCTTCGTGGAAAGATCGGCGAGCCACGCCGGATACTCATGCGCGACGCACTCCCCCGCCGACGGGTCCGGGCCCGTGAGCGGCACCGGCCAAAACCCCGGACGCTTGCTCACCAACTGGTCGTGGAACTTGTTGACCGTGGATGACGCCGCCTGCGGACTCATCGGCGGCAGCGCGAGCCCGACGAACCCAGGCCCGAACTCCTTCCACTCCGGCTTTTTTACCGTCCTTTGCAGAAGCTCGCGCCACAAGTCCACTACTGACAGCGGCCGCCCCGCCAGCTTGGCAATGGACTGGTCGGTGATGGCGATGGCGTGGCTCTGGTTCTCGCCCTCGCTCATGAACTGGATGAAGGAACGCCGCCGGCCCGGCCGGCGCTCGTTCAGGAAATAGATGTCGCGTCCCTGGTCCGCGAGGTGGTGGGCATAGGCGGCGAGGATCAGGTGCTCGAACCCCAGCGGCTGGCGGCAGCGCGAGCAGTGGTAGGTCGCCATCCGGTTCCCGCCCACCAGCATCTGCTTGATGCGCTCCATGGCCTGCGCCGCGCGGTACAGCGTGAGCGGGTCCTCCTCGCTCCGGAAGCGGCTCCGCGTCTGGCACGCCTGGCACTCCGCCACCGCCCAGGCCATGTCCGGGACATTGAGCCCGTGCTGCTCCACCAAGGTCCGCCGCGCGAACATGAACTCGCCGCGCACGCTGGTCATGCTCGAGCGGCCGCCGGCGAACGGGTTCTTGCCAGGGACTTGGGCGTTCTCATGCGCGGTGAGCACCCGGAGCCGCACCCGGTCCACCTTGGCCTCCGGGCTCTGGTTCAGCGCGTACAGCCCTTGATAGGCCTCCAGGAGGCCCGCCCTTTTCTTGATGAACAGGTCCTCGACGTATTCATAGCTCTGGAAGCGGAACCAGACCTTGTCCTTCTTCCACACCCGCACCCGCTCCGCCATCAGCCTCTCGGCGGGATCGTCCTCCGCCGGAGGCAGGGCCTCGTCCAGCGCCGCGCGCAGCAGGTGGTTGAGCGCACGCACCAGGGGACGGATCAGCTCGCGCCCCTCCGCCGCCAGGGTCCATACCGGAAGGAGGTGTTTTTCCAGGACCTGGTCCATCTGGCCAAGCCCCTCGCCCATGCGCTTGAGCCGGACCTGGAACAGACGCTCCACCGCCGCCCCCAGCGCCCGGGCCAGGGACGCCGGGTTGAGCGGATCATCCTGACCCGCGTGGTAAACCGCCGCGCACAGCGCCGCCGCCGGCGTGGCCTCGCACAGCCACTCGACCTCCTTGCCCGGAGAGGGGACCGTCAGGAACTCGAGCCGGCTCAGCGGCCGCACCAGCGTCTTGTACCGGGCCGCAACCGCCAGGAGGCGCGCGTCGTCAAAGTCGTACTCCCCGGTCATGAACAGGGCTCGGCACTCGTTGTTGATGAGGTATGCGGCGACCGGCGAATAAATGGCCGGCAATGCCCGCTCCTCCACCACCGCCTCCGGGCAGGACGGCGGAGAGAAGCCCGGAGCGATCCCCTCCAGGTACTTCCTGACCGCGGCCGCCGCCCGGTCCGATGCTGTTACCATGACCACGTCTTCGCCTTAATCCATTTCAGAATAAAATAGATGGCGGCAAAATTCCAGGCGGCGCAATGCTTCCGCCGCCAAGCGGGAACCGTCGCCGCGTCGTTGCCGCGATGGTTCCGTGATCAAGGCATTAAGGCCGGGAAGGCGATACGGGCCGGCTCGGGCCTTGGCTGGATCATCCGAAAGAAGAACCTCTCTAGTCCCCGCTGAAGGGGGAGCGGATGACGATGGTCTGCTCCCGGTCCTTGCCCACCGACACGGCGCTGACCGGGACTCCCGTGATTTCCTCCATGCGCTTGAGATATGCGAGCGCGTTTTTCGGCAGGTCGTCCATGGACCTGGCCCCGGAGATGTCCTCGGTCCAGCCGGGCAGGGACTCGTACACCGGCTCGCAGACCGACAGGTCGTCAAGGTCCGGCGGGAAGTCGTCGAGCGCCTTTCCCCGGCAGCGGTAGCCCGTACAGACCATGATCTCTTTGATGCCGGCGAGCACGTCGAGCTTGGTGATGGCGAGGTCGGTCATGCCGTTGACGCGCGCCGCGTACTTCATGGCGAATCCGTCCCACCATCCGCACCTTCGCGGCCGGCCGGTGGTGGCCCCGTACTCGGCGCCGATCTCTCGGAGCTTGAGTCCGAGGGCGTTGTCCTGCTCGGTGGGGAACGGGCCCCCGCCCACGCGCGTGGTGTAGGCCTTGGAGATGCCGACCACCCGGCCGATCCGGGTCGGGCCGATTCCGGTGCCGGTGCAGGCGGCGCCCGCGATGGTGTTCGAGCTGGTGACGTAGGGATACGTGCCGTGGTCAATGTCCAACAGCGTCCCTTGCGCCCCCTCGTACAGCACCTTCTTCCCGGCGTCCAGCGCCGCCGCGATCGCTCCGCTCGCGTTGCCCACGAAGCCCCGGAGCCGCTCGGCGTACCCGCTAAACTCCTCGACCAGCTCCTTGATCTCGAACGGCTTCTCCTCCAGCACCCGGGACAGGAACAGGTTCTTCTCGGTAAGGACCTCGGCGAGCCTCCGCTCCATGCGTTCCTTGTCCAGCAGGTGGTGCATGCGCAGGGTGGTGCGCGCGATCTTGTCGGAGTAGGCCGGGCCGATGCCGCGGCCGGTGGTGCCGATGGCCGACTTGCCCTTGCGCTTTTCGTTGGAGAGGTCGAGCACGCGGTGGTAGGGCATGATCAGCGACGCCCGGTCGCTGATCAGGAGCCGGCCCGGGTCGTCCAGCAGGCCGCGTTTTTTCAGGAACTCGATCTCCTCGAGCAGCACCGCCGGATCAATCACCACGCCGTTGCCGATCACGCACTTGGTCCGCGGGTTGAGCGCGCCCGACGGCACCAGGTGGAAGATGGTCTGCTCTCCCTCCACCACCAGCGTGTGGCCCGCGTTGTTCCCGCCCTGGAACCGCACCACCACCTCGGCCTCGGAGCTGAAAAAGTCCACCAGCTTGCCCTTGCCCTCGTCGCCCCATTGCGCGCCGACCATTACCACTAACGGCATTAGCCCTCCTCCCGCCGCGCCCTTTAGTCAAGCAGCACCTGCCGCACCGAGATGATGTTGGGAAGGCCGCGGATCTCCTCGATCACCTTCTCATCCACCGGCGAGTCAATGTTCACCAGGCACAGCGCCTGGCCGTCGCGCCGGCCGAGCTGGAACCGGCCGATGTTGGTCCCGTGCTTGGACAGCGTGGTCCCGATGTTCCCGATCACGCCCGGCTTGTCGTGGTTCTGGATCACCAGCACCGGCCCCTCCGGGATGGCGTCCATGTAAATCCGGCCCAGCCGCACGATCCGCGGGTTCTTCTTCCCGAAGATGGTGCCCCAGGCGTCGTTGATCTTCTCCTCGTGTCCCTCCAGCTTGAGCTGGATCAGCGAGGTGTAGTCCTTGGAATCGCTGGAGAGCGTCTCCCGCACCTTGATCCCCTTGTCGCGGGCGATGGCCGGGGCGCTCACGTAGTTCACCGGCTGGTCCGTGTACGCGCCGAGCAGGCCCTTGAGCACCGCGTGCGTGAGCGGCCGCGTGTCGAGCTTGGTCACTTCCCCGCTGTAGGTGATGGTGATGTCGTGGACTTGACGGACGAGCTGGCCCATCAGCGATCCGATCCGCTCGCCCAGGTTCAGGTAAGGCCGGAGCTGCTCCATGATCTCCCGCGAGATGGACGGGAAATTGACCGCGTTGGTGATCACGCCCGTGGTCAGGTAGTCGCCCATCTGCCGCGCGATCATCTCCGCCACCTTCTCCTGGGCCTCGCCCGTGCTGGCGCCGAGGTGAGGAGTAAGGATCACGTTCGGATGCTGGAGGATGGGGGTGGCCGGGTCCGGCGGCTCCTTGGGCAGCACGTCCAGCGCCGCGCCCGCCACCACTCCGGAGTCCAGCGCCGCCACGAGGTCGTCGAGGTTCACCACGTCGCCGCGCGAGCAGTTGATGATCCGCACGCCCTTCTTCATCTTCGCCATCGTCTCTTTCCGCACCAGGTTCTGGGTCTCCGGGAGACGCGGCACGTGCAGAGTGATGAAGTCGGACCGCGCGAACAGGTCGTCCTGGCTCACCAGCTCCACACCGAGCGCCTGCGCCGCCTCGTCCGACACGAACGGGTCCGCCGCCACCACCTGCATCTTCAGACCCAGCGCCCGGTCCGCAACCACCCGCCCGATCTGCCCCAGGCCCACGATCCCCAGCGTCTTGCCCCTGATCTCGACTCCCATGAACTTCTTCTTCTCCCACTGACCCGCCCGAAGCGACGCCGTGGCCTGGGGGATGTGGCGCGCCAGCGCCAGCATCATCGAGATCGCGTGCTCCGCCGTGGTCACCGTGTTCCCGCCGGGGGCGTTCATCACCACGATGCCCCGCGCCGTGGCCGCCGCCACGTCAACGTTGTCAACGCCGATGCCCGCGCGGCCGATCACCTTGAGCTTTTGGGCCTTCTCGATCACCTCCGCGGTGACCTTGGTCCCGCTCCTGATCCCCAGCCCGTCATAATCACCGATGATACCGGCCAGCGCCTTCGGGTCATTCGTCGCCTTGTCGTTGTCAATCACCGCCTCGATCTGGCCGCCCGACTCCAGGATCTCCTTGGCCAGCGGCGCCATGCCGTCCCTGAGCATTACCTTGTACATGTTTTACGCCTCATCTTATTTGCTGATGTGAGGCGGGCCACTCCTGTCCCGCACCTCTCACTGATCCCGTTATTCCTTCGCCATCTCCTGAAGCAGCGCCGCCACTCCCGCCCCCGCCGTGAACTTGTGGCCCAGCTTCCCGAGCGTGGTCTCCAGCGCGCCGATCGCCACCAGCAGGTCCCACGGGCTGATAAAGCCCATGTGCGCGATGCGGAAGATCTTGCCCTTGGCCTCAGCCTGTCCGCCCGCGATGGTCACACCGTGGTCCTCCCGCATGATCTTCACGATCTCCTGGGCGTTGATCCCGGCCGGAGACTTGGCCGCCGTCAGCGCGTTGGACGGAGAGTCGGGCGCGTAAAGCTCGAGCCCGAGCGCCTTGACGGCCGCCCGCGTCGCCCGCGCCATCCGCGCATTCTCCGCGTACACCTTGTCGAACCCGATCGCCTTGACCCGGCCGAGCACCTCGCGCAGCCCGATGATAAGCGTGATCGCCGGCGTATAGTTCGTGCTGTTCTCCTTGATCTTCTTGTGCTCCTTCCTGAAGTTGAAATAATACTTGGGCAGGTCCGAATTCTCCGCCGCCTTCCACGCCTTGTCCGACAGGCACGCGAACGCCAGCCCCGGCGGCAGCATCAGAGCCTTCTGGCTGCCCGTTACCAGCGCGTCAATGCCCCACTCGTCAAACGGGATCGCCGACACGCCGACCCCCGTCACGCCGTCAACCATGAGCAGCGTGTCCGTGTTCCGGGCAATGTCCGCGAGCTCCTTGATCGGGTGCGCCACCCCGGTGGAAGTCTCCGTGGCCTGCACCATCACCGCCTTGGCCGGCTTGGCCGCGAGCCGCTTCTTCACCTCCCCCGGGTCCACCGCCTGGCCCCACGGGACCTCGATACTGTCAACCTCCAGGCCATAAGCCTTCGAGATCTCATCCCACCGCTCACCGAACTTCCCGCCCCGGACCACCACCACCCGGTCGCCCTTGCTCAGGCAGTTCACCACCGTACCTTCCATCGCGCCCGTGCCGGAGCTGCACAGAATCAGCACTTCCTGCTTCGTCTGAAACAGCTCCTTGAGCAGGCCCCGCACCTCGCCCAGGATGCCCTGGAACTCCGGATGACGGTGATGGATGATCGGGACACCCATCGCCGCCATCGTGCTCTCCGCCACCGGCGTGGGGCCGGGAGTCAACAGGTACTTTTTCTTCATCTCAATTTCCTCCTATATAATCGGATGCGTTCAATATTTCAGGCCCGCGCGCCGCGGGCGGATTCAGCCGCGATATTTTTCAGGTTTATTTCTTGTTCTTTCCCGCCGCCCGGCGGGAGGACGTCTTCAGGCGCAGCGCGTTCAGGCGGATGAACCCGGTCGCGTCGCTCTGCTCGTAGCCGCCGGCCTCGTCGAAGCTCACCAGCGCCTTGTCATACAGGCTCTCCGGCGACTTCCGGCCCGTCACCATGCAGTTCCCCTTGTACAGCTTGAGCCGCGCCGTGCCGGTCACGTGCTCCTGCGTCCGGTCAATGAGCGTCTGCAGCGCCTCCCGCTCCGGCGAGTACCAGAACCCGAAATAAACGAGCCGCGCGTACTGCGGCATCAGCGTGTCCTTTAAAAACATCTGCTCCCGGTCCAGCGTGATGCTCTCCACCGCCCGGTGCGCAACGTGCAGCACCGTCGCCCCCGGCGTCTCGTACACGCCCCGCGACTTCATGCCCACGTAACGGTTCTCCACCATGTCCACGCGGCCCACCCCGTGCCGGCCCGCGATCTCGTTGAGCCGGCCCAGGAGCTTCGCCGGCGCGAGCTTTTTCCCGTCCACCGCCGTGGCGTTGCCTTCCACAAAATCCACCGTGATCTCGACGCCCTTGCTCGGCGC
Source organism: bacterium (assembly GCA_035527835.1). Taxonomy (GTDB): domain Bacteria; phylum RBG-13-61-14; class RBG-13-61-14; order RBG-13-61-14; family DATKZS01; genus DATKZS01. The sequence continues at coordinate 15,923 of DATKZS010000033.1, forward strand.
CTTTTCCGGCGACACCGTGAGCTGGAACATGTCCTCGTCCGGACCGCGCCACGGGTCCTCCAAAATCCCGCCCTCGTAGCTGATGTGCATCAGGTTCGGGTCCGAGCTGTAGGGCTTTTTCACCGTCGCCGCCACCGGGATGCCGTGCGACTTCGCGTACGCGATCATCTGCGGACGCGACGTGAACTTCCACGCCGGGTCACGCCACGGAGCGATCACCTGGAGCGACGGCATCAGCGCCGCCGCCGTCAGCTCGAACCGCACCTGGTCGTTGCCCTTGCCCGTGGCCCCGTGCGAGATGTACTCCGCCCCTTCACGCGCCGCGGCCTCCGTAAGCTTCTTGGCGATCAGCGGGCGCGCCAGCGAAGTCCCCATCAGGTACGTGTCCTCGTACCGCGCCCCCGCCCGCACCGCCGGGAAAACAAAGTCCCGCGCGAACTCGTCCTGCGCCTTCACCACCAGCGCCTTCTTCGCGCCCGTCGTGAGCGCCTTTCTCCGGATGGCCTCCATGTCCTCCTGCTGGCCCAGGTCAATTGCCACCGCCACCACGTCCGCGTCATGCGTCTCGATCAGCCAGCGCAGGATCACCGAGGTGTCCAGGCCGCCCGAATAAGCCAACACCACTTTTTTGCGTTTGCCCATGCTTCATCCTCCGCCCAAACTTGATTATTTTATTGCAAGCAGGCAACGCTTGCAAGACGCCGGTTGTAAATCCGCCGCCTGTACACTACACTAGCCCGCAATCAAGGCAGGGATCGGGTAATGCCGGAAAAGCTGGGCATCGCGTTTTTCATACTGGTGGTTCAGGCGCTGGAGGCCTTTTTGTTAGTGCGGGGCCTCAAGGTCCCGGTGCGCTTCGTGCCCTGGATCATCGCCGCGTTCGTCGTGTTCAACCTGCCTCTGCCTTACGCGCTCTGGCTCCAGACCGGCGCGCGCCAGCCCTCGTCCCTGCTCGCCGCCCTGGTAGTGCGTCCATTCTTCTCCTGGCAGTTCAACTGGCTCACGTTCCTGGTGTTTCTGGGTCCGGTGATTGGCCTGGTCCGGCTGGGCGCGCTGGTTTCAGGGTCGGAAGCCGTGGTCACGGTGTTGCGGTGGGGAGTCCTGGGGATCTCGGCGGCCGCAGGCGTCCTTGCTATTTACGGCCTTTGGGGCACCATCTATCCGCCGGAAGTCAAGACCGTGGAGATTTTCTTGCCCGGCCTGGACCCTCAAGATGACGGCCTCCGCATCGCGCAGCTCTCCGACCTCCACGCGGCCTGGTGGAACTCGCGCGCCGAGCTGCAAAAGATAGGAGACCTCACCGCGGCCCACAACCCCGACCTCCTCCTCATCACCGGCGACATGGTGGATCACAACCCGGATTACGTTTACGCGGTCGCCGACGGCCTCGAACAGGTCAAGCCCCGCCTCGGAAAATTCGCCGTCATCGGCAACCACGACGTGTACACGGGTCGCGAGGCCGTGGCGAGCCGCATGGAGGAGCGAGGATTCCACATGCTCCGGGGCGAGTGCGTGGGCCTGGAGGGAAGGGGAGCGCGCCTGTCCCTGGCCGGCTATGACGACTCGGGGAAAAGCTGGACCAGCGGCGACCCGGCCGAGAACAAGACCCCCCGGGCCGTGGAAAAGTGCCCGCCCGGCCAACCCGTCATCCTGCTCGCGCACCGCCCGCCCCGGACTGAAAAGCTGACCGGCTCGAACGTGGCCCTCACCCTGTCCGGCCATACCCACGGTGGCCAGTTCCGCATCCCCTTTGGCGGGCCCGGAATCGCCGACTTCACTTTCCCGCACGCCATGGGCCTGTACCATCTTGACGGGCACACGCTCTACGTCACGCGCGGCACTGGAACCGTGGGCTGGCCCTTCCGCCTCTTCTGCCCGCCCGAGATCACCATCATCGTCCTCCGGTCGCCATCTTCTCCGCCCAGTCCATGAGCGCGGCGACGGAGGAGACGGCCGCAGCCGGCGGCAGGCATCGGCCCGGCAGGTAAAAGCAGGGCTTGCCCATGAGCGCGTCGGCCAGGCGCGATTCATGCGCGCTCCAGAAATCATCGGATAATGCCCCGCCTTCCCCGCCCGCATCCCCTCCGAACCCGTGCATCTCCGCGCGGTCAACCTCCGTCATCCGCGCCGCCATCTCGTCACCCGAAATCTTTTTGGCGCTATTACGGTCAGTGCCGCGGGTTTGTAACCCGCGTCCGATCCAGATTGCGCCCGTAATCCGGGATTCGCCGCTGATGCGCATCCCCGGTGCCGCCGCCTGCGGCATGGCCTTGTAATAGAGCTTAAGGCGGCCCAGGCTCGCCCGCCGGACCACGGTGCGGAGCGTGATCTCGGCCTTGGCCGCGACGGGCAACCTGGAAAGCCTATCGCCCATCATCAGGTTCATGAGCCCGAGCCTAAGCGGCGTGACATAGGGCAGGGCCTGGCCGTTCTTCACCACCGTGAAATCGTCGCTGAGATATGGGTTCCCCGCCGCGATCCAGTTAAGCGCCCACGTGGTCTTGCCCGCGCCGCCCGCTCCCGCCACCAGCACCGCGCGCCCGCCGTCGGAAAGCGCGGCCCCGTGCAGCATGGCCGCGCCCTTTGACTCCATCACCACCCTGACCGCCGGCTCCACGATCCACTTGGACACGATGAACCGCGACGCCCAGTTGCCCCGGAACCTGAGCTCGCGGGTCGCGCCGCCCGCCGGGCCCAGCGCCGCTCGCCAGCGGGCTATAAGGTGCCGGCCTTCCCATTGGGTGGCGGGGACACTATTGTCCCCGTTTCCTGGGCCGACAGGAGTGTCGGCCCCACCACTTTTGCCGAGCTCAGTTAAGATTATATCGAGATCGAGCGCCTCTTCCCGCGGCCCCGCGTCGTCTCTGAAAAATTGCAACTCGCGCGCGACCGGTCCAAGGAGCGCCGCCGGGCCGCGCACCCGTCCGCGCACCAGAGAGTGGATGGAAAAAATGAATGGAGGGTCCGAGGGATTCATGGCCGGCCCCCGAGCTTCTGGACCCATTCGTCGAGCACTTCGGCCATGGTTTTTTGAAACGGTATCTCGAAGCGGAAGCCCAGCGCGGAAATTTTGGACACGTCGAGCCGCGGCGAACACTCGTCGTTCTTGCGGACGAGCGCCGCGCTGGAAATCAGCTCCGCCTCCACCCCCGCCGCGGCCATCAGCGTAAGCGCCACCTCCCGTATACTGTGCGGCTCATTAATGGACAGGTTGAAAACCGGTCCCGCGCCGCCCTTTTCCATCACCATCTCATACGCCCGCGCCACGTCGCGCACGTCCGCGAACTCGCGCTCGACCTCGAGGTTCCCGGCCCTGACAAGGGGCTCGGTCTTCTTAAGCGCGATGGCCGCGACCTGCGACGCCAGGTCTGGCACCACGAACCCGGGCCTCTGCCCCGGCCCCGTATGCCCGAGCGGACGGACCACCCGCACGTCCAGCCCGCGCTTTGCGAACTCCGCGCACGCCTCCTCCGCCCGCGCCTTGCTCCTCGCGTACGGGTTTTGCGGGTTGAGCTCATCGTCCTCTTTGAACACCCGGCCCTCCGCGGCCGGCCCGTAAACGCTCCCGCTGCTCGCCATGAGCACCCGCGCCTCCGGCGCATGATCGCTCAACGCCTGGAGCAGGTTCCGGGTCCCGTCCACGTTAACCGCGAACACGGCATCCGGGTCTTGCCACGACTGGCCCACGCTGGACAGCGCCGCCAGGTGATACACGCGGCCCGGCCTGATCTCCTTGATCGCGCGGCCCACCGTGTCCGCGTCAGTGAGGTCCACCCGCCGTTCCTGGAAATAAAAAGGGACCGCCTCCCCTCCCTGGCCGGCGATCAGCCGCGCGAGGTGCGGTCCCACGAACCCGCCCATCCCGGTGACGAGCGTCTTCACTTCTTGCCGCTCTCCTGAAGGCGCGCGAGGTCCGCGTCCACCATCATCCTGACCAGCTCTTCGAACGACACCTCCGGGGTCCAGTCCAGGATTTTTTTGGCCTTGCCCGCGTCGCCCACCAGCGTGTCCACCTCGGCCGGCCGGAGCAGCGACTTGTCGGCCTTCACGAACTCCTGATAATTCAGTCCCGCGTGCTCGAACGCGATCCGGCACAGGTCGCGGACCGAATGCTGCACTCCGGTGGCGATCACGAAATCGTCCGGCCGCTCCTGCTGCAGCATGAGCCACATGGCCTTGACGTAATCGCCGGCATAGCCCCAGTCCCGCCGCGCCTCCAGGTTCCCGAGCCTGAGCTCGCGCGCGAGATCCAGCTTGATCCGCGCCGCCGCGTCGGTGATCTTTTTCGACACGAACTCGAGCCCGCGGCGGGGCGACTCGTGGTTGAACAGAATCCCCGAGCAGGCGAACAGGCCGTAGCTCTCGCGATAGTTCACCGTGATGTAATGGCCGTAGGCCTTGGCCACGCCGTAGGGGCTGCGCGGGTGGAACGGCGTGGACTCCGTCTGCGGGACCTCGCGCACCTTCCCGAACATCTCCGATGAGCTGGCCTGGTAAAACCGGATCTCCGGATCAACCAGCCTGACCGCCTCCAGCATCCGCGTCACCCCGATCGCCGTGAACTCGCCGGTCAGTACCGGCTGGTTCCAGCTCGTCGGCACGAAGCTCATCGCCGCCAGGTTGTACACCTCCGCCGGACGCGACTCCCGCAGCGCATGGGTCAGCGAGTTCTGGTCGAGCAGGTCGCCCTGAATGAACTCGATCCGGTCAAGAATGTGGGTCAGACGGAGCAGGGTCTCGGTGGACGAACGCCGGATCATCCCGAACACCTTATAGCCCTTCTCCAGCAGGAAATCCGCCAGGTAGCTCCCGTCCTGTCCGGTGATCCCGGTTATCAAGGTCCGTTTTTCCATGTCATCTCCCCGGTTCGCTGTTCAGAAAATAATTTTTGACAGGATTAACAGGATGAACAGGATGAAAGAAAATAAGCATTTACTCGCTCCGGAAAATCCTGTAAATCCACTCTTGTCCAAAATAGGCCGTAAGAAAACCGCCAAGACGCCAAGAGCGCCAAGGATCGCCAAGTAAATCATGATGTTTCTTTGCGGCCCGGCAAAGAACAGCTCCGGAACGTTGGCCCCAACCGGCTTGGCGAACCGGCCGACGGGAGCGCCAAGCCAGAAACATTCGCACCCAAGCCCTCTTAAAATCGTGTTGAAAAATAATCCTTGGCGCTCTTGGCGTCTTGGCGGTTCTCCGGTCCGTTTATTTT
>DATKZS010000034.1:0-13874 GCA_035527835.1 bacterium
GTGTAAAGCTCGAAGCGATTTCGCCGCGTCTCCCACCAGTCCACGGTGGCTTTCTGCCAAGCCGACGCCAACAGGTCGCTGGAAGGCCGGGCCGTCAAATACGATATGACTGAGGTCTCGATGTAAACGGACTTTTTATCCACGCTCTCTTTTCCTCATGGCTCCCGCATAACCATATTATACCCGAATTGGAGATGTTAATCGAAAGAACCTTGTGGTGGCTCCTCCTTCCTCAGTCTGATCGGATGATGATCGCTGTTCACGGAGTCCACCGGTTAAAACCGGTGGCACGGGCCTGTGAGCGCGACTCGGGACTGCTCCGTCTCAGGACTGATAGGCCCGGAAGGTGTTGATCTCGTTGCTGCGGCCATAGGCGGTGTAGGCGGCCAACAAGTGGCAGATCCATCCCAGGGTCCCGCCGGAGCCGATCCAGAATCCGGGGGTTATGATGAGCCAGAAGATTCCGCGCAGCCAGTCGCCGTTGTAGATCTGGCCGACGCCGGGGACGATCAGGCTGGCAACCGTGGACGTGGTCGGGTTCCTCATTTTCTTGCCTCCTTTTCCCTTACTACAATTTTTGCATTGTTCGGGCGCATGTCAACTGCTCTCCGATGGAATAAACGACACGGCCGCGGCGTTTTCCCACGGAGCCGGGTCTTTATTTCGCCCTTTCAGGGCTGAGAAGGATATTAGGGGCGGCGATATCCCAGGGTAGGCCGGGGACGGCCAACCCTGGGCTATCTTATTTTTGCCCTTTCAGGGCTAAAGAAGCAGAGCCAATTATGTTGAAACAGGACACGACGCGTGATGATGCGGTCTTTACATCTGGCGGCATTTAACTGAGAGGTCCCGGTTAAAAACCTGCTTTAGGAGGTCGCCTTTTTCCAGGGCCATTAGACGCTCGTCCTCGGCTTGGCCGCGGCAGGCGCACTTGATGCGGATTTCCTCGGCTAGGACCTCGCAGGTGAGGCCCTTGATCAGGTCCTGGTGGGTGCGGTCGAGGGCGTCGGCCACGCGGAGGATGGCGGAGAGCGTCATGACCTTGTCCTGATCTTTGGTGCCGAGGGAGGCGAAGTGCTCGTGCTTTAAGCTGGGCAGGGTCTTTCTGTGGTAGCGGGCGATGGAGCCGATGATGATTTTTTCGCGGGCGTCGAAGGGCTCGAGCTCGGCTTCGAGGATCATGCGGAGCGAGGTTTTATGGTGTCCCTTGGTGCCTTCGGCCAGGCCGATGTCGTGGAGCATGCCGGCGATCTCCAGCCACAGGCGCTCTTCGGGGCCGAGCTGGTGGAGCGGCTTGAGCTGGTCGAAGAGGATAAGGGCGAGGCGGGTGGACTGCCGGGCGTGGGACTCCTCGTAGCCGGCTTTTTCCGCGAGCTTGAGCGCGGAGCGGAGCGCGGCGTCGCGTCCGCCGGCCTTGTCCTTCCGGGCCGGGATCGCGAGGTCGGCGGTGTCCTCGGCCGCGGAGTCGAAGCTGCGTCCGATCAGGAGCATTTGGGCGAAGGTCTCGGGCAGGCCGTGTTCGCGGATGGCCTGGGCCGCGGCCTCCACGTCGTACTTCACGCGGTAGTGTTGGACCTGGATGCTCTTCACGGTGATGTTGAGGATGGCGTAGGATGCGCGGGGGTCGCCGTCGTCGGGCCGGCCGACGCTGCCGGGGTTGATGAAATAGACGCCGGAGATCTCGCGGACAAAGGGCAGGTGCGAGTGCCCGCAGATGATGACGTCGGCCTCGGCGGCCGGGATCAGCTTGCGCAGGCGCTTTTTCGGCGTGTCGGGCGTCAGGTGTTCCTTCATGGACACCGGGCTCGCGTGCACCAGGAGGATTTTCTTGCCCGCGGCCTCGAAGCGCTGCTCGGGCGGCAAGGCGCGCAGGTAATTGCGGCTGTCCTTGGACAGGTGCTCGTCGGACCATTTGAAGGAGAGCCACTTTTCCGGGGCCTTGGTTTTCTTCCATTCCTCTTTTTTGCGCCGGACCTGGAGGGTCTTGCGGTCGTAGTTGCCGATCACGCTCAAGGCCTTTTCTTTTTTCAGGCGCTGGACGACCTCGTCGGGGAATGCGCCGTATCCCACGAAATCTCCGGTGTTCCAGACGGCCTCGAGAGGATAGCGGCGGGCATGGGCGAGCACGGCCTCCAGGGCGTGGAGGTTGGCGTGCACGTCACCGATCAGGGCGACCTTCATGGCGCCACCCCTTCGGCGGCGGGCGGCGGCTCCGGCGGCGGCGGTGCTTCCACGGCCGCGGGCGGCGGCTCCAGGATTTGGGCGAGTCCGGTCCAGCGGCCTTCTTGGCGGGCCTTTTCCCACAGCTCCACGAATTCGCGGTAGCGTTTTTCGCGGAAGGCGCGGCGGTCCTGCTCCACGAACTCGATGCCGGCTTTGAGGCGGGAGAGGCCGCGGGCGTGGCCCTGGTAGGCTTGGGCCATGCGGCGCTCCTCTTCGCCAAAGCCGGGCAGTACCGCCAGCCAGACGTCGCAATCGTGGACGTCGCCGAGCATTTCCTGGACGGCGCGCACGGCCTTGAGCTCGGCCTTCAGGTTATGAGGATACCAGGCGGCGAAGACTTCCATGGCGTAGCGGAAGCGCTTGGCGGCGATGCGCATCTGGTGGAGCTCTTTTTCGCGCTCCGGCTGGGTCACGTAAATCTCGAAGCCCATCATTTCTTCGAGTCGGGGAAGAATGGCGTCACGCGCGAGCGCCCGGGCCGCGGCGGACGGCCCGGCCTCGCCCGGATGCATGCGGAGGCTGATGCGCAGGCGCCGGGCCTCCTTCTCGATCTCGGCGAGCGCGCCGCCGGCCTGGAGGCGGTCCAGGGACTTTATCACCCGGCCTTGCAGTCTCTGGCGGCGCTGGGAAAGGCGGAGCAGGATGCGGGCCACTCCCGGGCCGCGCTGGTCCTTTTCCAGGCCGTCGGCCACTGTCTGGATGTAGTGGATCTGCACGTCGGTATCGCGGGCCTGGCCGAGCGCGCGGGTGAGGCGGCGGACGGGGCCGCGCCAATCGGCGGCCTTCTTGGGCGGGAAGCAGTCGGCGAACAGGGCGAGGCGCACGCGCAGCCTGCGGGAGGCGACCCTCATGCGGTGGATGTGCTCGAGGTCCCGGCCCGCGCGCACGCCCTCGATCTCCTTTGCCAGCGCGGCCAGTTGTTCGAGCAGCGACTCGGCGCCGAAGAGGGCATAGCCGGGATCGGCGGAACACTTGAAGGCCACGTCAGGCCCCTGATCCCCAGCGCTCCAGGAGCCACTGCTGGGAGTCCATCCCGGGCCCGCCGGGCGCCGGCTGCTTCCTTTCATAGGCGCCGTCGGGGGTGAGGACGCGGGCCTGGACGTTGTCCTGGAGATGGACGTTCAGGATGTCGGCGATGACCTGCTTCTTGAGCCGCGGATTGGATACGGGGAACATTACCTCGACCCGGCGGTAGAGGTTTCGGGGCATCAGGTCGGCGCTGCCGATGAAGACCTCCTCCTGGCCCCCGTTATGGAAATAGAGGATGCGGGAGTGTTCGAGGAAGCGGCCGACGATGGAGGTGACGGTGATGTTGTCGCTGACGCCGGGGACTCCGGGCCGGAGGCAGCAGATTCCGCGGACCTGGAGGTCCACCTTGACCCCGGCCTGGGAGGCGCGGTACAGCGCTTTGATGGTTTTGCGGTCCACCAGCGAGTTCACTTTGAAGGCGATACGGCCTCCCCCTTGCCGTTGATGCAGCTCGATCTCGCGCTCGATCCTCCCGATGATCTCGTCGGCCAGGGCGCCGGGGGCGACGAGGAGCTTCCGGTATTTTTCCTTGGACGAGTAACCGGTGAGGGCGTTGAAGAGCTCGGAGGCGTCGGCGCCGATGGCGGGGTCGGCGGTGAAGAGGCCGATGTCGGTGTAGATGCGGGCGGTGATGGGGTTGTAGTTTCCGGTTCCGAGGTGGACGTAGCGCACGACGTTTTCTCCCTCGCGGCGGACCACGAGGCAGACCTTGGCGTGGGTCTTCAGACCGAGCAGTCCGTAGATGACGTGGACGCCCTCTTTTTCCAGGGCGCGGGCCCAGGCGATGTTGTTCTCCTCGTCAAAACGGGCCTTGAGCTCGACCACCACGGCGACCTGCTTGCCCTCCTGCCAGGCCTCCATGAGCGCGCTCACCACCGGCGAGTTCGGGCCCACCCGGTAGAGCGTCTGCTTGATGGCGAGCACGTCCGGGTCCTTGGCGGCCTGGCGGATGAAATCCACCACCGGGTTGAAGCTGTCGTAGGGGTGATAGACCAGCACGTCCTGGGCCTTGATCGCGGAAAAGATGTCGGGCGCCTGGCTGATGGCGGTGGGGGCGGCGGGGATGAAGGCCGGGTATTTGAGGTCCGGCCGGTCAATGCGGCAGAGCGCCATGAGGTCGGCGACGCCCAGGATCGAGTCGGTCGAGTAAACCAGGGCCGGCGCGATCTTGAGGTTATTGATGAGGATGTTCCTGATGCGGTCGGGCATGGTGTCATCAATCTCGAGGCGCACGGCGGTGCCGAAGTGGCGCATCTCGATCTCTTCCTCGATGGTGGAGAGCAGGTCGGCGGCCTCGTCCTCCTCGATCTCGATGTCGGCGTCGCGGGTGATCCGGAACGGGTACGACGCGGTGATTTTCATGCCCGGGAAGAGCAGGTCCAGGTTCATGGCCACCACTTCCTCCAGGCGCACGAAGCTGGTGGCCTTCCCGCGGGAGGCGGCGGCGTACTGCCAGAGCTCGCCCGGCTCGTCATCCGGGACCGGCAGGAAGCGCGGGAAAATGTCGGGAACCTTGAGGCGGGCGAACTTCTCGGCCTTGTCCTTGCCCTTGACCACCACGGCCAGGTTGAGGCTCAGGTTCGAGATGTGGGGCCACGGGTGCGACGGGTCGAAGGCCAGCGGCGTGAGCACCGGGAAGATCTGTTCCTCGAAATAATTGCGGAGCTGCGCCCGCTGCCTCTTGCCGAGGCCGTTGTAATTGAGGATGTGGATTCCGGCCTCGCCCAGCTTGGGCAGGACGTCATGGTTCCACAACTCGCATAATGTGTCCAGGTAAGTGAGAAGCACCCGGCGGATTTCCACGAGCTGCTCCGCCGGCGTCATGCCGTCGTTGGTCAGGTCCGAGACCCCCGCGGCCTCCTGCTCGCGCAGGCCCGAGACCCGGATCATGAAGAACTCGTCGAGGTTGTTGGCGAAGATGGAGAGGAACTTGACCCGCTCCAGGAGCGGGGCCTCCGGGTTCATGGCCTCCTCCAGCACGCGCCAGTCAAAGCGCAGCCAGCTCAGCTCGCGGTTGATGTACAGGCCGGGGTCGTTAAGGTCAACGGCCGCGGCCTCGCCTTCATCCCGCTCGGGCAATTCCATGACTCGCTCTTTTTCCATGATCGTGACCCTGTGCCAATATGATTATGGCCCGATAATGCCGTTAATTACAAAATAAGCCGCGATTGTCAGGACTGTGTCAGGCCGGGTGAAAATTTTCCGCCGCAAGGCCATGGTGGGCGGGACACTCCTGTCCCGCGCGACTTGCATTCAGGCGAGAGCGGCCCGACAGGAGTGTCGGGCCCACCTATTACCTTATTGGCCCTGGCCCAGCTCGATGCGCCATTGTGAGCGCCCGAGCTCCGCGCATATCATCGAGAATACCACGAAATCGCCGTCCATGCTCCATTTCACGGGCTTGCCGCCGGCCGTCACCGCTTGGGGCTTTTGCGGCACGCGCACCCGCCAGGTGACCGGCCCGGCGCCGATGGGAGTGATGGCGCCGCTGATGCCGGAATCGTCGCGCGCGAGCTCGAGAAGCTCGGTCTTGAGCGAGAACGGGCCGTCGGGCATACGCGGGTCAATGGTGAAGCCTTGCGGGTCGGGCTGGATGCCCATGAGCTTGAGGAGCGAGAACCAGGGCGCGGCGTGGGCGTGGCCGCACATTACGGGAAAGTCCATCATGCCGCCGGAGAAGGGGAGCACGTCGGTGGTCCAGCCGGGGCGGATGGACTGCGGCGCGTTGTAGGCATCCGGGCCGCTCCACTGGCCGATCCAGATGTCGGGGTAGGCCGCGGCGTGCGCGTGGTTGGTCATCTTCAGGAACTCTTCCCAGGCGTAGGCGGGCCGGAGCCGCGCGTAACTCTGGATCAGCGGATAACGTAACGAGTACCAGACGCCGCCGTTGGTGCCCATGCCGGACTTCTCCGCGGCGTTGCCGGCCCCGGACTGGGGCCAGCGCTGCACCGCGCCGAGAGGCGAGCGGCTGGAGAGGTCCGCGTACATGGTCTCGTCAAGGCTGAGCTCGGCGGGTACGTCAAGGGCGTCGGCCAGGATGGCCCAGGGCTGCGGCTCGATGAACAGGGTGTCGGTCCCCACTACCTTGCCGCCGGGGAGGATGGCGCGGTTGAACCATTTCCCGTTCCACTGCCGGCGCAGGGCATCACGGAACGACTTCGCCTGCGATTCGATCTGGTCCGCCCACGCGGAGTCGCCGTGCGCGCGGACCACCGCGGCGAAGCGCGGCAGGATGTAGGCCGCCATCGCGGTGTTGAGAACGCTCTCGGCCTCGCGTTCCACTCGGCCCAAGTCCAGCTTCTTGTCCTGGACCTTGACCTCCGCCACGAACGTGTCGCTCCAGTCCGAGTTCCGGAGCTTGACCAGCCCGTTAGCGCCGATGCCCACGCCGGCGATCTGATGGTCATAGGCTTTGCGCAAGTGGTCCATCACCGTTCCCTTGACGCCGTCCCCCAGCGGGTAAAAGGGCAGCTCGGAATCGAGGAACGCGAAGTCGCGCGTGGCGGTGACGTATTCGCTGAGCGCGAGCATGAGGTAGAGGTTCGTGTCCGACGGGAACGGGTTCCCGCCCGCGGTCCTCACCCCCACGCCCTTGATCCCATAGGGGATGAACCCCTTCCCGTCCATCTCCGAGAGCGTGTAGCGCAGAACGTCCCGAGCCAGCGCCGGCTCCAGGTACACCACCGGCAGCATATGCTGCAACGGGTCCCGCGCGGCGATGTTCAGCCCCATCATGTACTGGTACGCGCAGCTCTGCGAAATGATCCGGCTCTGAAAATAATCGTCATAGGTGGCCATGGCGCGGAGGTAATAGGCGTGCCAGAGCATCTCGTTGTTGAGCCATGGCTGTTGAGTAACTACCGTGGGCAGTTTATCATGCCAATTCAGGCAATCGTTGCTTTCATTGGAACATTCCCAATGTTTGAGTTTTATTATCCAATCAGTTTTTGAGAACACACCAGGTTCCATTCCCAACAGGTAACCTACGATAAATTTGCGCCGTTCTCCGGTGTGCGGGCTTACGTTCAGGTTGATTCCGATCACCATCGCCGCATCGGCGTCCTTTATGGGCTGATTTGAAATTAAGCCGTTTTTCAAAATGCCGGTGAAACCGCCCCTCGTGTTGAAACATGCCTTTCGCCTTGTCTCGAATTGGTAAGATGAACCATAAGGCATTAAGGGCATGAGGTAATAAATTGGCGGAAAGTAGTTGACTTCCGATCGTTGGTCCGGTTGAATCTCGGTGGAGGCTGGTTTGAGTGCCACGAAAATCCCGGAATCGCCTTGGAAGGAATCCAGCTTGAAATCTTTCCACGCCGACGCCCGCCAGGAATGGAGCCAGCCCGCCACCAGGCGGGAGAGGGTGAACTGGCCGGGAACGAACTTGAGCGCGTTCATGAGCATCGGGGTAAGGCTGCCCAGTCCTTCGCCACCTTCCGATGGTTCCCCTCCCTCTCCCGCGACCTCCGGCATCATTCCGAAATAGAACGGGTTCACGTCCCAGTACTCGTACCAGGTGACTTGCTTGGGCCGGTCGGACAGGTTCTCGATGTTGACGTCGGAAATGAGCTCCGTCCCGTAGCCCGGCGGCGCGGAGATAGTCTGGGTGATGCGGATGTCGGGGCAGGTTAGCTTTTTTTCGAAGTAGCCGATCCCGAATCTGCGCTCATATTCGCAGCCCTGGGGCCGCTCGGGGTAGCGCATGGAGATGAGGGTGTTGCCGTCCTTCAGGAAGCCGTAGCCGCCGGCGAAGCGGCTATGGGCGGGGTCGCGCTCGTTCAGCCACATTGACCCGCGCTCGCCGGAGTAGATCTGGACCTCGCCGTGGTTGTAGGCGATGGCGACCATGCGTCCGTTGCCCACGAGGTGCCAGTGGTCGTTGGACATGCCGTTGGAGGTGGGGTAGAGGGCGCGGGGGTCGTTGTACTCGTCCATGGTGTAAACGAACACGGGCAGTCCGGCGGCGTCGGTTTCCCAGTGGCCGACGGGATTTTGCGCCGCTTCATCCGCCCGCGCCGGTGTGGCTGCAAGCAAGAGACATAGCGACGCCATAAAGATTAGAGCCGCGGGTGTGGGCACCCGCTCCCCCTTAATAGCTGTTCCTAAAATATAACGAAGAAAACGATGACAAAGGGGCGCGGGTGCCCTCACCCGCTCCCCCTTAAAAGCTGTTCTAAAAATAAATTGAAGAAAACACTGAAAAAGGGGCGCGGGTGCCCTCACCCGCGCCCCCTTGACGCCGTTACATAATGTTCGCGCATCAGTCTCCATGCGGCTTTTCCTCCTCCACCTTCCGGGAGAAATGCTTGTACAGCTCCCAGGTGACCCAGAAGGAGAAAGCGAAGATGGCCACGGGCCCGACCACGCCGATGATGTGCATGTGGATTTCCTTCCACATGCTGACGCCCTCGGGGCCGGTGGCGGCGCTGATGAAGATGATCCCGACCAGGGCCAGGCCCACGATGGCCCCGATAATGGCCTTGGCGGTCCCGGTGAAAATCTTTTCGGCCTTGACGACGCGCTTGCGGTAATTGTAGTAAGCGAGCAATAGTCCCAGCGAGCTCACGCCATAGGCCATGACCATTCCGAGCATTTTGCCGACGGCCGGATTTTCCATGATTATTCCTCCCACCGCGTGGTCTTGTCCACGTGCGCGATGTATTCCTTTTCCTTCTTCTCGAAGGCGATTGACATTGCTTTCAGCTTCGGGTCAATGACTTTGTACATCAGCCAGATGCAGACAATGGAGACCGCGGTGGCGGCAAAACCCCACCACTGGAAGAGGAGGATTCCGGCGATGCCGACGGCCATGGTGATATAGGTAATGACCGAGAACGTGGCCGCGAGAATGTCGTGGATGGTCCATTCGTCGGCTTCGTCCGGGGTCCAGTCCTTTTTGAAGATGCCGCCCTTGACCACGGTCGGCTGAATCAGGCCGCGCTTGATGGCCTCCGCCCGCACCGGCCCCCAGAAGCCGATGGGCCGGGCCATGACGTAATATTTCACGAGGTGGTCCATGTCGTCGGCCTTGGTGAGGAAGGTGATGGGGATGTAAACAATGCCCACCAGCACGGCCAGCATCCAGAAGTTGGCCCAGTTGGGCAGCTCGGGGAACAGGCCCAGCGCGGGCAGGACCCAGACCACCAGCCAGCTCATCACCAGGTTGGCGATCCAGGAAGAGAGGTAGGCCCAGGAGTTGAAGCGCCACCATATGACCTGAAGGATCGAGGGGATCCAGATGCCCGCGGCCTGAAGCCAGAGCGCGAAGATCAGCCAGGCGGTTATGGACGTCATGGTGAGGCCGAGGATAAAGCTGCCGATGAGCAGGAACAGGGTGTTCAGCCGCCCCACCCACACCAGCTTTTCCTCGCTGGCCTCGGGGTTGATGTAGTGGTGGTAGAGGTCGCGGGTGGCGTAGAGCGCGCCGAGGTTAAGGTGGGTGGAGATGGTGGAGAGATGGATGGCGATGATGCCGGCGAAGAACATGCCCAAGAGCCCGACGGGCATGTACTCGAAGCCGAGCCGGAACCAGCCGTACTCGTACTTCGCTTCCTCCGTGATCCCCGGGAACATCACGAAGAAGGCCAGGATGGACACCGCCCAGAACGAGTTCCGGAAAATGGCGGCCAGTCCGCCGGCCCAGATCGAATACGACGCGTCGCGCACCGTCTTGTTGCTCTGGATGCGCTGGGCCTCCGGGTACCAGTCTATGAAATTGCCCATCCCGATCCCGCCGAAGATCGCCATGATCATCAGCGTGATGATGTCAAGGGCATAAAACTTGTCCCCCGAAAGGCCCGCGATCCCGTCGAAATGGAACGGGTTGATGCGCCAGGCCTCGCCCATGGCCGTGAGCTTGTCCACGATCGCGGTGGGACCGCCCGCCTCGTGAATCCCCCACAACGACACCAGCGTGATGATGATGAAGCTGATCACGCC
The DNA here is from genome assembly GCA_035527835.1 of bacterium. Classification (GTDB taxonomy): domain Bacteria; phylum RBG-13-61-14; class RBG-13-61-14; order RBG-13-61-14; family DATKZS01; genus DATKZS01. Next base: position 10,192 of record DATKZS010000034.1, read on the forward strand.
CTGCTGGAAGTCGGCCATGATCACGCCCCAGTAGCCGGCGGTCAGGACGTAGATGGCGCAGATGGAGGTGAACAGGGTGATGCCGAGCCAGGGCGGCCAGCCGAAGAGGTAATGGCATACCTTGCCCATGGCCGCGGAGACCCAGGCCAGCACGAACATGTTCATGAAGGTCTGCCAGCCCGCCAGCCACCCGCGCAACAGCTCGGAGCCCATCCCGGAGTAGCGCAGGGTCTGCCACTCCGCCTGGCTCATGGCCAAAGAGCGCCGGAAAATGCGCGTCGAGACGAACGCCGACACCGCGCACCAAGCCGAGAAGAACGGGTACCAGATGCCGCGCATGCCCCACTTGTAGATCGTGCCCGTGATCCACATCGGCGTGTCGGTCGCCGTGTGCGTCGCGTAAACCGAGGTCGCCGGCAGCCACCACGGCAGCCCGCGGCCCGCCAGGAAAAAGTCCGACTCGCTCCGCTTCCCCAGACGGTAAAAGATCACCCCGCACAAGATCATCAGCAGAATGAACAGCACCGTCCACGCCCAGTCCAGCGGAGCGAACTGCACGGCCAGTCTGATCTCCTCCATTTATTCTCTCCTTCCCCTCAAGCTACTTACCACGTTTCCCAGGGGGAGCGGGTGCCCTCACCCGCGGTCCCGCGCCATGCGCGCCGCTTCCTGAAAAACCATCCAACAGCCAGCGCTCCCCATTCCCCGCAAATCATACATGTACAGATGTGGGCAGTCAAGGAAAGGAGCGAGGAGCGAGGAGCGGGAATCGAGGGAACTCCCCTAAACCCCTCGCTCCTCGCTCCTCGCTGCTCGATCCTTTTATCTTCGCGGGACTAATGGTAGAATTTCCCGGGTGCGCCCAGGCGCCCAATGATCGAGAGGGAGGTACCATAATGAAAAGAGGAGCTGCTCTCTTTTTATTCACCGTGATGGCGTTTGCCGTGGCGGCCCCGGCCTTGGCCGCGGGCCGCGAGCAGGGGGCCTACGCGCCCAGCCTGATCGCGGACATCTACAAGCTCAAGCTGAAAAGCCGCGGCTTCACGCCGGCTGAGCTCGACGTGCACTCGATCGGCCAGTCGCACATTGACGCGGCCTGGAAGTGGCGGCTCGCCCAGACCCACGAAAAGGTCTACGACACCTGGAGCCAGGCCATCCGGCACATGGACGCCTTCCCGGACTTCACCTTCTCCGGCAGCGCGCCGCAGTATTACGAGTGGATCCGAGACGAGCACCCGGACCTCTTCGCCAAGATCGTGGAGCGCGAGCAGGAGGGCCGCTGGGAGATCGTGGGCGGCCAATGGATCGAGCCCGACGGCAACATGCCCGACGGCGAGTCGTTCGTGCGCCAGCGCGTGCTCGGCCAGCGCTTTTACCTCGAGTACTTCGGGCACGTCTCCGAGGTCTCCTGGATGCTCGACTCGTTCGGCTATAACCGCAACATGCCCCAGGTCATGGCCCGCTCCGGCGCGAAATATATGTGGACCTCCAAGCTCACCTGGAACGACACCACCATGTTCCCGTTCCATAACTTCTGGTGGCGCTCGCCCGACGGATCGCAGGTGCTCACCCACATCTGCCCCATCGTGCCCATGCCCACTTACTTCCCCTACTCCGAGCTCAAGAAATACAAGAGCACCCGCTACCTGCTCAAGCCCGGCGTAACGCTCATCGCGGATTACTCGACCCCGCCGGACGCCATCAAGCAAGCGCTTTCCGACGACTGGCTGGGCGAGATCGGGTCGTTCTACGGCCTGGGCGACGGCGGGCTCGGCCCGCGCAAGGTCGAGGTCAGGGTCCAGGAAGCGCTGGCCAGGAAGGGCTACTCGCGCTTCTCGACCGGGCTCGAGCTGTTCCAGGACATCGCCAAGTGTTCGGACCGCATGCCGGTGTGGAACGAGGAGATGTACCTCGAATTCCACCGCGGCGTGCTCACCACGCAGGCCTGGATCAAGCGCGCGAACCGGCTGGCCGAGCAGATGATGCGCTCGGCCGAGGTCATCCGCTCGGTGGGACAGCTCTACAGCATCACCTACCCGTACGAGTCGCTCAAGGAGGTCTGGAAGCACATCCTGCTTAACCACTTCCACGACATCCTGCCCGGCTCGTCCATTCCCGAGGTTTACCAGGACGCCCGGGAGGAATACAAGATGATGCGGTCGGCGACGGAGGACGTGAAGACGGCGGGCTTGAAGGCGCTCGCGGACCTGATCCGGATCAGCCCGCCGGAGGACGGCATGGCGCCGATGGTGGTGTTCAATACGCTGGCGTGGGAGCGCGGCGGGCTGGTCAAGGTGGAGGCGCCGGAAGGCAGGGCCTTCGCGGTGATGGACGGCTCCGGGAGCACGCTCGCGTCGCAGCAGATCGAGAAGGACGGCAAGACCTACGTGGTGTTCCGGGCGGACGCGGTGCCGTCGGTGGGCTACAAGCTTTATTATCTGAAGACGCTGAGCGAGCCGGTCGAGGCTGAAGCCCAGGGCATTTCCATAACGGACTCGGAGACCGCGGGGCTGGTGCTGGAGAACGAGTTCACGCGGGTGGCCATTGATAAGAAGAGCGGCTGGCTCACGTCGCTGGTGGATAAGTCATCCGGCAAGGAATTGCTCTCGGGGCCGTCCAACCAGCTCGCGGCCTATTTTGACCGGCCCTCCCAGTACTCGGCCTGGAACATCAGCAAGAACTATCTGAAACACCCGATCGCCGTCGGCGACGTGACCGACGTCAAGATCACGTCGCAAGGCCCGCTGTTCGTGGAGGCCATGGTGTCTCGTAAGACCACGCGGCTTGCCAAGGTCACCACCTTCTCGCAGCGCGTGCGCCTGGTCAAGGGCGATCCGGTGCTTTACCTCGACCTCGACAGCGACTTCCATCTCACCGACGCGCTGACCAAGGTCCGCTTCGCAACCGTGCTCAACTCCGACACCGTCTCCGCCGACGGCCCCTACCTCGTGCTCGAACGGCCCACCCATCCGCAGACCGCCTCGGAAAAAGCGCGCTGGGAAATGGCCTGCCAGAAATGGATTGACCTATCAGACAAGCAGGCCGGAATGGGACTCGCGCTGCTCAACAACGGCAAGTACGGCTTCTCCATCATCAACGGCGGCAGCGGCTTCGCGCTCTCCGTAATCAAGGGCGCGCGCTACCCCCGCGCCAACTTCGAGGCCACGAACGTCAAGCACCACTACTACAGTTTCCCCATCCCCACCGGCTTCACCGACCAGGGCCCGCAGCACGCGGAGATGGGACTCCTGGTCCATCCCGCCGGATGGCGCGAGGCCAGGCTCTGGGAGGCCGGCTACAACTTCAATACGCCGTTCGAGGTGGTGTTCACCACGCCGCATAAGGGCAAACTGCCGGAGGAGGCGTCGTTCGTGTCCGTGGACTCCGAGCAGATTTACCTGGGCGCGATGAAGCGGGCGGAGGACGATGACGACCTGGTCCTGCGCCTGGTCGAGGCCACCGGCAAGCCCGGCACCGGCACCGTGAAATTCGGCGAAGGCGCCACCATCGAGTCCGCCGCAACCACCGACCTGCTTGAACTCAACCCCGAGCCCTTGAGCGCCTCCGGCTCGTCGCTCACCGTGGACGTGGGAGCGTATGAGATCAAGACGGTGAAGGTGAAAGTTTCGAGATAAGCTGAATAACGCGCACAAAAGGCCGCGGGTGAGGGCACCCGCTCCCCC
>DATKZS010000035.1:0-19186 GCA_035527835.1 bacterium
CGCTGGCTGGAGGCCCACGCGGACCGGATTCGAATGTTTCTCCTGCCCGGCTACAGTCCGCAATTGAACCCGGACGAGTTCTTGAACAATGACGTCAAGAGCAACGGCCTGGGCCGCCGCCGCCCGGCGAGCCGCGAGGAACTGGCCGCTGTCCTCCATGGGGATCTGCGCAGCTCCCAGCGCCAGCCCACGGTGGTCCGCTCCTTTTTCCGCGCGCCCAGCGTGCGCTACGCGGCGGCATGAAAATGAGGGAAAATTGTCCAAATTACCTTGCTCCCCTTAATAAGACGAAGTTTAAGTTGATGGATTTATGTAGGTCTCTACATGCAGAAGAGAATGCAATACTCAATCTTGCAAGGCATGGCATGGCGGTTGATTTTTCCACCTGCACCTTGATTACTACTACTGAACCTTGCAGATTATGTAGCAATAAGATTTCGATGGTGGGCATAAATAGAGTAATATATTCAGAGCCTTACCCAGACCCGGTTTCCGTTTCTATTTTGAGATCAGGTAATGCCACACTGGACTTTTTCGAAGGGGTAACCTTTAAAGGTTACTTTAGAATATTTGGAGGTAACTTAGATGAGGAAATGTCCAAAATGTCAGCAAATGACACTGGATTTTGATGAATATTTTGAGAGATTCAGGTGCCATAATCTTTCATGCGGCTGGATGCCTCCATCTACAACAACACGCGAAATCAATCGCTTGTGCGCCTATGAGCAACCATGCCCGATAAAAAAATATTCTATAGAAGAACTTGGCATTGTTATCTCTGCCTCATATGATCATGTGAACGATGCGCTCATATTTGACTTCGGGCTCGGTGAGGCATCCTTCGATATGCCGGAAGGAGATGGTAGAATTATATGGAGAATAAGTCATCAATCCAGATCGGTAACGGGTTTAATTATCTTGGATGTTATGAAAATCGATAAAATAACAATAAACATACTAGCAAAGATACAAGGTATTGAGAATGTTATTAAATCTCTGCCAAAAGCATTTCTGCACGGAAGGCCCACTCGTGTATTGATTGAAAAGGTTGAAATTATGAGTCAGGAAAGTAAAATAGATCCACCGCCATATGATTACATCTTCTCCGATGCCCTAAAACACATAAAGCAGAGCAACGGCTGTACATAACTTTAAATCAAGCTTTCTACATATAGTCATCTTAAAGATTAATATCTTACGGTTCCTCTTCTATCAAAAATCTCTCAGCGATATTAAGAAAGCATCAGCCCTACCGGCATAGCCCATAGCTTGGGGCCCAGCTTGACCGTATCGGTCCCGTTGTGGGCGATGATGGCGGCCTGGCAGTGGGGGGTGGCGGCGAGGAAGGCGTGGAGACCGGATAGGTCGCGGTCGGTCCAGCGGGGACCGGACTTGATTTCGAGGGCGAGGCACTTGCCCTGGGCCTCGATCACGAAGTTAAATGTCATAATCACTCACGCCATAGTGTCAAAATGTCTGGGTGTCAACCGTAATTATGACATGCGCAGGTGCGCATCCGATGGGGACCGCGCGCTGTCACGATTTATCATGCCATAGTGTCAAAATGTCACTATGGCATGTTATATTTTGACAGGCAGTGAACCAAAGCTTCTTGGGGGCGGCCTGGGGGCGACTCAGAGCGGGGCAGGCGCGGGGGCCTGCCCTTACCATGTATTGGGCGTTTTCTGAACGGAAATCAGGCCCTGGTTTTGAACCACGCGATGGTTTTTTCGAGGCCCTCTTCCAGGCCGATTCGAGGGTTGTAGCCGAGGTCGGAGCGGGCGCGGGCGATGGAGTAGGTGTGGTGGCGGGCGAGCTCGGAGGCGGTGTAGCGGGTGATGGTGGGCTCGCCTTTGAGGTGGAGGGCGGACCAGAGGAATTCCTGGATGGCGCCCATGACATAGGCGGTGCGATAGCTGATTTGCCTTTTAGGGCCGGGGATGTTCAGGGCGGAGAGGACGCGGCGGACGAATTCCCAGAGCTTCACGGGCACGCCGTCGTTGATGAAATAGACCTTGCCGGCGGCTTTTTCCGCGGGAGCTTTGGCGGCAAGGATGAGCGCGTCGGCGCCGTTCTCGACGTAGAGGCCGGTGATCTCGTTAAGGCCGTCGCCGACCTGGACCATCTTTCCGGCCCGGGCGCGGCTGATGATCCGGGGCCAGAGGTTTTTGTCGCGCGGTCCCCAGATGGCGTGGGGCCGGAGGGCCACGGTCTCGAGGTCTGGGCCGTTCGCGGCGAGCGCGTGCTGTTCGGAGATTGCCTTGGTCTCGCAGTAGTGGCTCATGAACTTTTTCGGGTAAGGCAGCGACTCGTCGGCGTTCACGTGGTCGGTGCCGTCGAACACGGCAGAGGGGGAGGACACGTGCACGAGCCTTTTCACCCCGGCCGCCTTGCACCCGCTGATCACGTTGTCCGTGCCCGTGACGTTAATGCCCCAGAACAGTTTCCGCGGTCCGAACGGCGCGGCCAGCGCGGCCACGTGAAAGACCGTGTCCATGCCCGCACAGGCCACGGCCACGGCCTCCGCGTCGCGCAGATCTCCCGCCTTCACCTCGACGCCGCGCTTGGCCAGCTCGGCAGTGGGCGCGTTCGCCAGGTCCAGGGTCCGCACCGCATGGCCCGCGCCCTGCAGCTTGTCAATCAGATGGCCCGCCAGAAATCCCGTGCCGCCGGTGACCATTGCTTTCATGTGCCGCTATACCTCTTGGGCAAAGAATAACACCAAGACGCCAAGGCCGCCAAGAAAGAACATATAAGGCAGAAGATAGAATAATAAAGTTCACGACCCCGCCTCCTCTTCCATATTCCTTCTTGGCGGATTTGGCGTCTTGGCGTTCATCCTCGCCGGACCTTCAGCCCCCCATGCTCTCGATAATTTTGTTGATCTCCTCAATGTGGCTCTCTTCCTCGGCGATGAGCTTGGCGATCGTGGATTGGGACTTGTAGGGCAGCTTGAACTCAGCGAGGTTCTTGTAGAGCTTGATAGACTCGGTCTCGATGGCGAGGGCCTGGTCCAGGGCGTCGCGGGGGCTTTTGTAGCGGTCGAGCTCGGTCAGGAATTCGAGGCTCTGGGGAAAGACCTTTTTCTGGAGCATCCCGCGGAGGTGGACGAAGAACTCGCGGTGGGTCAGGGTCTCGTCAAAGCCGGCCTTTTTGGCCTCGATGAGCGGCTCGGCCGTAAGCATGTCCTGGATCAGCCGCTGGTGGTCCAGCTCCATGCCTATGAGCCGCAGGAAAAAAATACGTAGCGATTCTTCCTTCGCCTCCTCGGAAAGCAGCCGGTAAAACTCTATCCCGGCCTTCTCCAGCCAAAGCGCCATTTCCAGGAACTCGCGTGAGGAAAGACCCAGATTGATCCGGGTGGGATCCACGAATCTCTCGGCCTTGTCACCAACGTCTCCTGGTCCCATGCTAACGCCTTACCGCAAATATTAGCATTTTTTACTCTGAATAAAAGTCCCGGGCAGGGGCTTGAGGCGTGAGGCTCGAGATACGAGCGCGTGAGGCGGGCCGCTCTTCCTCAAGCCCCAAGCCTCAGGCCTCAAGCCAGATCGCCTGCGATGCGAGGCGCTGGCGTTATCTTCGCGGCACTCCCTTGGCCATCGTGGCCTCCCAGTCGCGCATCATGGCTTCCATTTTCTTGGCCACGTCCGGGAACTTATCCATGACGTTGTAGGACTCGCCGGGGTCGTCTTCGAGGTTGAAGAGCATGGGTCCCTGCGGCAACGGGGCATAGGCCGTGGTATAGCCCACGGTGCGGCGGCGGTACTTGAATTTTCCCATGCGCATGCTCTGGAGCTTGCGGCCCTTGTAATAGTAGAGGGCCTCGTGGGGCGACGGCCCGCCGGCGAGCATGGGCATGATGTCCCTGCCGTCAATGGGGCGGTCATCGGGCAGCGGCGCTCCGGCCAGGGTCAGCGCGGTGGCGAAGAGGTCGAAGTTCATGCTCATTTCATCACTTGTGCTCCCGGCCGGAATGACGCCCGGGAAACGCGCGATCCCCGGCACCTTCATGCCGCCGTCAAAGGTCTCGCCCTTGCGGCCCCTGTACCCGCCCGGGCTGCCCTGGTACCACGGGCCGTTGTCCGAGGTGAAGAAGACGAGCGTGTTGTCGGCGATGCCGTAGCGGTCGAGCGCCTTCAGGACCTCGCCCACGCTCCAGTCCACCTCCTCCACGCAGTCGCCGTAAAGACCGGCGTCTGATCGGCCGCGGAACTCTGGCGAGGCGTGGAGCGGCTGGTGCGGGAAGGTGTGGGGGAAGTAAAGCAGGAACGGCTGGTCGTGGTTCTCGCCGATCCACTCCACCGCCTCTTTGGTGTATTTCCGGGTGAGGAAGTTCTGGTCCACCGGCGACTTCTCGATGATCTCGTCGTTTCTGTAAAGCGGGAGCGGGGTCATGTCGTTGGAGTAGAGCAGGCCCAGGTAATGGTCAAAGCCGCGGTGGTTCGGGCGGTAGCGCTTCATGTCGCCCAGGTGCCACTTGCCGATGCAGCAGGTGGCGTAGCCCGCGGGCTTGAGCGCCTGGGCCATGGTGATCTCGCGGGGGTTCATCCCGGGACCAAGTCGCACTACGCTGTGGATCGCCGGGGTCAAGGGGTTCCGGCTCGGGAAATAAACCTGCGTGGTCCCGGTCCGCACCGGATACCTCCCGGTCAGCAGCCCTGCCCGCGACGGAGAGCACACCGGCGCCGACGCGAAGAACTCCGTGAGCTTCACTCCCTCCGTCGCCAGCCGGTCCAGATTCGGCGTCCTGACCGCCTCCGAACCGTAAGACGAAAGATCGCCATAGCCCAGGTCATCGGCCATGATGATCACGATGTTGGGCTTCTGGTTCGCCTGCGCCAGCGCCCGTCCGCTTTCTAGCATGATACCGCCGACGGCCCCGGCCGTTGCTCCGATAAATTTCCTTCTGTCCATGGCACGCTCCTTTACTTCGATTCGCACCCGCAGCGCTTGAGGGCCTTCTTGCCGATGTCGGTGCGGTAGTAGGCTCCTTTCCAGGAGATGGTTTTTACGGCGGCGTAGGCGGCCTCGATGGCGGCTGGGATGTCGGGTCCGCGGGCGGTGACGCCGAGGACGCGGCCGCCGGAGGTCACGGTTTTGCCGTCTTTGACGGACGTGCCGGCATGGAAGACGTAGGCGTTATCGAGTTTGGCGGCCTCAGCGAGTCCGTGGATTTCGTGGCCCTTATCGTAGTGGCCAGGGTAGCCTTGGCTGGCCATGACCACACAGACCGCCGGGTCCGGGTACCACTCGATCTTCATGGAGGCGAGCGATCCGTCGGCCCTGGCGCAGGCGATCAGGAGGTCCACGATGTCGGACTTCATGCGGAAGAGGAGGGGCTGGGTTTCGGGGTCTCCGAAGCGGGCGTTGAATTCGAGGACCTCGATCCCGCTCTCCGTGACCATGATGCCGGCGTAGAGCACTCCCTGGTACAGCCGGCCTTCCGCTTTCATGGCTTTCACGGCGGGGACCATGACGTCCTTCATGATGCGGTCGTGGAGCTGCCTGGTGACCACGGGCGCGGGCGAGTAGGCGCCCATGCCTCCGGTGTTGGGGCCTTTGTCGTCGTCATGGATGGCCTTGTGGTCCTGGCATGACGCCAGCGGGAGCACGGTCTCGCCGTCGGTGAAGGCCAGGAAGCTGGCCTCCTCTCCGACCATGCGCTTTTCGATCACGACCCTTTTGCCCGCGTCGCCGAACGCGCGCTGCTCCATGATCTGCTCGATGGCCCGGATGGCCTCTCCCTTGGAGTCACACACGATCACGCCCTTGCCCGCGGCCAGTCCGTCGGCCTTGACCACCTGCTGGCCCTTGCGGTCCCGGATGTAGTCCTTGGCCAGGGCCGGGTCCTCGAAAATTCCGAATTTCGCGGTCGGGATGTGGTACTTCTTCATCAGCTCCTTGGCGAAGACCTTGCTGCCCTCGAGCTCGGCCGCGGCCCGGGAGCAGCCGAAGGCGAGGATGCCCTCGGCCTCCAGGAGGTCGGTGAGGCCCAGGGTAAGCGGGGCCTCCGGACCGATCACCACCAGGTCCACGGCCTTGGCCTTGGCGAACTTCACCAGCGAGGTGACGTCGTCTCCAGCCATGGGCACGCACTCGGCCTCCCCCGCGATGCCGGCGTTGCCCGGAGCGCAGTAAAGCTTACGAACCTTGGGCGATTGCTTGATTTTCCAAGCCAGGGCGTGCTCGCGGCCGCCGGAGCCTACGACAAGGACTTTCATTAATAGGCCTCCCCAAAAGGTTTGTGGTTTAGAGTTTGTGGTTTGTGGTTCGGGACCAGGAGATCATGGCAAGGTGCATCGTTCATAATTCGTCCTTGATAATTCTTTTCACTCTTTTGCCCACGGAGGTGAGGATTTCGTAGGGGATGGTGCCTGCTGCCCGGGCGTGATCTTCAGCGCTAACCTCTACTTGCGCATGGTCGAGGTAATCCGCTAGATCCTTGTCCGGCCCGGCATTTTGCACGTCCTTGCCCATGATGAGAACGCGGTCGCCGGGAGCGGCGCCGGGGATGTCGGTCACGTCAATCATGGTGAGGTCCATGGTGATGACTCCGGTTATGGGGGCCGGCTTTCCGCGGACGAAGAGGTTGAACCCCGGCTGGATCTTTCGGCTGAGGCCATCGGCGTATCCAACGGGCAGGAGGGCGACGCAGGACGTCCTTTTGAGTACGGTCTTTCGGCCGTAGGAGATGGACGAGCCCGCGGGCAGGCAGCGGACCTGGGCGATCTTCGTGACCCAGCGCATCACGGGTTCGAGCCTGGCCTGGACCGGCATCCCATGGGCCGGCCTCACCCCGTAGAGCATGATCCCGGGCCGCGCCGCGCTCATGGCGGCGTCCTGATGGAACAGGAGCGCGCCGGAATTGGCGATGGACACATGCGGCCCTTCCGGGTCAAGCTTCCGGATGGCCTTGACCATCAGGCTGAAATCCTGGAGCTGTCTCCTGGTGTACTCGACGTCCTCCTCGTCGGCGCTTTCGGAGACCGGAAGATGCGAGAAGATCCCTGAAAGCCTGACCATGCTCATCTTGCGCAGGCGCTCGACCAGATCATTTATTTCCTCGGGCAGGAACCCCATGCGGCCCATGCCCGTGTCCACGTCAATGATCACTTCAATCCTGCCATCACCGTTCGGGGCCTTGATCTTCAGGCCCTTCTCGATCATGTCCAGGTCAGAGGGGCGGGAAATGACGGGAATGAAGCGCCGCGTGATGATCTCCGTGACCTCATCCTCGAACAGCGGGCCCAGGATGATGAGACGGGCGTTGACTCCGGAATCGAGCAGCTCGGCCGCCTCTTCCATGCAGGCCACGGCCAAGTGCTTTATGCCGGTTTTAACAAGTTCCTGGGATATTGCGACGGCGCCGTGGCCATAGGCGTCGGCCTTGACCACGGGAATGATCTCTGCGGCACCAGCCAATGACCTCGCCATGGAAAGATTGTGCCTTAGAGCAGGTAAAAGTATCTCGGCAATGGTGGGTCTAGTCATCTTGATTGGGCCCAATGTATACAGTTGAAAGGACATGTTTTCGCACAGAGACACAGAGAACACAGAGTTTTTTCTTCGGATTATTTTCTCTGTGTTCTCTGTGTCTCTGTGCGAAAAATTAAACCGCTGTTTAGCGGAGAATGTATCGGATCACAGCCTCATGGGCATGATGACACAGGTGTAGTTGGGATCTTCGTCGAGCTTGATGATGGCCGGAGATTGCTCGTCTTTGAGGTCCACCATGATTTTGTCGGACTTGGACGCGCCCATGATGTCGAGGTAATAGCGGTCGTTGAAGCCCATGGTGATGTCTTCGCCCTTGTAATCCACTTCCATCTCGGAGTAGGAGCTTCCGAAGTTCGGGTTCTTGCTCTCCAGCGCCAGCATGTCCCTGGTAAAGGCGAACTTAACCGCGCGGGCCTTCTCATCAACCATGATGGACACGCGGCGCAAGTTCTTGATCAGCTCCTCCTTCGCGATCACGGCATGCTTGTCGCAACCCTCGATAATCACACGCCGATAATCCGGGAACTTGCCGTCCACCAGCCGCATGATCAGCACCGTGTCGTTCGCCGACACCGCGGCCATCTTCTCCTTGATCGCCAGGCCCACCTTGCCCTCGGCATCATCCAGTATCTTCAGGGCCTCCGCCATGCCCTTGCGCGGCATGATAACGCCGCTCTCCATCTTGAGCCCGGCAAACTCGTCAAGCTGACGCTCGATCATGGCCAGACGATGGCCATCGGTCGCAACCATGCGCAAGCCCTTGCCGTCCTCCATCTTTTCCGTGAAGATACCGTTAAGGCTGAAACGAGCTTCCTCGCCGGCGGTCGCGTAAATGGTCTTTCCGACCATCTCCTTAAGCACCTCCGCCGGCACCTCGATGAACTTGAAGTCTCCGGGATCCGGAATCTTCGGGTATTCATCGGAGGACATGCCCATAAGCTCGAACCGGATCTTGCCGCTCTTCACCTCGACATGGAACTCCTCGCTCGATTCGAGCGACACCGGCCCTTCCGGGAGCTCCTTGACAATGTCGTAAAGCTTCCTGGCGTTCAGGGTCAGGGTCCCTTCCGTATGCAGATCAACCGGACACTTGTCCATGACCGTGACCTCAAGATCGGTGGCGATGACATCGAGGCTGTTCTCGCCGGCCCGCAACAAGGTGTTGCTGAGAATGGGCATGGCGTTCCTCTTCTCCACGATTCCCTGCACTTTGGACAGGCTCTTTATGAACGAGTCCCGTTCTATGATGAGCTTCATCTTTTTCCCCCTCCAACGTTTGTCAACAGCTCTGTCTTCTCTAGTTCTTATTTTTATAAAAAATTACAGTAATATCAAGCCGCGTGGAAAAGCGGAAAAACATCGGGACAGCGCCTTGTATCCATATCATTGCCGTAAGGTTAGTCATCTTTCATCGCTGATGCATACATTTGGTGAAAGCGGTGTGGAAAAGCTCTGCAAAGTTTTACCGGCTGGGCGCGTTATGTTTTTCCACAACAGTACCACTGAATTATTAATGCTCAATCAACAGCCTCATTATCCGTTTTGGTTGAGTTGTCGCTTCAGCGCTTCGAGATGTCTTCGAAGCTCGAAGTCGGTGTTGCGGTCAATGCCGATCTTGCGGCACGAGTGAATGACGGTTGAATGGTCGCGTCCTCCGAAGGCCTGGCCGATCTCGGGAAATGATATTTTGCAGTGCTCGCGGCATAAGCACATGGCGATCTGGCGGGGAACAACATACTTGCGGTTTCTTTTGGGCGAAGTGAGGTCAGAGACCTTGATCTTGAAGTATGCGGCTACGACTTTCATGACCTTGTCGGAGGAGAGGCCGGAGCCGTGGTCATCGAGAATGGCGTGGAGCACTTCTTCGGCCAGCTCGATGGTGATGGGGGAGCCGGAAAGGGAGGCGATGGCGGAGAGACGGATCAGCGCGCCTTCCAGCTTGCGGATGTTGGACTTGATCCGCTCGGCCAGGAACACCGCGATCTCGCCGGGAAGCAAGATGCCTTCCTTTTCCGCGTTGTACTTCAGGATCGCCAGGCGCGTCTCGAACTCGGGAGGCTGGATGTCAACGATAATGCCGCTCTCGAAACGGCTCCGCAACCTCTCCTCCAAGGTCGTCATTTCCTTGGGAAACTTGTCGGAGGTGAACGCGATCTTGCGGCCCGCGGAGTAGAGGTCGTTGAAGGTATAGAAGAATTCCTCCTGGGTCCGGTCCTTGCCCGCGATGATCTGGATGTCGTCCATCAATAAAAGGTCGCACTCCTTGCGGAAGCGCTTTCTGAAGAGGTCCATTTTTTCCTGGCGGATGGCCTGGATCATCTCGTTCATGAACGACTCGGCCTGGAGGCAGATGATGTGGAGCTTGGGGTTCCTGCGGTACATCTCGTTGCCGATGGCGTTCAGGAGATGGGTTTTGCCGAGGCCGACACCGCCATAGATGAAGAGCGGGTTGTAGTTGCTGGCCTTCTTTTCGGCCACGGCCATGGACGCGGCGTGCGCGAACTGGTTTGAGCGGCCGACGACGAAGTTGTCGAAGATATACTTGGGGTTGAGGCCGAGATGCGGGGGCGGCACGGGGGCGGCCGGCTTTTCCTTGACGCTTTTTGCCGGAGCGTGGGCGCCGGCGTCCCGGGCGGGCGCGGCCGGACCCGGTTCTCCGATCTCGAAGACGAACTTGACGGGCTTGCCCACGGCGCCTTTGGCGGCGCGGTCGAGCTGCTCGCGATAGTTCTTCTTGATCCAATCGGAAATGAAGGAGTTAGGAGTCTCGACGACAAACTCGTCCTTTTCCATGGACTTGAGCCTTAGCTCCGAGAACCAGCTTGCCAGGCTTTTCGGATCGAGCTCCCTCGACAATTCCTGGATGATGTTTCTCCAGACTTTTTCTTTTTGCATTTTTTGCCGCGCCTGTTTATTTGTGGTTGACAACCATCTATTGACTTTTGTTACACCGGAAAAATTATCCACAGGTTTGTCCACAACTGTGGAAAAGTTTTAAAGCTGCTTCAAGGTCAATACGATCAGCCGGGCCGCTCCACCCGTGAAGGGTGATACCCGGCAGGTCTGATCCGCGCCTTAACTTGTTCAGCTCAGCGTCATCTTCTGGTCGGCGGAAAATTTTTTTTTGCGAAGGAAAAATTTCGCATCGAGTGATGAGGACAATAGCAGAGCGGAGTTAAATGTCAAGAGAAAAAAAACGGGTCACGCGAATAGTTCACATTTCTCATTCATCCGCTTCGCGTCGAGCGATGTTCTAACCTGCGTGAAAATCAGAATCATGGTTGATGAATCGTTAGCTTCAGCGCAAAAGCGGGCGCGGCTACGGGATCGTCGCGCACGGCAGCGCCGGTTTTTACGCGGTCGCGGGCGGTCGCCCGCGAGGGCAAATTGGGAAAGTAGTCAAGTAGCCGGCAGCCAGAAGCCGGGCAATCGGCACGATCTTTTTCCTGGCTACTGTCCACGGGCTACTGTCTACTATTTAGGTGGCGCGTGAGGAGTTCTGGGCAAGTCCGCTTCTAGAAATGTTCTTGAGCTCCTCGGAGAGCTCGCGCAGGGTTTGCATGGCCTTCTCGGTTTCCTTGGCGCCTTTCTCGACTTCTGATGCGACCTCGGAGACTTCCATGATGGTTGAGACCATCTGCTCGCAGGCGGTGGTCTGCTGGCGGGTGGACAGCGTGATTTCGGTGGACGCTTTCAGCGTTTGTTCAACCATGTCGAGGATGTTCTGGAAGCTCTGGTTCATGCGGTCAATGATAACCTGCGCCTCCAGCGAGCTTTTCGAGCTTTGCTCGGTGACCATGACGGCGGTGTTGGTGGCGGATTGGATTTCCTCGATGATCTGGCGCACGGTTTGCGTGGATTCCAGGGTGCGGCCGGCGAGCCTGCGGATTTCCTGGGCGACCACGGAAAATCTTTTACCGGCTTCGCCGGCGCCCGCGGCCTCGATCGCGGCGTTGAGCGCCAGGAGGTTGGTCTGCTCGCTGATTTCGTTGATGATCTCGATGATGCCGCTGATCTTCTGGCTCTTGGCCCCGAGTTCAACCATGCGTTTGGCCAGCTCCTCGCTCTTTTCGGACATGTCCTTGACCTGGAAGATGGCGTCGGCCAGCTCGACCTTGCCCTGGTCGGAGGCCGAGGAGGTCTGGCGGGCGTAAGAAGACACTTCTTCGGCGGTGTCGGCGATGCGGGTGGCGGAGGCCGCGATTTCCTTGCTGGTTGACGAGGCCTCGAACACGGACGCGGCCTGTTCGGTGGCGCCGGAGGACTGCTGGGCGCTGATGGTGTACATGTCGGTGGTGGTCTTGGAGATGAGGTCTATAGTGGAGGAGAGGCTCTCCACGATCATCTTGGTGCGTTCCATCTGGTTCTCGATGTTTCCGGCCATCTCATTAAAGGCACGGGCCAGCACTCCGACCTCGTCATTGGTATTGATCTCGATCTTGGTGTGCAGCTCTCCCGCTCCGAAATTTTTCGCGGCGTCGGCCATGATCAGGATGGGCTTGATGATCATTTGGCGGAGGAAGCCGGTAATGATGGCGCCGATGATGACCAGGAGCGCCATCACCAGGTAGCCGATGTCGAGGATGGAGCTGCTTAAGTCGTGGATGTGCTGGCTGGAAATTCCGACTCGGGCCCAGCCCACGGTCTGCGGAGCCGCGGGGACCTCG
Source organism: bacterium (assembly GCA_035527835.1). Classification (GTDB taxonomy): domain Bacteria; phylum RBG-13-61-14; class RBG-13-61-14; order RBG-13-61-14; family DATKZS01; genus DATKZS01. Next base: position 12,168 of record DATKZS010000035.1, read on the forward strand.
CCGGCTTCGGCTTCCACGGTCGAGGAATCGGCCACACCCGAGGTTTTCGTGCCGATCGGCCGGGCCACGTCCATCACATAAGCGTCGCTAATGGACACCTCTTCCTTGGCCGCGACCTTGCTCGCGCGCGGCAGGGCCGGGAAGGTAAAATCCATTTCGTTGAGTCCCTGCACAAAGTATGAAAATATTTTTTCTCCCTTCTGGTTGTAAAACAGGATGTAAACGATGCCGGGGTCGTCCTTGGCCGCGTCCGCCGCGCTCTCCAGCATCTTCTGCTGGCCCACCATGACCCCGAGCCGGCCCTTCTCCGCCAGCGATGAAGTGAGCAGCTCGCCCTTCGCGACGAGCGCCGCCTTTTCCGAACTCTCGAATTTGCTGGTGAAACGAAAGATGAGCGCGAAAACCACAAGCCCCATCACCACGAACGAGCTCACCAGGATGGCAATCATCCGAAACGTGAGCCGGCCCGCCACCCGGGCGGCGAAAATCCGGTATGCTTCTTTTAAATCCATAGCGGGACCGTTTCCTTAAGCACTCTGATTATGTAAAGAAAAAAATCAAAGGTCAAGCCTCGCTAATCTTTGCCTGCTTTGACTCCGTTCGGGGCTGTGTGTTTAAATCTTATATCGGCCATTGAGGGAAGACAGAGTTTTGCCGCGGATGAACGCGGATAAGATTAACCTCTTATTTAATCCGCGTTCATCCGCGGCTAAAAAACAGCCGCGGCTTCTCCCGGAACGCGTAGGGAGCTCGACCGGAGGCGGCCTTCGATTGCCCTAAAAGGAGTAATCCCATGATTGACCGGATCAAAGGATACTTCGAGTTCGAGAAGCATGGCGCGGATTTGCGCACCGAGGTGATGGGCGGGGTGACCACGTTCATGACCATGGCTTACATCATTTTCGTGAACCCGATCATTTTGTCGAACCACGAGATCGGCGCGGGCATGGACTTCAACGGGGTGATGATGGCGACGTGCCTGGGCTCGGCGGTGGCGACGCTGGTGATGGCCCTGGTGGCGCGGTATCCGATCGCGCTGGCGCCGGGGATGGGCCTGAACGCTTTTTTCAGTTTTGAGATTGTGAAGGGGTTCGGGGTGCCGTGGCAGACGGCGCTGGGCATGGTTTTTGTCGCGGGCGTGATTTTTCTGCTGCTCACTTTTTTCCGCATCCGGGAGATGCTGATCAACGCGGTCCCGGACACGCTCAAGCATTCGATCGCGGCGGGGATCGGATTGTTCATCGCGTTCATAGGTCTGCAGCACGCGGGCCTGGTGCGGGGCAGCCCGGCCACCCTGGTCGAGCTCGGCGACCTTTCCAGCCCGGCGGTGCTGATCAGCCTGGCCAGCATCGCGGCCACGGCGGTGATGCTGGTGGCGGGGGTGCGCGGCGCGATTTTATGGGGCATCCTGGCGGCGGGGGCGCTGGGTCTGCTTTTTGGCGAGATCCGGCCGGCGGACAACATGGCATTGCCCACGCTGCGGCCGTTCCAGTGGCAGGCGCTGGTGCTGGTGCTGATCTTTTTCGGCACGGGGCTTGGCTTGCACTGGAAAAAAATCTGGGGCGCGTTCGGCATGGGCGCGGTTGCGGCGATCACCGCCGGACTGATTGCGGGTTGGATCAAGCTGGGGGCCGGGAGTATCGTGGCGCGGCCGCCGTCAATGGCGGCGGTGGCGTTCAAGCTGGACGTGGTCGGCGCGTTCTCGCATTGGCAGTGGTTCTTCCTGGCGCTGGCGCTCTTGTTTTTCGCGCTGTTCGACACGGTGGGGACGTTGATCGGGGTGTCGGAGCAGGCGGGCTTCATCAAGGACGGGAAGCTGCCGCGGGCGACGCAGGCCCTGGCGGCGGACGCTTGCGGCACGATCGCGGGGTCGCTCTTCGGCACCAGCACGGTGACGTGCTACATCGAGAGCGCGGCGGGGGTTGCCGCGGGGGCGCGCACGGGGCTGGCGAGCGTGGTCACGGCGCTGTTGTTCCTGGCGGCGATGTTTTTCGCGCCGCTGGCCAATATTTTGTCGGTGGGCATGGTGACGGCGCCGGCGCTGATCATCGTGGGGTGCATGATGATGGCGGGAATCGCCAAGATCCCGTGGCGGGATTACGCGGAGGCGGTGCCGGCGTTTTTGACCATGATGCTGATGCCGCTCACGTTCAGCATCTCGCGGGGGCTGGTGGCCGGTTTCATTTCGTGGCCGCTGCTCATGGCGGCCTCCGGCCGGGCGCGACAGGTGCACGCCTTCATGTACGTCCTGGCGGCGGTCCTGGCCGTGGCGGTGGCGCTGAGCTATGTAATATTATAAAGGCTCCGGCCGCGTAGCGGCTTGCCTCGTTGCATCCATTTGGCGGCCAAGCTATGATATGAAAGAAGATGGGATAAGCGGAGGTTTTTCAATATGACGCGGATACCGGCGCAATCTTTGCCTGAAGAGATGGCCAGTGCCCTGGAGAAGGTGGCGCGGGAGGGGGACCGCATCATTCTTGAGGACCACGGCCGCGAGGTTGCCATGCTCATTTCGATGCAGGATGCGGCTTTGCTGGAGGAGGTGGAAGACCTGCATGACCTGCGCGCCGCGCTGGAAGGCTTGCGGGAAGAGGGAGAGTTGATTCCGCTTGAGGAGATCAAAAAGAAGTATGGGGCATGACAATGCTTTTTCCGCTTTTCCACGCGGCTTGATATTACTGTAATTTTTTATAAGACTGGAACCATGCCCTATGAAGTGCTATTCAAGCCGGCTGCGGACCGCGACTTGGCAAAGATCAATCCCGCGGACCGTTCGCGCATCCTGCAGAAGATAGCAAGCCTCCAAGAAGACCCCCGGCCTCCGGGCTCACGCAAGCTGCATGGGCCGCAAAACATATACCGCTTGCGCTCGGGAAATTAACGGGTTCTTTACCAGGTCCGTGACCAGGAATTGATAGTTATCATCGTCCGCGCCGGGCATCGGCGCGAGGTTTACCGGGACAAATGAAGATGAACTTATATATCTTGAATCTTCTCCGCGATCTTGGCGTCTTGGCGTTAAACCTTATGCTCATTCTTCGTGGAGGGGGACATGACGGACCGCGATGATACGGTTTCCGGGAGCCTGAAGACGGGCGCGGACGCCGGGAGCCTGCCGGAGGGGCTTTACATCACGCTGGAGGTGATTGAGGGCCCGGACCAGGGCTTAAAGTATGGGATCAAAAGCACGCGCACGACACTGGGGCGCAAGGCGGCGGACGTGGTGCTCAACGATCCGACGGTGAGCAGCGTGCACGCGGTGATTGAGTTTGTGGGGTCCAAGCTTTTTCTCACGGACAACAACTCGACGAACGGGACCCATCTTAACGGCGAGCGGGTGGAGAGCGCTCCGCTTGGCAACCTTGACGAGATTCAGCTCGGGGACACGACGCTTCTGCTCTCGGTGGTGGAGGACAAGTACGGGGCGTTCGCCGAGCCCGCGGCGGAGGACACGAGCGAGTCGCGGGTCGGCATGGACGAGTCCACGATCGTTACCGGGGCCCTGCCCAACCCGGAGATTCCTCCGAACCTGCAGGTGGTCCTGGACGTAACGCACGGCCCGGACCAGGGCAAGGTGTTCAAGCTCGACCACAAGTCCACCGTGATCGGCCGGGGCTTCGGGGCCGACGTGCGTCTCACCGACCCCTCGGTCTCCAAGCGCCACTGCCAGGTCGAGGTCCACAACAAGGACAAGATGACCATCAAGGACCTGGCCTCCGCCAACGGGACCCGCCTCAACGACCACTACATCAGCGCCGTCAAAATCCGCCACGGCGATGTGGTGCACCTCGGCGAGACCGTGATCAAGATCCTCATCAACATCCGGAGATAATCGAAATATCAGAAAGAGTTTGTTTCGCGCAAAGGCCCAAAGCACGCGAAGATTAAAAAAAAAGATTCTTCTTTGCGTTCTTTGCGCCTTTGCGTGAATAACAACTCCTCATTTTTTCAATCAGCCGGAGAGGTTCCCGTCCCGGCCGGTCGTTGACAAAGGCCCGCCTTTCTCATATTCTGCTCTTGTTGCAGGCTTATGACGCATGAGTTTTGAAGAGGACATCAGGAAGACCGCTTCTTTCCTGCAGAAAAACACGGCGAAGAAGATGACGCCGATCACGCTGGCGTTCGCGGCGGGTATCGTCGTTTACATTACCGTGGTCTTGCAGGGGCTGCAGCCTCCGGAGCCGATGACCGACGTGCCGGCCTTTGCCAAGGACTGGGCCGTCTTCTGGTTTTTAGTGATGCTCCGGGTGTTCGTGCTTTTCCTGATTTTCGGGATGGGGATTAATACCCTGTTGTTCGAGATCTGGTCGAGCGCGCGGAACCGCGAGGTGGCGCGGATCCTGGCCTGGGAGGGCGATTACGCGACCATGTCGCAGGAGGATGCGCTTAAAAGCCTGCTTGCGCTCCTGGACTTTCCGCACCGCTTCGTGCTCCGCTTCATCGCGCAGTGGCTGATCTTCGCGCCGGCCCTGGTGTTCAGCCTGCGCCTCTTTTATTCGCTGCCGCTGCTCAACCTGCTGCGCATCTCGCTGGGCGTGGCCGCGATCCTTTGCCTGATGGCGACCATGCACTACTTCGTGGTCAAGAGTTTTTACATCGAGCAGCTCGGGCCGGCGCTCGCGAAATTCCCGTCATATTTCGAGCGGCCGGAGCTGGGGTTCGCGCGCATCAACTACCGGGCCAAGATCCTGCTGTACATTCTGGTCCTGGTCGGTTCCATCACCTGGATCACCACCCATTTGAGCATCGCCGGCCAGATCCGGTCCTCCTGTTACCAGGTGGACGAGTATGTAGCGCAGAGGGTGAGGGAAATTGGCTCGAATTTGGAGAGCGCCCTTGAACGCAACGAAAACAGCGCGATTCTCAACTCCGGAGCGATAGGCATCCTGGGCGACAGCAAGTATGCCTATCTGCTGGACGAGGCGCAGAACAACCTGCTTGAAAAGGTGGTAGCGGGCGATGGCGGCCGTCACACGACCCTTGAAGTGCCCGCGGTTGAGCGCTCGATCATGGACAAGATCCCGGCGCTGGCCGGAAAATCCCCGGAGCAGGACGAGGGATTTTTTCGCGGCCTGTTCTTCCAACCCCTGGTCACCCGCGTCACCGACCGGGTGTACATCGCTTACGCCAAGCGCGAGCAATACACGGTTACGGTTGACCCTCTGGGCAAGTCGGGGCGCTGGCGGCTGGTCTCCATCCAGCCCCAGACCCGGTCCGTGGCCCAGCTCACCACCCAGATGGGGCCGATCCTGGCCATGTTCGTGGTCGCCCTCATCCTCTCCCTGATTTTCGCCCAGGCCATGCAGCGGGAGATGACCGCGCCGCTCACCCGCATCATTGACTCGTCCAAGCAGGTCGAGTCCGGCGACCTCTCCGACCCCAAGCCCATCGTGGCCGATGACGAGGTCGGGGTACTGGCAGCGCACCACCTCCGCATGGTGCACAGCATCAAGAACATGGTGCGTCAGATCGGGCAAGCCGCGGAGTCCATCGAGACCGCCACCGAAGGCATTGCCGAGCGCACCGACGAGATGGCGCTGGGCTCGCAGGCCCAGTCGGTGGCTGTTGAGGAAACCTCCGCCATCATCGCCCAGATGAACCAGACCATCGCCAGCATCGCCGAGTCCGTTGACACCCTGGCGTCATCCGCCGAGGAGAGCTCGGCCTCCATCGTCCAGATGAGCGCCACCAACGACCAGGTGGCCAACAGCTCCGAGAACCTCTCCAGCGGCGTCGAGAACACCACCGCTTCGATTCAGGAGATGTCCGCTTCCGTCCGCCAGGTGGCCGAGAACGTGAAGAGCGCGACCGGCAAGACCGCGGAGGTCGCCGGTTCCATGCGCGAGACCAGGGAGGCGGTCAAGCAGGTTGACCGCATGGCCGAGCAGACGGCGTCCGTGTCCGAGGAGGTGTCCCGGGACTCGGAGACCGGCGCCGCCGCGGTGCAGTCCACCATCCGCGGCATCGAGAAGATCAAGGAGACCAGCCGGCAGGCCGCCGATGTCATCGAACGGCTTTCCAAGCGGGCGCGCGAGATCGGCCGCATCCTGACGGTGATCGAGGATGTGACCGAGGAGACGAATTTATTGGCGTTGAACGCGGCCATTATCGCGGCTCAGGCCGGTGAGCACGGCAAGGGCTTCGCGGTGGTCGCGGACGAGATCAAGGACCTGGCCGAGCGGACGCAGGCCAGCACCTCTGAGATCTCGGAACAGATCCTGGCGGTACAGAAGGACGCGCGCGACGCGGTGTCCGCCGTGGAGCGGGGCGAGGGCAGCATCGAGGAAGGCGTAACCCTCTCCGGCGAGGCCGGCCAAGCGCTGCTCAAGATCCAGGAGAGCGCGAAAAAGTCGCTGGACATGGCACGCCGCATCTCCGACTCGACCCGCGAGCAGTCCCGCCAGGTGGACCAGGTCCTCAACTTCTTCGAGACCATGGCCGGCATGATCGAGCAGATTCACGCCGCCACTCAGGACCAGACCCGCGGCACCGAGCAGATCATGCTCTCCTCCGAGAAGATGAAGGATATCGCCATCCAGGTAAAAAAGGCCACCCGCGAGCAGGCCATGGGATCAAGGCAGATCACCAAGGCCATCGAGCACATCACCTCCATCGCCACCTACATCAACAACACCCAGGGCGAGCAGCGCAAGGCCGCCCAGCACGTCCTCTCCGCCATCACCAAAATTTCCGACATCGCGCACCGCAACGTCAAGGGCGTGGAAAAGGTCTCCGAATCCGTGGCCAACTTAAAGGTCCTGGCCGACGACTTCAAGGCGATGCTGGATACCTTCAGGATTGAAGAGCAGTAATTGTCTTGTTGGGAAATTTTTTCGCACAGAGACACGGAGAGCACAGAGAAAAATAAATATTAACTCTCAGTGCTGTCCAAAATAAACGCACCGGAAAACCGCCAAGACGCCAAGAGCGCCGAGGATTAATTTTTAAGAGGGCTTGGGTGCGAGTGTTTTCTGCTTGGCGCTCCCGTCGGGCGGTTCGCCAAGTCGGTTTGGGGTCAC
>DATKZS010000036.1:0-10187 GCA_035527835.1 bacterium
AAGATTGACCCGGCCGTGGTCCAGAACCTGGGCGTGCGCACCACGGAGGCCAAGCTGGGCAAGCTCGTCAAGAAGATCCGGGCCGTGGGCACGTTCGAGACGAACGAGGAATCGCTGGTGTCCGTCAACACCAAGGTGGAGGGATGGATCGAGAAGCTCTACGTGAACAAGGCCGGCCAGACCGTGAAGCGGGGCGATCCCCTGCTCAAGCTATACTCGCCGGAGTTGGTGAGCACTCAGCAGGAGTACATCGAGTCGCTGCGCTACCTGGACTCGGTCAAGGACAGCCCCTTCCCGGAAGTGGTCGAGTCCGCGCGCTCCCTGGTCCTCGCCTCGGAGAAGCGCCTGCGCTTATGGGACATCTCCAGCGCGCAGATCAAGCGCCTGGCCCGCACCGGCAAGGCCGGGAAGGACCTGACCCTGTACGCGCCCATCAGCGGCGTGGTGATGAAGCGCGAGGCGGTCAAGGGCATGAAGGTGATGCCGGGCATGGAGCTCTTGAGCATCGCGGACCTGTCCACCCTCTGGTTGCAGTCGCGCTTCTACGAGCAGGACGTGGCCTGGGTCCGCCTGGGCGACCACGCCAGGATCGAGGTGGATTACCTGCCCGGCGATACCTTCTCCGGCAAGGTCTCATTCATCTATCCATACCTCGACAGCAAGACCCGCGACATCACCGCCCGCATCGTGATTGATAACCACGATCTCAAGCTCAAGCCCGGCATGTTCGCCACCATCACCATCGAGCATGAATCCGAACAGCCCGTGGTCTCCATCCCGGACGAGGCCGTGATCCGGACCGGCGTTCGCAACCTGGTGTTTATTGACCTGGGCGGCGGCAGGTTCGTGCCCCGCGAGGTCGGGCTCGGACGCTACGGCGACGGCCGCACCATCGAGATCAAGTCCGGCTTGATCCCCGGCGAGCGCGTGGCGGTGAGCGGGCAGTTCCTGATTGATTCCGAGTCGAGAATGGAAGAGGCCGTGAGGAAGATGCTGGAGGCGCAGAAGACCGAGGCGCAACAGCCCGCGATGCCGGCCGCCTCTCCCGAGGCCGCGCCTCCTCAAAAAATGAACATGGAAGGCATGGACATGAAGGCGGAAGGCGGCAAGTAATGATTGCCAAGCTCATAGAATGGTCCATCCGCAACCGCTTCATGGTCATGGTCATGACCGTGCTGATAATGGTGGTGGGAATTTACACCATCGGCAACATCGCGGTTGACGCCATTCCCGACCTCTCCGACGTCCAGGTCATCATCCAGACCGACTACCCGGGCCAGGGCCCGCAGATCGTGGAGGACCAGGTCACTTACCCCCTGGCCACGGCCATGCTCTCGGTGCCTTATGCCAAGGTCGTGCGCGGCTACTCATTCTTCGGCACGTCCTTTGTTTACATAATTTTCGAGGACGGCACCGATTTATACTGGGCGCGCTCGCGCGTGCTCGAATACATGAACACCGCCTCGAAATATCTTCCGCCGGGGGTCACTCCGCAGCTCGGGCCCGACGCCACCGGAGTGGGATGGATTTACGAGTACGCCCTCATTGACCCCACCGGCAAGCACGACCTCCAGGAGCTGCGCTCGCTCCAGGACTATTATCTCAAGTACGAGCTGGTGAGCCTGCCCGGCGTGGCCGAGGTCGCGTCCGTCGGCGGATACGTCAAGCAGTACCAGGTGGAGGCGGACCCCATCAAGCTGCTCGCCTACCACATCCCGCTCTCCCAGGTCAAGATGGCGATCCGCGAATCCAACAACGACGTGGGCGGGCGCCTGATCGAGATGGGAGAGACCGAGTTCATGGTGCGCGGCCTGGGCTACATCAAGTCAGTCGAAGACCTTGAAAACATCGCCCTCGGCGTTGACCAAAACGGCACGCCCATCCTGCTCCGCCAGGTGGCGGACGTGCACATCGGGCCCGAGCTGCGCCGCGGCCTCGCCGAGTACAACGGCGAGGGAGAGGCCGTGGGCGGCATCATCGTCATGAGGTGGGGCGAGAACGCGCGGGAGGTCATCGAGCGCGTGAAAAAACGCCTGGCCGAGCTCAAGGCCGGACTGCCCGAAGGCGTCCGGATCGTCCCCGTCTATGACCGCTCCGGCCTGATTGACCGCGCCATCGAGACGCTGCGCGCAAAGCTGATCGAGGAAATCATCGTCGTCACCCTGGTCTGCATCGTATTCCTCGTGCACCTGCGCAGCTCCTTCGTGGCCGCCATCGCGCTGCCCCTCGGCGTCCTCATGTCCCTCATCACCATGCACCTCCTCAAGATCAACGCCAACATCATGAGCCTCGGCGGCATCGCCATCGCCATCGGTGTGATGGTGGACGCCTCCGTGGTCATGGTCGAGAACGCCCACAAGCACATCGAGCGCGACCAGGACCAGAAGCCGCACCTTGACATCATCATGGACGCGGCCAAGGAGGTCGGGCCGGCGCTCTTCTTCTCCCTGCTCATCATCGTGGTCTCGTTCCTGCCCGTGTTCGCCCTGGGAGAGCAGTCCGGCCGGCTCTTCAAGCCTCTCGCCTACACCAAGACCTTCGCCATGGCGTGGGCCGCCATCATCTCCGTGACCCTGATCCCGGTGTTGATGTATTACTTCGTGCGCGGCAAGATCATGCGCGAGGAAAAGCACCCGCTCTCCCGCTTCTTCATCTGGATCTATCGGCCGCTGATTGACTGGGCCTTGCGCCGCCGGATCACCGTGATCCTCGCCGCCGCCCTTATCATGGCCGTCACCATCCTGCCCCTGCAGAACCTGCTCTTCAACAAGGTCTACGTGCCGCTGCCCGGCTTCATGCGCCAGCTCGGCAGCGAGTTCATGCCCGCGCTGTGGGAGGGCGACCTGCTCTACATGCCGACCACCCTGCCCGGCATATCCATCGCCAAGGCCAGAGAGCTCCTCCAGCAGACCGACAAGATCATCCGCCGGTTCCCCGAGGTCAAGTCCGTGTTCGGCAAGATCGGACACGCCGAATCCGCCACCGATCCCGCGCCGCTCTCTATGATCGAGACCGTGATCCAGCTCAAGGACCCCAGGGAATGGCGCCCGGGCATGACCCGGGAAAAGCTTAAACAAGAGCTCAGCCAGGCCCTCAAGATCCCCGGCCTCTCCGACACCTCGTGGGACGGGCCCATCAAAATCCGCATTGATATGCTCTCCACCGGATTCAAGTCGCCCGTCGGCATCAAGGTCATGGGCGACGACCTCGATAAGCTGGTGTCATTGAGCTCCGACATCGAGTCCGTGCTCATGTCGGTCAAGGGCACGCGCGGCACCTTTTCCGAGCGCACCACCGGCGGGAACTACGTGGACTTCAAGATCAATAGAGACCAGATCGCCCGCTACGGACTGTCGGTCGCGGACGTCGAAGACCTGATCATGAGCGCCGCCGGCGGCATGAACGTCACCCGCACCGTCGAGGGACTCGAACGCTACCCGGTGAACCTGCGCTACCCCCGCGAGTACCGCGACCACCTCGACAGCCTGCGCAACTTGCTCGTGCCCACATCGGGCGGCGCCCAGGTGCCCATCGCTCAGCTCGCCGACATCGTGGTCCACAAAGGACCGGCCATGGTCAAGTCCGAGAACGCCCGCAAGACCAACTGGCTCTTCATCTACCTCGATACTCCCGACGTGGGCGGCTACGTCGGGCGCGCCCAGGACGCCGTGGCCCAAAAGATCAAGCTGCCGCCCGGCTACTCCATCATCTGGAGCGGACAGTACGAGTACATGGAGGCCGCGAGGAAGCGATTACAGGTGGTGATACCCCTGGCCGTCGCCATCATCTTCCTTCTCCTCTACATCCACTTCGGCAACATGGCCGAGAGCATGATCGTCATGGTCTCGCTGCCCTTCGCCCTGGTCGGCGGCGTGTGGCTGATGAGCGTGCTCGGCTACCAGACCTCGGTCGCCGTGTACGTGGGGTTCATCGCGCTGGGCGGACTGGCCGCCGAGACCGGCGTGGTCATGCTGGTTTATCTGGACGAGGTTTACGGCCGCATGAAGAGGGAAGGGCGCATGCGCTACCGCTCCGACCTGCGCCAGGCCGTCATCGAGGGCGCGGTCCTCCGCGTCCGCCCCAAGCTCATGACCGTGGGGACCACCCTGATCGGACTCCTCCCCATCATGTTCGGCGTCAGCACCGGCTCCGAGGTCATGAAGCGAATCGCCGCGCCCATGGTCGGAGGACTCATCAGCTCCACCATCCTCACCCTCATCGTCATCCCCGCCATCTACGCCATGGTCAAGGCCCGCACCGTCCAGCCCGACCCGCCGCCCTCACAATCGGAAGCCTCTCCGCAATAAGTATGGAAACATCCGCTCGGTGGAAATTATTCGAGGGTTTTTGGGGCTTGATCACTGACCAGGGGGAACCCGATTAATCGGGTTTTCTTCAAGAGTGCAGGCCCGTCATTTATGGCGGGTATAGGGCGTTGCCAACCGCGGAGAAGGGCGTTTTAACGTCCTTCTCAATCCGGGCTTTAGCCGCTCTGCCTCAGCCGAGCTCAGAAGATCAGTTAGTCTCCCGCATGAGAACCCGGACTATTTATTCCCGCTCTTCGGCTTTAAGGGATTTCTCTTGGAGGTCGTCCTCCTTTGTATTTCCATGACCTTCTTTATGTCTTTCGTCCGGAGCAATTCTCTAAGCGCGTAATCAACAAGCGCGTCGCGCGTTTTGATCCCGGTGGCCTTCTGACATGCGGCCATGAGATTTTCGTCAAGGTCAACTCTTGTCCGCTTCAGCATTATTGCCTCCTGTCATGGCACCCTTTATCATTCAATCTTCAATTTGTCCTTGATGTACTTCCCAATGTCGGCGATCACCTCATCATATTCCGAGCGGTGAATACGCTTGGACTCGAAATCAATTTTAACGTCCTGAATGAATTTTTCGAAGTCGGTGTTCTGCTCGCAAAGTTTATTGATCGTCTCCCAGTCGAGCGCAGACCTGCTTCTGGCTGGATAGAGAATGGTTGAGCCGTCAACGTCATGGGGATCCAGGTGAATGATGCCGATGCCGAAGGATGAAGACAGGCGTTCGAGCTCCGTCAAAAACTCATCGTCCTGCAGTATTACCGGCGCTACAAGATAGCCTTCGTGTGCCCAGGACGAATTCGAGACGGCTTGGAAATATGCTTCCCTGTAGTTTGATTTCGTCAGCGACTTTTTGAGTTCAAAGGAGAAGAGTCGCAGGGAGTTGTTATCGGACAGCCGGTTGAACTCAATGACATCCGGGAGCCAGTCTTCGAGCGGCAGATAGAAACCCACTATGTCCGGGTGAATCCACTCGTTATAGCCAGACTTCGTCGATTTTTCGTGATATATGGTCTTAGTGTAGATGGAGCGGCCCCGGTTGAATATTGGATTCGCATATGCAAAATAGGTCAGAAGCGGGTGCAGATCACGCTCTTGATATTGGGTCTTGCGGTCCGGCTTTTCTATCTCCTCCTTCTCAATTTTTATTTCTGCTTCGCGGGGTAACTCTTTTTCTCGTTCGCGAAGAAAGAATCGAGCGGGTCTCTTTCCGACTTGAATGAACTTTGATCCTTCATTACGAATTTCAATATATAGGGCCGTGCCCAGGCTATTCCAAGGAGTTTTACCCCAAGCTTGCAGTTTTTTTGTGAGTCCCTTTTCTTCCGCAAATTCCCACGCTTCCTGATAGGTGAGCGGCTTATTACTCAACTTCAACACATCATGGGCTAAATCGAGGAATGTATATTTAGCCATTACAGCCTCCTTGAAAGATTTTCAAACGCCTTTCCGTTTCCTCTTGGGAAATGGTCCCTTCGGTCTCCGCTCTTTGAATGCCCTGCTGGATCTTTTCGATCAAGTATAAATGAGAGTGTACATCTTCCAGATTACAGTCATCAGGTAATTTAGTCAATTCACTCTTCCCATGACAGCAGCGCCGCCTTCACGTACTCCCGGTTGAGGCGCGCGATGTTGACGATGCTGATCTGCTTGGGGCAGACGGCCTCGCACTCCTTGTGATTTCCGCAGTTGCCGAAGCCGAGCTCGTCCATCTCCCGCACCATGCGGAGCGCCCGCCGCGCCGCCTCCGGCCGGCCCTGGGGCAGGAGCGCGAGGTGCGAGACCTTGGCGCCCACGAAGAGCATGGCCGAGCCGTTCGGGCACGCGGCCACGCACGCGCCGCAGCCGATGCACGCCGCCGCGTCGAACGCGAGCTCCGAGTTCCGTTGCGGGACCGGCGCCGCGTTGGCCTCCGGCGCGGAGCCGGTGATGACGGAAATGTAGCCGCCCGACTGGATGATTTTATCGAACGCGCCGCGGTCCAGCGCCAGGTCCTTGATCACCTTGAACGCCCGCGCCCGCCACGGCTCGATCACGATCAAATCGCCGTTCCCGAAATGCCGCATGTGGAGCTGGCACAGCGTCGTGCCCTTGAGGCTGCCGTGCGGCCTCCCGTTCACCACCGCCCCGCACATGCCGCAGATGCCCTCCCGGCAGTCGTGGTCGAACGCGATCGGGTCCTTGCCCGTAAGCGTCAGCCGCTCGTTCACGATGTCCAGCATCTCCAGGAACGAGGCGTCAGTAGGGACCGCCTTGGCCATATAAGTCTCAAACCCGCCCTTGGCCTCCGGCCCCTTCTGCCGCCAGACCTTCAACGTCAGATTGATCGTCTCGCTCATTTATAACTCCTCTGCGCCAAATGAACGTTCTCGAACGCGAGCGGCTCCTTGTGCAGCTCCGGCGCTTTTCCTTGGCCCTTGTACTCCCAGGCCGCGACGTGCGAGAAGTTCGCGTCGTCGCGCCTGGCCTCGCCTTCCTCCGTATGATAGGCCTCGTTGAAATGGCACCCGCACGACTCCTGCCTGGCCAGGGCGTCCTCGATCATCAGCTCGCCGAACTCGAGGAAGTCCGCCACCCGGCCCGCCCGCTCCAGCGTCTGGTTGAACTCGCCCGCCGTGCCGGTCACCGTCACGTTCTTCCAGAACTCATCCCGGAGCGCCGGGATCAGCTCCTTGGCCTTCTTGAACCCATCGTTGTTGCGGCCCATGCCGCAGTACTCCCACATGATGTGCCCGAGCTCGCGGTGCACGTCGTCCACCGTGCGCTTGCCCTTGATGGAGAGCAGCCGGCTCACGCGCTCTCCCGCCTCCTTCTCCGTGTCCTTGAAGGCCGCGTGGTCGTCGCTGATCTGCGGGATGCTGGTGCCCGCGAGGTACCCGCCGATGGTATAGGGCAGCACGAAGTAGCCGTCGGCCAGGCCCTGCATCAGGGCCGACGCGCCCAGGCGGTTGGCGCCGTGGTCCGAGAAGTTGGCCTCCCCGATCACGAACAGGCCGGGCACCGTGCTCATCAGGTTGTAGTCCACCCACAGCCCGCCCATGGCGTAATGCGGCGCCGGGTAGATCATCATCGGCGTCTGGTACGGGTCCTCCCCCGTGATCTTCTCGTACATCTCGAACAGGTTCCCGTACTTCTTCTCGATGCTGGCCTTGCCGTCCAGCTTAATGGCGTCGGCGAAGTCGAGGTACACGGCCTTGCCGGTCGCGCCCACGCCCTTGCCCGCGTCGCACTCGGCCTTGGCGGCGCGTGACGCCACGTCGCGCGGCACCAGGTTGCCGAACGCCGGATACCTGCGCTCCAGGAAGTAGTCGCGCTCGGCCTCCGGGATGTCGCGCGGCTTGCGCTTGTCGCCGCCGCTCTTCGGCACCCAGACGCGGCCGTCGTTTCTGAGGCTCTCGCTCATGAGCGTGAGCTTGGACTGATAGTCGCCGTGCACGGGGATGCAGGTCGGGTGGATCTGGGTGAAGCAGGGGTTGGCCATGAAGGCGCCGCGCTTGTAGGCGCGCCAGATGGCGGTGACGTTGCAGGCCATGGCGTTGGTGGAGAGGAAGAAGACGTTGGTGTAGCCGCCGGTGGCGAGCACCACCGCGTGCGCGGCGTGGCGCTCGATCCTGCCGGTTACGAGGTCGCGGGTGACGATGCCGCGGGCCTGTCCGCCGGCCACCACCAGGTCCAGCATCTCGCGGCGGGGGAAGATCTTGACCTTGCCGCCCGCGATCTCCTTGCTGAGCGCGCCATAGGCCCCGAGCAAGAGCTGCTGGCCCGTCTGGCCCCGCGCGTATAACGAGCGCGACACCTGCGCGCCGCCGAACGAGCGCGTGGTGAGCATGCCCCCGTACTCGCGCGCGAACGGCACCCCCTGCGCCACGCATTGGTCAATGATGTTGTTCGAGAGCTGCGCCAGCCGGTAAACGTTCGCCTCCCGCGCCCGGAAGTCGCCGCCCTTCACCGTGTCGTAAAACAGCCGCCATACGCTGTCGCCGTCGTTCGGATAGTTCTTGGCCGCGTTGATCCCGCCCTGCGCCGCGATGGAGTGCGCCCGCCGCGGGCTGTCCTGGATGCAGAACGACTTCACGAAGTAGCCAAGCTCCGAAAGCGACGCCGCCGCCGACGCCCCCGCCAGGCCCGTGCCCACCACGATGATCTCGAACTTCCGCTTGTTCGCTGGATTTACGAGCTTCAAATCAAATTTATGGTTGTCCCATTTCTCATTGATCGGTCCGCCGGGGACTTTTGCGTCAAGGACCATCTGATACCTCCCTAGCCCGTGATTAAAACAAAGATCGGAAGCGAGCCGAAGCCGGCCGCCACGACGATGGCGAAGATGACGGCCAGCTTTTCGATCGTCGGCATGTATTGGGGGTGGTTGGCGCCCACGGTCTGGAAGGCGCTCCAGAAGCCGTGGCGGACGTGGAAGCCGAGCACGACCATGATGACGACGTAGAAGCCGGAATAGACCGGGTTCCCGAAGATGCGCGCCGCGATCTCAGAGAGGCCCATGGCGCTGAGGTCAGCGAAGCGGAAGTTGAGGAGGTGGATGACGATAAAGGTGAGGATCAGGAGCCCGGAGTAGGGCATGGTGCGAGAGCTCAGCGTCTTGCCGCCGGCGGACGCGCTCACGGCGTAGCGCTGCGGCCGGGCCGTGAAGTTCTTGTAGAACAGCCACAGCCCCATGCCCACGTGCACGCAGGCCAGGAAAACGAGGCCCAGCTCCATCACCAGGATCAGCGGCCCGAGCGACTTGAGCTTGTCCGCGTAAGCGTCCAGCATCCTGGGCCCTCCGAAGATGGACAAATTCCCGGCCAGGTGCACGGTGATGAAGCCCAGGAAGCAAAAGCCGGTAAGAGCCATCAACTGTTTCTTGCCGATGGATGAGCAAAGGAAGTCAACGATCCATCTCATCTTCCCCTCCTTGAAAAGAGCAGCGAGAATCGAGGAGCGAGGATCGGGGGAGGATCAAGCGGCAGAGGGTCAATCCATTCCGCCCTCGCTCCTCGCTTCTCTATCCTCTTTGCTGAATAACGAATGTTATTCTACAACCTTTGCGAACAACGTCAAGCGCCGCTCACCGGGTCCTGGCCAGCTTGAGGCAGATCATCTGGCAAAGCACCGTGATGTCCTCGGCGGGAAGGCGGAGGGGGAGGGTGGAGTCGAAGAAGATGCGGACGTCGGCGGGGAACTCGTCGTCGGGGTTGTAGAGCACGAACAGGTACTTGACATGGGGCAGCGCCCTGATCTTGAAGGCCATGTCGCCGTGGCCGGAGACGGTATCGGCACCGAGCTTCGTGGCGGCGGCGGCGAGGTCGGAGAGGCGGCTACCGAACGCGGAGACGAGGATGCCGGAGGTCCGGCGGACGAACACGTCGTAATAGGGCGCTCCGTCCGGGACCTGCTTATAGGAGATGAGCTCGCCGGAGTCGGGCGAGCCGTCGGCGGCGATCAGGTAATGGAGAATGACGATCTTCTCCCACACCTCGGGCCCGGGCCCGCCGTCCCGTGGGGAAACCTCCAGCGTCTCCCGGTCCACAAAAAATTCCCGGCCGATGAACCGGATCAGCGCGCCGCCATCCTTCACCGCCACCCCGGCCTTTTCGCACTGCGCCCCGAAGTCCATGCCCCCGAGCTTCTCGCGGGCCATTCGCAGGGAGGTCTTGTAGTTGGTTTGCCTGGGCGGGTTGTATTTGCTTTCCGAAGACACGACAGTTTACAATTAGAGCATAAACGAGCAAAATATTTCAAACGCGGCTGAGAAAACCTTGCGCCAAACAGAGGAGATGGTGGAATGGCTGCTCTCGATGCTGAAATAGAGCGCCGTGCCATGGCCGCGGTGAAATCGCTGGCGAGCCAGGGGCAGTTGCGGGCCGTTTACAT
>DATKZS010000037.1:0-21580 GCA_035527835.1 bacterium
CCGCCGCTCCATCCCTTCTCCACCGATCCATCCTGCGCGTCATAATCACCCAATAAATCAACCTGCGACTCCAGGTCGTTCATGGCGACCTCCAGGTCGTCAACGTTCGGGCCCGGCTCCACGATCAAGTCCCAGCCGCCCGGGTCCAGGCTGAACCCGCCCTCCACGCCGGCCACGCTGTCGCCGGCCTCAGTTTCCGCAACAGCGATTATTTCAAGACCGCCGGCATCAGCGTCATCCGATCCACCGACCAGTCCCTCCATCTCGGTGAGCTGCGCGCCGACCCCGGCGAGATACGCGGGCACGCCCCGCGTTTCCCGGGCCTCATGCCAGGCACCATGGCGTTCCTGGTATTGATAAATCATCAGTCCCGCCGCCGCGATGAAAACCGCGGCCATGGCAAAGACCCAGCGCGGCCAGGCCCGGCCCCTTTCCTTTTGCCGGGGCGCGGTCCTGACGGCCCCGGCTTGCCTGGCCGCCTTCTGCTTGAGCCCGGCGATCACGGCCAGGCCCGGCTCGAGCGCACCCGCCCGCTGGGCCGCGTGCCTGACCTTTTCCAGGTCCGCGATGAAGGCCCGGCAATCCGGGCATCCCGCGACGTGCTTGGCAATGCTCGGGTCGTCCGTTTCGCCGTAGGCAAAAAGGACCAGGTCCTCCGCGGAAACCGCCGCGCATTTATGGTCGTTGCCCGCGTTCATCCTATTTCCTCCCTGAGGCCGTCAAGCTCGGCGCGGAGCTTTTTCACCGCCATGCGCATCCGCCCGAGCACGGTGTTCAGATTGCTCCGGGTGAGCGTTGCGATCTCCTTGAATGACATTCCTCCGTACTCGCGGAGCAGAAAAACCTCCCGCTGCTCGGCGGGCAGGAGCGCCAGCGCCTGGTCCACGGCCGACCTCACCTCCCGCCTCCATGACTCCGACTCCGGGTCATCGCCCCCGGCCGCTTCCGGCACGTCCCCCACCACGGCGACCGGAGAGCGCCGGCCGCGGCGCAGGTGGTCGCGGCAGAGGTTGACGGCGATGGTATAAATCCAGGTCGAGAACTTGCGGCCCGGGTCGAAGCGCTCGTTATGCACCATGACCCTGATGAAAGTTTCCTGAAAAATGTCCTGGGCATCTCCTCTGTCCCTCACCATCCGCGCGATCACCGTGAACAGCGGCCTTTGATAGCGGTCAATGAGCCCGTTAAACCCGCTTTCATCGCCGGACTGATACCTTGATAAAAGCTCTTCGTCGGAGATCGTCATCCCTGGCCCTGCTTTTTCTTCATCCGGCGCTCACCCGTTAATACGCCGGAGCGCCTGATTTATTGGAACCATAATGAAATTAGATCGTGCTCCGGGACCAAATAAAAAAGGCGGGCACCCGCTCGGGTATTCCCGCCCCTTTTGATGCTGACCAGTGGAAGGTCACCAGGACTCGGACCTCCGACTTTGCCCGCCTCCCCGGTCGTTTTCTTTTTCGCGCGCGAAGTTGACCTTGAGGGCGCGGCCGTCCAGCTCGAAATTATCCAGCAGCTCGATGGCCTTTTGGGCGTCCTCTTCCGAGGCCATTTCCACGAACCCGAACCCGCGGGACCGGCCGGTGGCGCGGTCGGTGATGACGCGGCAGTCCGTGACCTGCTTGCCGTCCCTGGCGAACAAATCCCGGAGTCCTTCCTCGGTGGTCTTGAAACTCAGATTACCCACGTACAAACGATTGCCCATACCCGTCTCCTTTTCTTGCTCGATCGGCGCTTCCGGCCGACGCTGACACCCGCCTCCAGGCCGCGAGCCAGAGGCCCCCAAAGGCCCTGCTTCCGGAAGCTGCCTTGCGTAAATGGAACGGAAGGAGCACCAGGCACGAGCCGTCCGGGCATCATTATCGCGGCCAAACCAGTCCCCACCATGCCCGAACGACCCTATTTTAACCCAGGATGGATCGAGCGTCAATAATCAAGTGGACCGCCCGTTAAACCAACATTTCGGGGTCAGACCCCACATCTTGACCCCACATCTTCCACATCTTTAGTTTAACGCCGCCGGTCCCGTCCGCCTGGAACTTGACTCTTCTTCCCGCGATTTTTATAATGCAAAAGCAGGCGCATGGATTTCCATCCATCGGCGGCGCTTTCATGACGGAGAACACTCAGCGAACCAACGGCCTCAAGGAGGAAGGGCTTCCGGAGGGCCTTTATGTCCAGCTTTCCTTTTTGTCCGGTCCCGACCGGGGCATGGTGAAGAAGCTGTGGAAGAAGGACACGGTGCTGGGCCGCGCGGATTCGGACATCATCATCACGGACCGGGCCGCTTCCAAGCAGCACGCCAAGATCTCGTTCGAGAACAACGGCCTGGTGCTCCGGGACCTGGGCAGCACCAACGGGACGCTGTTGAACGGCGGCCGGGTGTGGGAGGCGGCGCTGGGCAACCTGGACGAGCTGACCATCGGCGAGACGGTGATCCAGGTGACGATCCTGGAGGCGGCCGGGGAAGACGCGGCGGCCGGGGAAGGGACCGGGCCGGGGGCGGTCGAGGTGGAATCGGTCCCCGGCACGGAGACCACGCGGCCGCGCAAGGCCCGCGTCGAGCCTGATCCGCTGGCGGACCCGTTGCCGGAGGGCGTGAAGGCGGTGCTGCAGGTTGCGGGAGGGCCGGACGCGGGATCGCGGTTCGAGATCAAGAGCCGGGCCACCCTGATCGGCCGCGCCGGCGCCGACCTGGCGCTCCAGGACCAAGACGCCTCCCGCAAGCATTGTTCCATCGAGTTCATCGGCCGCGACAAGGTGATCCTCAAGGACCTGCGCTCCCGGAACGGGACCTATCTCAATAATCGGCGGGTGACGGTGGCCAACCTCAAGAACGGCGACTCCATCCAGGTCGGCGACACCGTTCTCAATTTTTTCATCTCCCTGCGCTCCGATAAATAACTCTTAAGGCCGCGCCAGGGTAGTGTTACGGTTACATCTTTATAAGTCCCGGCTTTTTTCAGGAGCCGCGGATGAACGCGGATCAACACAGATAATCAAAATTATTTCCTCATATTCATCTGCGTTAATCTGCGTTCATCTGCGGCAACTATGCTAGAAGCCCACCCTGGTAAGAATGATCTCGGTATTGAAGGGCGGCGCCAGGTCCACCCAGGCGATGACGTAGCCCGCGTTGTCCGCCTCCATGCTCATGCGGTTGCTGAAGACCTTGGCCGGGCGCGGCTTGCTCAAGCGGACGGGCTCTTCGAGGGGCTTGCCCATCGGGTCGAGGGCGCGGAAGTAGAGGGACCGTCCTTCCTCGCTGATCCCGATCCAGGCCAGGCCGAAGCCGTTCGGCCCGGCGGCCGCGGCCACGGCCGGCCGGTCCTGGTCCGGGGTCGTCACCAGGTAGGGGGTGCCGATCTTTTTTCCGTCGGGTGACATAATCACCGCCATAATGTCCTTGGCCGTCCCGGTTTCGCGCGGCCAGGCGGCGACGAAAACCTTGCCGTTAAAGGCGGCCGCGGGCAGGCCGCAAATCGCGCCGGGTGTGCTCAGGAGCTGGGGCGGGTTGCGCGGTTTTCCGAACGGGTCGAGCACGACGGAGTAGACCGCGTGCTGATTATCGTCTTGGTAAAACACGATAAAGTCGGAGCCGGCGCGGAGCATCGCCCCGGGTATATTGTTGCCGGCGCCGACCACGGTTTCCGGGCTGCCGGCCACCTTCCCGGCGTCGTCCAGGAACCGGAAGACCAGGCTGCCTTGCGCCGGCCCTTCCCTGTACTCGGTGGACACCAGCCCATAGCCCGCTCCGGACCAGGCAAGGATGGCGTCCTTGCCGAGCATGGCCTCGCGCACGATCGCCGTCTGCTTGCCTCGGGGCCGGCCCGTTGGATCGAGCTTCTGGAAGTAGAGGTTAAAGGTGCTCTTGTTTTCGTGGATCCAGGCCGCCGCGAAATCGGCGCCGGTCCAGCACAGGCTCGGGCGGTCGTCCCAGGTCTCGGAGTTGGTGATCCGTGACTCCGGCCCACTTCCCTGAGCGTTCATGTCGGCGGCGCGGAAATAGATCTCCTGGTTGCCGTCCCTGCCGTCCATCCAGGCCACTCCCAGTTGCGAGCCGGTCCAGGCCAGGGAGGGGAACTCGCTCTCGCCATTGGCCGTGGTGAGCTGCAGGTGCCTGATGTCCGGCGCGGCGGCGAGCAGGGCCGCCATCAACAGGCCAAAAAGTATTTTTCTCATCTCATGGACCTCCTTGGAACGCGCGGTTAGACCGAAAGGGCCTGCATTGACCCTAACAAATTATGGAGGCGGAGGCAAGAAAAAATTTTCCCCGCCGTGTGGGGCCGCGTAGGGCCATTAAAAGTGGTTCTTCACACTCAAGAGTGGATTCATCCGCCATGGCAATCAAGCCAGGGTATCCCCCACGTCTCGTGGGGGCGCCACCGGCGCAGGCTCCTTACCGCCCGGAGAGCAAGGTCTGCTGTGTGTTCCGCACCGATCCTGCGGCAGAGCCGCCCACACGAGACGTGTGGGCTGCCCAGGCATCCAAGCGCCCAACCCCTATCCATTCCGCAATGTGAAGAGCGTAAAGAGTTTGTGGACCGGCCGGGGATGGTCTAGGATTTGACAGGAGCTTGACGTGGAGAGACCGAATGAGAGAACGCGGGGCCTGCCGGCCGCGCTGATCATCTACCCGCTCCTTGCGGCCGCGGTTTTTCTCCCGTTTATGGGCGCTCCATTCATCTTCGACGACATTCACACCATCCGCGACAACCCATACCTCCGAGAGCACCTGTCGCCCGCGTATTTTTTCTCGCACCCGGAGGCCGCGAGCGCCATCCCGGCCAACATGATCCGGCCGGTGCTGACCTGGACCTATGCCGTGGACCACCATTGGGCCGGGCCCGACCCGCGGGCGTTCCGGGCCGTGAACCTGGCCCTGCACATTTTGAACGCCTGGCTGCTCTTCGGCCTGATGCGCATGAGCCGCCGGCTCAAGGGGCTCGCGTTCGCGGGCGGACTCATCTTCCTGATCCATCCGCTGGCCTCGGCGCAGATCGGCTGCGTGTCCAACCGCTCGGTGCTGCTCTCCTCCACCTTCTACCTGGCCGCGCTGCTGTCGTTCGCGGCCGGCCTGAAGGCGGAACGGCGGGGCCGCATGGGGCACTGGCTCAAGGCGGCCCTGATCGCGGGTATGGCCGCGTTGTACGCGGCGGGGCTGTTCACCAAGGAAGCGGCGGCCACCCTGCCGGCGGCGGTCATTTTGTGGGGCCTTGCATTCGGCGGCGGAGGCGCTGGCCGGGGTGAGGCGGGCGCGCGGCGGAGCGGCGCCGGCTTTACCGTCGTGACCGCGGCGGCGTTGCTCGCGCTGTTCGGGGCCTACCTTTGGTATCGCCGGCATTTTTCCGCGGCGGTGCTGTTCCCGGCGGCTCGGCCGTGGGAGGTGTGGCAATACGGCGCGGCGCAGGTACGAGGCTTCTGGACGTACGCCCGGCTGATGTGCTTCCCGGTCAACTTGTCCATCGAACACGAGGCCTGGGTCCCGGCGGCGGCGGGAGAGTTGCTGTCCGCCGGCTTCATCCTATCCCTTGTCGGCCTCGCGGCGCTGGCCGGCGCATTGGTCATCAGCCTGCGGCGCGCTCCGGAGCTGGGGTTCGCCGGGTTGTTTTCCCTGCTCTACCTCTCGCCCACGAGCTCGGTGATACCGCTCACGGCGGTGGTGAACGAGAACCGGCCTTACCTCTCGATGGTCCTGTTCTTATGGCCGCTGCTCCTTCTGCTGGAAGCGGCGGGAAAACGGCGGCCGAAGATTTCCCGGGCGTTATATCTGGCCGTCCTCGTCTGTTTCGCGGCCGGCACCCATCAGCGGGGCGCCGCGTTCGCCGGGGAGGTCCGGGCGTGGCGCGACGCGGTGGAGAAGGCGCCGGGGCTTAGCCAGCCTCACGTCAACCTGGGCACGTCGTACCTGGCATACGGCCGCTCGGATGAGGCCGAGCACAGCCTGATGTGGGCGCTGCGGATTGATCCTTGCTCCGCCCCGGCCCTGACTGATCTCGGCAACATCGGCTACGGCCGGGGCGCATGGCAAGACGCGGAGCAATACTACCAGCGGGCGCTGGACTGCGACCCCGGGAGCGCCCTGGCCATGCTCAACCTGGCCGACCTCCTTATGGAGACGGGGCGGGAGGCGGAAGCGGCGCCTCTTCTTACGCGCGCGCTGGCGTTATATCCGACCCATGCGGAGATTCTCGGCAGGCTGGGCCTCTACTACGTTAAGCATGACGCGGACCGGAGGCGCGGGCTTGAGTTTATCCGGAAGGCGGCAGAATTCGCGCCGGCGGCGGCCGAGTCGGAGAAGTGGCGCCGGCTTTATGAATTAAACGGAGGGTGAGCCGGCGATTTCCCGGCCGGGGCCCGATCAGCGCGGGCCCTTGTTACTTCGGCCATTGATGCTCATCTTTTATCAGGATCGAGATGATGGGAGAGGGCACATCTTCATGGAGCGGGTTCGGACCGGCGGCGTGAATAAAGGGAGGAGAGGCAAGTGAGCATCTTGAGCGGCCTGGACACGCCGGTGTTCGCGGCGGAAGGCGTGCCTGAAAACACCGATGCCGGCGCGTGGCGGGTGCGGGTTGACGGTCTCGCCCAGCAGGAGGCGGAGCTTGGCCTGGCCGACATCAAGGCGCTCCCGAACGTGATCTTGGACGCGCGCCTGACCTCGGTGAGCGGATGGTCGGTCCGGGCCCAGTGGGAGGGGACGCCGTGGACGGAGTTCATGAAGCGCCACCCGGGCCGGCCCGAGGCCACTCACGTGACCTTCGTGAGCGCCGGCGGATACGCGACCACGGCGCCGCTGACGGAGCTCTCCTCCCCGCGGGTGCTTCTGTGCTGGGGCGTCGGCGGCGAGCCGCTGGAGCCGGATTACGGCGGTCCGCTCCGGATGCTGATTCCCAACCTCTGGGGCTACAAGTCCTGCAAGTGGGTGGTCCGGATCACCTATGCAAACAGCCTGGTGCCCGGCTACTGGGAAACGCGGGGCTACACCAACCACGGCCGGATCGAGCCGGGCACGACCATGGACGTCAACACCCGCACCCGCCGGGCCATCAAGGGCGGAGAGGTCACACAATTTTAGACGGCGCTCTCCCTGACCCCGGCCGCTCTTCACTTGAATTGCGCCTCGCCATGCTTACCTTAAAGCTGTAATCCCAACGTCTTACCGCAAAAGGAGACTGCCATGAATGAGCGCAAGGGACTGGTAACCATGGGCGGGAACCCGGTGACCCTGGTGGGCGGCGAGGTTAAGGTGGGGTCCAAGGCCCCGGATTTCACGGCCATTGACAACAGCCTGAAGCCGATGAAGCTCTCCGATGTCAAGGACAAGGTGGTGGTGCTGCTGGCGGTGCCGTCGCTGGACACGCCGGTATGCTCGCTGGAGACGGCTCGTTTCAACCGGGAGGCCGAGAAGCTGGGCCCGGACATCAAGATCCTCACCGTGAGCATGGACCTGCCGTTCGCGCAGAAGCGCTGGTGCGGGGCGGAGGGGGTCACGCGGGTGCGGACGGTGTCGGACCACCGCGACGCGGAGTTCGGGCTGAAGTACGGGGTCCTGATGAAGGAGACGCGGCTCCTGGCCCGGGCGGTGTTCGTGGTGGACAAGAAGGGCGTGGTCCGCTACGCTGAGCTGGTGCCGGAGATCGGCAAGGAGCCGAATTATGATGCGGCGCTCAAGGCGGCGCGGAAATTGATCTGAGCGTCCCCGGCCCGGAAATCTAGAACCAGCTTTCCTGCACCAGGATTCGGTCGCCGGGCTTGAGAGGCTCGTCGGGGCGTTTCCCTCTCTGGACATCCTTGAGCTTAATCCGGAACCGAAATATTTTTCCATCGGGGCCGAGCCGGGTGACATAGGTGCGGTTGGGAGAGGCGAGATCGCTGAACCCTCCGGCCTGGGTGATGGCCTGGAGCGCGGTCATGCCTTCGATGTAATCCACCTGGCGGGGGCTTCTCACGGCCCCGTCAACGAACACGTAATTCAGACGAAGATTTTCAATCAGCTTGGACTGGATCAGGACAAAATCTCCGGGCATGACCTTGACGTCATTTTCGGGCTTGCCCTGGTCGAGGAGCAGCCGGAGGTCCACCTGTATGTTCTCCTGTCCTTTCAGGCTGTTGGGAGGCACCGTGATCGGTTCGGCCTTGTCCGCGGTGTTCCCATGTTCCGGCGCCGCCATTTCCGGGGACGAATCATGTTGTTTGGCTTTTTCCTCTTTGAGCCTTTCCGCTCCGCCGCGGTAAATCAAGGCGAAGTTGCCGCGATTATAGGTGGTGCCGCCGGCCATGGAGATCAATTTGAGCAAGGTGGTGTCATTGGTTTCAAGCACATATGTTCCGGGGCGGTCCACGGCCCCGGTGATCTGAACTTCCTTGGACTTGAAATTATTGATGCGCAGTATGACCACTGGGTTATTGATGTAGCCGTTGGCCAGCAGGGCGGTGATCTTCTCGCGGGCCTGTTTGAGGGTGAGTCCGGCCACCTTGACGTCGCCGAGGAAGAAATAGTTGATGGTCCCGTAAGCGCTCACCTCGCAGAGAAGATGCAGGTTGTCTTCTCCCCAGACCGCGATTTCGAGGATGTCGCGAGGACCGATGATATAGTCTTCAGCGGATAAACCGGCCGGCTCATTGGACCGGCCCGGACCAGCGCCCAGGCCGATGAGCAGCAGGATCCCCAGCACGATTGCCTTTTTCATGGTATCAATTCTTGGTGACGCGGGATGGCTGCCGCTTGATCACCGGCCAAAGAGCAGCGTCGGCACTATTTGCAATCTGACATAGTAGGTGGTCACGACCGCGTCATGGGAATCAGCGGGAACCCCTGACCCCAGGAGTATGGTGCTTCTGTAGACCTGGCTATAATCTCTCGCGTTGTCAATGTTGGAATCGCGGTTCTGATAGGTCCCGCCCAGCTCCAGCATCAGAGTGCCGCGGTTCCGCTTTTTCAAGATGTCCCAGTGGATCATTGCGTTTACATAGGTGGTATTGTCCTGCCTGTCGTCCCTCCATAACCACTCCCTGCCGTTCTTCTCCACATCATAAACCGACTGGCGATAT
Source organism: bacterium (assembly GCA_035527835.1). Taxonomy (GTDB): domain Bacteria; phylum RBG-13-61-14; class RBG-13-61-14; order RBG-13-61-14; family DATKZS01; genus DATKZS01. The sequence continues at coordinate 9,055 of DATKZS010000037.1, forward strand.
TGGACCAATACCTGGGTCCGCAGGTCCGGGGTTATATTGTAACCGGCATTGACCATATATAAAGTATAGTTGAAGAACAAATTTTGGCCGTAGGTGCTTATGCCCTGCTGGGCCGTGAAATCGAGAGTGTTTTTCGCGGGCGAGGTCAACACCAAGCTCACGCGCCCCACGGGGTCGGACATGTTCTCCAGATCATAGAGCTTGGCCCCGGCCCAGGGAGCCGGCCAGGCCGCGCTCAGCCTCTGCTCCGAGAGGTCGGAGAAATCTCTTTGCGCCCAGCCGCCCAGCACGGTGAGATTGACCCGCGGAGTGAAGATGTAGCGTATCCCCGCCATGCCCTGGAGCAGGGTGTAATCCGCGGACTTGTTGCCGTTGACGGTTCCGAAATTGCTGCTGGCCGCCTGAAGGTCCACGATGCCCTGGGTCTTCCCGGTGAAGCTGTATTCCGAACGGAAGTAGCCTCGATTCTCGAAGCTATCGGCGGGCATCGTCACATCGTTCTCGGGAGTGGCGAAGGTCAGGCTTTGATAGCTGTACTGGAACAAGGTCTTCAGTTTGGTGGAAAACTGGGTCTTAACGCCCACCGTGGCGATATTATTGAGGTAGAGCGACCAATATCCCAGGGCGTCAGTGCCTTCCCCGAACACCTCTTGCAAATCGCGGGTCTGACGGGCGGTGTCGGTGATACTCAGGGTGAACTTGGGGTCCACATAATTATAGCCGACGGTGGCTCGAAGGGCGATGAAATTGTAATCCCTGGCTTGATCCTTGGCGTCCTCCACCCAGCCGGTGATGCTGACGAACTGCTCATAGCCGGCCTCGCCGTTGACCGAGAAGCTGTTCCGGCCCGAGCGGTAGGCCAAGGTCAGGCCGACCAGATAGTCAATGTAGCTGGCCGTGACCAGATCTTCATTGTCATTCGCGGCCGTCGTCTTCAGCTCTTCAGGGTCGTTAGCATACAAGTTGTCGTTGTAATTGTACTTGATGCTGATGTCCGGCGTGGCTTCCAGGGTCGCGGCGTTGAGTTGTCCGCCGCTGATCAGCACCATGGCGACAAGAACAGTGCCCGTCATGATTTTGGCGTATCTGCCTAGACTGGCCGCTTGCTCTTTTTTATAATTCTTCACCACTCCCCCTCCATCTCCCAGTGTTGATGATGAGTTGCAATCGAGACGCCCTTCTTGCCTCAATTTCCCCCAAACCTTTTCATTCCCCTAAAGGCCGCCGGGCGGAAAAAACAATAACCAGCGACTGTATCAGTCATCATATCTCATCTTAAATTGAAAGCAAAGTTAAGGACGCGCGAGCCGACAACGGCTCCTCGGACCTTGGTGAAAAAAGCTCATTCCCCCTTGCCAAACGCAATCCTTAAGCCGGCTCGAAGCAGACGCTCGCCGCTTCAGGAACAAATCCCGGCATGGTCCGCCGCTCCGGCCGCCGCCGGCGTTCTTTTCATCCCCGTGAGGGATGCCTTCTCTTCCGCCTGTTCGTTTCCCGGCCGTCGGAGAATCCGTCTCTGGCGCGGGAATCCGCGATACCTTCATCCGGCCCGGCAAGGGCTGGAGTGTTTGTGCGATAATACCTGGGTGGGCTCGGTTTGTCAAGCCGCCCCAAGCCCTTGAAGGATACCGGTCTTTTTGAAAATTTCATGCCCTTAATATCAGAGCCGGAAAGCTTTGTCAAGCTATTTTTTCTAAAGTGAAAACAAGGGGCCGGGGCACGGGATGCGGGGGCCGGCGCGGAGGCAAGCCCCCCTTGTTGACATCCTTCCCGCGATTTTGTACAAGACATTCGGGAAGGAGGCCGATCATGGACCATGATGCTATCAGCGCGGGGCTGAAAAAGGTTTTCGAGGATGACCGCTACGCCCAAAAGCTCGGGATCGAGCTGATGGAGGCAGCGCCGGGTTATGCCCGGGCCAGGATGCTCTGCGACGACACGCTGTTGAACTTCAACGGCTTCATCCACGGCGGGGCCATCTTCAGCCTGCTCGACTACGCTTTTTCCGTGGCCTGCAATGCGCACAACGAATCGGCGGTGGCCATCGCCATGAGCATCCAGTTCATCAGCGCGGCCCCGCCGGGCGGCCGGATCGTGGCGGAGGCCCGGGAGGTGGACAAGTCGAGGAAGCTCGGGCTCTACGAGATGACGGTGCGGGACGAGGCCGGCAAGCTCATCTGCAAGTGCGACGGCAGGGTCTACCGCATCGGCAAGCCCATCGTGGGCCCGGCGCAGGGACAATGACGGCCTCCCCGGGACGGCCCGGGGAGCAGCCGGCCCGGGCCCGTTCAAATATTGAGCCCGATCGAAAGCAGCCAGCCGTTATGGCTGAAGCTCGACTCGAAAATCTGGCCGCTGTCGTCCTCTCCCTTGAGCCGGGTGTCAATCGTCCGGTAGCCCAGGCCCGCGTGCAGCATCTTGTAATCGTAGGCCAGGCCCGCGTTAACGTCGGTGTAGCTGGCCTGGAACCCCGCAAAATTGGACCCGATGCCGGAGATGCCGCCGTACAGGGAGATCCCGTAGCCGAGCACCAACTGGCCGTCGAGCCCGATAACGGGGATCAAAATCGGGATGCTGGCGCTGTCGCTTTTCTTGATTTGGGTAGTTTCCTCCTTGCCCTCATAAGAAAATTTCCATGAATAGTATTGCCCGCCCCATTGCAGGCCGAGCCGGCCGTGCTCGTTCAGGAGCGGGTTCCACTGGTGCATCAGGGTCACCCGGCTGAACTCGAAGCTGGTGTCGAGGTCCGAGGCCACGTCAAAGGTGAGCCCGCCGATGTCAACCTTCTCGGGGAGCCGTAAGCTGCCCTCGTACCGGACCGCGAAATAGCTCGCCAGGATCCGGTGATGTTTCCCCAATCTGACCCAGGCCGCGACCTCCGGAACGCCTTGAGGGTTCTCGATCCCCAGCTCGTCCGCGAGATTGAGCCGGTCGCCCTTGCCGCCGAACACGTCCTGGTCCCCCACCTCGATCTCGCCGCCATAGCTCGCGGTCCAGTAATTAAGCTTGATCGAAAAACGGTCATAACGGGCCGCATCGTCCTTCGCCTGGCCTTTGGCCGCCTGCGCCAGCCCCGCCGCCGGCAAAAGGGCAATGCCCAAGATCAACACCATAAACGCATACCGCGCCCTCTTCATTGCATGCCTCCCTGTTAGTGTTCTTCGCGATAAAAGCTTGGGCCTATTGTAGTAAATGGCCGATCCATGTCAAATTCCGGCGGCAGCCGGGGCCCCCGGCGGGCCGCGGGCTTTTGACAAGGGCCGGGCCGCGTTGTAGATTGAATCGGAATTTTTCGCGGACTTCATATCGAACGGAGCCGCGGGGAGGAGAGCTGAATGAAATTCAGAATGCAGGCATTATTGGGCGCGGCCGTGGCCGTCACGGCCCTATCCGGGCTGGGCTGCGTCAAGGTGGTCTCCAGGGCGCTGGCCATCCCGCCGGGCGAGCCGGGGCCGGTGCGGATCGAGATGAACGTGATGGTCCCGATGCGCGACGGGATCAAGCTGGCCGTGGACGTGTACCGGCCGGACCGGGACGGCCGGTTCCCCGCCATCCTCTCCCGCATCCCCTACGGCACCGACGAGAAGATGTACGACTACATCGGAAAATACTTCGCCAGAAACGGCTACGTGCTGCTGGCCCAGGACACCCGCGGCATCGAGAACTCGGAAGGAACCTGGTACCCGCTCATCTACGAGATTGACGACGGCCGCGACACCACCAACTGGATCAAAGAGCAGCCCTGGTACGACGGCAAGCTCGGCATGATCGGCGCGTCATACTTCGGCTACACCCAGTGGGAAACCGCCCTCGACAACCCCGACGTCACCTGCATGGTCCCGCTCTTCACCTCCCCCAACATGTTCAAGATGGTAGTGAACGGCGGCGCCCTCGAATACCTCATGGTGGACGGATGGCTCGAACAGATGCGCGCCCAGATCGAGGACCGCAAATGGGACCCCGACCTCTCCGGAGGCTACTTCAACGCCCCCATGCGGGAGGCCGGCCGCATTGACCTGGAGGCCATCAAGAAACATCCCAAGGACTACGACCCCATGGCCTTGATGCAGTATCCCGGAGACCTCATGGGCCAGGCCGCCGGTGACTTCACTCCCTATTATACGACCGTGAGCGCGCCCGCTCTGCTCATCTCCGGATGGTTCGACCAGTTCGAGCAGCCCCAGCTCGACGACTTCGTGGCCATCCGCGCCGAAGGCAAGGGCGACGCCAGGAAGTCCCGCCTCATCGTCGGCCCCTGGACCCACGGCCTGCCCAGCTCCAAGATGGAGGACCACAAGCTCGACGGCGTGAAGCTGTTTCTCCACGAGTCCCTAAAATGGTACGACTACTGGCTCAAGGGCATGGACAACGGAGTGGTCAACGAGGCGCCCGTCAAGATCTTCATCATGGGCGAGAACGTCTGGCGCGACGAGCAGGAATGGCCGCTGGCCCGCACCCAGTACACCGATTACTTCATCCACTCGGACGGGACCGCCGCCAAGTTCCCCGGCGGAGGCGCCCTGTCCCTCCAGGCCCCCGCCGCGGATGAGCCGTTGGACACCTACGACTATGATCCCCAAAACCCCATGCCCACCAAGGGCGGCACCTTCCAGCCCTTCCCCGGCATCGAAGCCGGCAGCTTCGACCAGACCGAGTTCCTCTCCCGGCCCGACGTGCTCTTCTACGTAACCGAGCCGCTTCAGCAGGGCGTCGAGGTCACCGGACGCATCACGGTCACTTTATATGCATCGAGCTCGGCCAAGGACACCGACTTCACCGCCATGCTGCTCGACGTCCATCCCGACGGAAAACGCATGTACATCCAGGACGGCGCCATCCGCGCCCGCTACCGCGACGGCTATGAAAAGGGCGTCCCGCTGGTCCCCGGCCAGGTCTATGAGCTCAAGCTCGATCTGTGGTCCACCTCGAACTACTTCCTGCCCGGCCACCGCATCGCCCTCGAAATCACCTCTTCCAATTTCCCCCAGTACGACCGCAACACCAACGGCGGCGGCGAGGGCGGCCCTGACAATATCATGGTGGCGCGCCAGAACATCCATCACAGCGCCCAGTACCCCACCCGTATCACCCTGCCGGTGATCCCAAGATAGAAGCCAGAAGTAAGAAGCCGGAATTTAAGAAACCAGAAGTAAGGAAGTCCCTGCTTCTGGCTTCTTGCTTCTTGATTCTTGCTTCTGACTTCTATTTCCTGCCCGGCCCCTTTTCCCCGGTGTCGGCCTTTTTCTTCAGCACCTGCAGCTCCTTCATGAACAGCTCCTGGGTGATCTCGCCGAGCTCTTTTCTCATCATCAGGTTCAAGAGCTCGTCGAACTGGTACTCGCGCTGCTTGATCTCGTTTTCCAGGCCGGCCAATTGCCCGAGCCGCCTCTTCACTTCCCTGGTGTCCAGGAACTCGTCGCCCAGGTCCATCAGCCGCTTGATCTCCTCTTCCTTGTCCAACGCGCCCGGCGACTCGTCGGGGGCGACGGCCACCTGCTTCATCTCGCCGGCAGCCACCGGCGCGTCCTGGTCGTCGGGGGCCGGCGGAGTCGGAGGCTCGGGCAAGGGCGGGGGCGGCTCCGCTTCCATCCGCGGCGAGAGCGGTTCGGGTGGAGCGGCCGGTTCCGGCACGGGGGTTGGCGCGCCCAACGGCTCAAGGTCCAGCTCGGGCAGGCTGCCCAGGTCCGGGATGGAAGGCGAGTCCAGGTTTTCGAGGATGCTTATCTCCATCCCCGGCAGGGGCGCCTCCGACTCCGCCGCTTCGGACATGGCCCCCGGCTGGAAAATTCTCATCAGGTCGTCCGACTCATCGTCGGCCAAATCTTCCGGCGCGGGAGTCGAGAGCGGAGCCTCGAGCCCGGCGCCCCCTATGCTCTCGGAGTCCGGAGCCGCCGGTTCCGGAAGGTCCGGAGGCGGGCCTTCAAAAGGCAGGAACACGATGCCATGGTCCACCGCTCCCTGGGCGGGCGCCGGCGGCGGCATTGGCAGATGGTCGGACCGGTCAATGCCATACTCCAGCTCCTGGTCGCTCTCCGGAGCGGCGGCCTCGAAAAAATCATCCTCCGGTTTTTCGTCTTCGTGGGACGGCGCCGCTGATTTGCCCGGCGGAGGCGGTGCCACGAGGGGCGGCAGGGCCTCTTCCCTTTCCGGTTCCAGATCGGGCAGGGGCGGGAGCTCGGGTATCGGCGGCTCCGAGGGGGAAGGCTCGGGCTGGGCCGCGGTCCCCCAGATGTCATCCGGGGGCAGCTCGGCCCCAGAGCCCCACACGTCGTCGGCCGGCGGCGAGGGCGGCCGGGAAGGAGGCTCAAGATCGCGGCCCCACGCGTCGTCTTGCTGAGCGGCGGTCTTGATGCTGATCTTAGGTTCCTCATCGGGCGCGGCCGGTCCCGGCCCTCCCCAGATGTCGTCGGCGCTTTCCGCCGGACCTTCCGGCTGCTCGGAGAGGAGCGGCGGAAGGTCGAGCAGCGGATGGTCCTTTACAGGAGACGTGGGGCCGATGTCCTCGAACGGCGGCGCCTCCCCGGATGGAGCGGCCGGGGCCAGGAAGTCGTCGGACCAGGCCGGCGGCGCAAAGGAGTCTATCGCGGGCGGGCCCTCCAGCGGGGGAGGTTCCAGGCTCTCCCAAGGCGGGGCCACTGGTTCCTCGTGCTGCAACGGGGCCAGGAATTCATGGGCGTCCGCCAATTCCAGTTTTTCTCCGTCATCCGGGGGCGGGGCCTCGTAGGATTGCGGCTGGATAAACTCATGCGCTTCCGCGAGCAGCATCTCACCAGGCTCTTCATCGGGAAGCTCGATGGGCTCGATCTCGTCAGGCTCCTCGGCCGGGGGTTGCGCCGGGGCCTCCGCCGCGGGTTCGAAGTCGGGGACCGCCGGCGGCGCCGCGGGAACGCCGCCGATGGTGTCGCCGCCGATGGAGGGCGCGACGAAAAATGCCGGCGGCTGGGGCTCTTCGTGGAGGGGCGGCGCTTCAATCACGGGCGGTTCCGGGGCCGGCGGCGCCGCGGGCCGCGGCGGGGGCGGCTCGTCAAGGGGCGGCGCGATCAGCGGGGCCTGTTCCCGCTCATGCGCTGTTGCGGTTTGCGCGGTTGGGGCCGGCCCTTTCAGTAACAGGGGCGAGGCCTCGACCGTGTCCTTCCCGGCATCGGCGCCTCCGCGCTCTTCTCCGGACCTGAGCAGTTCGGCGCTCCGATCCGGCTGGATCAGGAACAGGGAATCGTCCTCGGCCGGGCGCCCGGCGGGCCTGGCTTCCCGCTCCGGCGGTCGCGGGGCGGGAGCGCCGGGGCGGGGCGGGGGCGCTGGTTTGCGCGGCTCCGGGGGCGGGGCCTTGGGCTGGGGCTTCATGGCCTTGATCATGGTGACCTCGCCCTGCACCACCTGGATGTTTTCCGCGGACTGCAGGTCTATGCCCTCGTCGGAGGGAGGGGGAGCAGGGGCTGGAGCCCGCTGGGGCGGCCGGGCCGGGGTCCTTTGGGCGGCCTGCTTCAGATCAACGGGTTTTGAGGTCTTTTCATACTGGAACTCGCGGGCCATCTCCGGGGTGAAGTCGCCATAGTGTTGGAGGACCTTGGAGATGGCGGAGTCGGTGGCGAGGACCGGCTCGACCTTGGCCCCGGTCAGGAACTGGACCTCGTCAATGGCGCGGAGGTCGGACGGGTCGCTCATGGCGAGGACGATGGTTTTTTTATTGCCGGAGCCGGTGACCACCACCGGCACGACCTCGTACTTTTTGGCGACGTGCTCGGGGACCATCTCGAAGGTCTGGGGCGAGATCCTGGACCGGATCAGGTTCACGGCCTTCATCTTGAAGCGCTCGGCCAGGAACTTGAGCATGACCTCTTCGTCCATGAAGCCCTGGTCAACCAGCGCCTTGCCGAGCTTGCCGCCCCACCGCTTCTGGTGGCCCAGGGCGGAGCGGAGCTGGATCTCGTCTATCAGCCCCGCCTGCATCAGGAGCTCGCCCAGTTTGTGCGTTGCTTTCTCCATATCGGCCTCCCCGCTCCGTGCTGCCAACATCAAAGATGCATATATTTCCTTGAGCCTTCTCTTTTAAACCACGGATGAACACAGATTAACACAGATGATTGCGGAATAGATTTAATTAATCCGTGTTCATCTGTGGTTCCTTTCTTTATGGCCGTGATCAATGGCCGCGAGGGGTCAGATGATCTCCACTTCAAACTGCTCCTGGTGGAAGGAGTTGTTCACCGTGATCTCGATCTGGACGTTGAACTCGCGCTCCAGCTCCTCGACCCCCTCGCGCTCCTCGTCGAACAACAGGTCCGCGACCTCGGGGTTGACGAAGAGGTTCACGCGCTTGCCGCCGAGGCTGGGGCCATCCTTGCGGATCTCGCGGAAAATCTCGTAGCACACGGTGGTGCGCGATTTCAGGTATCCCTTGCCCTCGCAGTAGGGGCAGGGCTCGCACAGGGCCTGGTAGAGGTTTTCGCGCGCCCGCTTCCGGGTCATCTCCACGAGGCCCAGCTCCGACATCTTGAGGATGGTGGTCTTGGTCTTGTCCTTCCTAAGCTCATCCTCCAGCGTCTGGTACACCCGCTCCCGGTTCTGCGGATTGGCCATGTCAATAAAGTCTATGATGATCAGGCCGCCGATGTTGCGGAGCCGGAGCTGGTACACCAGTTCCTTGAGCGCCTCCAGGTTGGTCTTCAAGATCGTGTCCTCGAAATTGCGCCGGCCCACGTAGCGGCCCGTGTTCACGTCCACCACCGTGAGCGCCTCCGTCTGGTCCATCACGATGTAGCCGCCGCTCTTCAGCCACACCCGGCGCTCCAGTGCGCGGGCGATCTCCATCTCGACGCCGGCGCTCTCGAACAGCGGGCGCTCGCCCTGGTAAAGCTCCACCGCGTCGGACCGGCCGCCCAGGAACTGCTCCATGAACGACTTGATCTCCTGAAGCTGCTCCGGCGAGTCCACCACCACCCGGCTCACGTTCTCGCTGAACAGGTCCCGGATCACTTTGAGGTCCAGCGACAGCTCGCGGTGGATGATGGACGGAGAGCTGGCCCGCTGGCTGCGCTGCTGGATCTCTCCCCACACCTTGAGCAGGTAGTCCATGTCCGACTTCAGGTCCTGCTCCGGATGGTCCTCGGAGGCCGTGCGAACGATAAAGCCGCCCGCTCCCTCCGGCCGGATCTGATCCATGATCTTGCGGAGCTGCGCCCGCTTCTTGTCGTTCTCGATGCGCCGGCTCACCCCGATGTGGTTGAAGGTCGGCATATAGACCAGGTAGCGGCCGGGCAGCGTGATGTGCGTGGTGATCTGCGCGCCCTTGGTGCCCAGCGGCTCCTTGGTCGCCTGCACCACCACGTCCTGGCCGTCGCGCAGCAGGCTCTCGATGCCGGGACTGTCCGGCTTCTGGCGGTAGCGCTCCTGGCGCTCGCCCGCGGCCGGCGCCTCGTCGGCCTCTCCGCCCATGCCCGCCCGCCACTGCGGCAGCACCTCGGTCACGTAAAGGAACGCCGCGCGCTCCAGCCCGACGTCCACGAACGCCGCCTGCATGCCCGGCAGCACCCGCACCACCCGGCCCTTGTAGATGTTGCCCGCGATCCCGCGGTCGCGGTGACGCTCGATGGAGATCTCGGTCAGAACGTTGTTCTCCACCAGCGCCACCCGCGATTCCTGCAGGCTCACGTTGATCAGTATCTCCGTGCTCATCTTTGCCCGCCCGCGCCGCGCTTCTCGCGCCGGACCCGCTCGCCCCGGCCCGCGAACCGCACCGGCCGGGCCTCCTTGAAGCGCGCGCCGGTCCGCACGATCGTGAGGCCCTTCACCTCGTCATCCGCCATCCCGAAAACCGAGGCCACCACCTCCTGCGGCTTCACGCCCGGACCCGCCGGCACCAGCACTCCAATGCGCAGCTCGCCCTCATCCCCGATCTCAAGGTACTTGACCCGCGAGCGCAAGTCCACCTCCCGGTCCCCCTTCTCCCGCTTCTGCGTGATCACCATCGTCTCCTTCTCCAGGAACCGGCGGATGGCCTCCGCATCGAAAGCGGGCGCGCCGGCCGGACGCTTCACCACGTAATCGAACGCGGTGATGATGGCCGACACCGGCGCCGCCTTCATCGGGACCTCGTACAGCTCCAGAATCGCGATGCCGGGAGGCACGGCCCCCGAGAGCGCCGCCGCGGCATCCTCCGGCGGGACCCGCCTCACCAGTTCCAGGTCCACGAACTCCGCCTCGCTCGCCACCCCCACCGGAGGCGACGGCCCGAACATGATCCGCGGCTGCGGATGGAACCCCTGGCTGTAGCGGACCGGCAATTTCGCCCTTCGCACCGCCCGCGAGAACAGACGCGTGACCTCGAGCTGGCTCATGAACCTCATCCGCCCCCGCCGCGCGTACCTCACCCGGTAGCGGAAGAAAACGTCCGGCTCCTTGCCGCGCTCCACCGCGGGGCCGGCCGGGGCGCTCTCCTCGATGCGCTCCGCCTCCCGGTGCTTGATGGTCTCATCGCACACGCCGCACGGATGGATGCACCCGGCCTCCCGGCAGTCCGGCGTGAGCTCCTCCCGATAGGCCCGCTCCCGCTCCTCCCACAGCCACTCCCGCGTCACGCCCGGGTCAAGGTGGTCCCACGGGAAAACCTCGTCCTTCTCCCGCGCCCGCGCGTCATAAAAAGCCGGGTCCACGCCCGCGTCCGCGAACGCCTTTTGCCAGCCCTCGTAATCAAAGCGCTCGGACCAGCCGTCAAAGCGCTGTCCCCGGCGGAAGGCCGCGAGGATGGCCGGGGCCACTCGCCGGTCGCCGCGGCTCATCACTCCCTCCAGCTCCGTGACCCGCGCGTCCTGCCACTTGACCTTTCTGCCCCGCCCGGCAAACCCGGCCTTCACCCGCTCCTGCGCCTCGCGCAGCCTCTCCGCGCCGATCTGCGGCTCCCACTGGAAGGGAGTGTGCGGCTTGGGCACGAAGCCCGACAGGCTCACCGTCACCTGCGGCCTGCCCTGCGCGCCCCGGATCCTCGCCACCTTGTCCACCAGCGCTAAGATGCCCTCGATGTCCGCGTCCGTTTCCGTGGGCAGACCGATCATGAAGTAAAGCTTGAGCGTGCGCCAGCCGTGGCCGAACACCCGCCGGGCCGTCTCGATCAGCTCGTCCTCCGTGTACTCCTTGTTGATCACGCGCCGGAGCCGCTCGGTCCCGGCCTCCGGCGCCAGCGTGAACCCGGTCTTGCGCACCGACTCGATGGCGGTAAGCATCGCGTCCGACAGGCCCTGCACCCGAAGGCTCGGCAGGCTCACCGATACCCGCGAGCCGTAATGCTCCCGGATCAGCGCGGTGAGCAGCTCCGAGATGCCCGAGTAATCCCCCGCCGACAGCGCGAGCAGCGAGCACTCCTCGTACCCGGTGGCCCCGAGGCTTATGCGCGCGAGCTCGATCACGCGCCTGGACGAGCGCTCCCGCACCGGACGGTTAATGATCCCCGCGTGGCAGAAGCGGCAGCCCCGCGCGCAGCCCCGCGCGATCTCGATGAGCGCACGGTCGTGCACCGGCTCCAGGAGCGGCACCAGCGGACGCTCCGGGAAATAGGCGGTCTCCAGGTCGGCGACGATCCGCCGCCTCACCCTGTCATAACCCTTTTTCAGGGCTCTTACGCTTCGGATCCGGCCGGTCTCATCATACTCCGGCTCGAAGAAGCTCGGCACGTAAACGCCCTCGATCCGCGCCAGCCGATCAAGCAGGTCGTCCTTGCCCGCGCCCGAGTCCTTCCACTCGGCCACGGCGCGGCAGATCTCGATGACCGCTTCCTCCCCGTCCCCGAACAAAAAGGCGTCGAAGAACGGCGCGACCGGCTCCGGGTTCGAGGCGCACGGCCCGCCGCCGATGATGAGCGGCCAGCGGCCAGCACCGCGCTCCGACGCCAAGAGCGGGATGCCGGCCAGGTCGAGCATGTTGAGCACGTTGGTGTAACACAGCTCATAGGTGAGCGAGAACCCGAGCACGTCGAAGTCTTTGAGCGGAGCGCCGGACTCGTGGCCGGGGAGCAAAATCTTGCGCTCGCGGAGCAGGGCTTCGAGGTCCGCCCACGGCGCGTAGGCCCGGTCGCAGGCGATCCCGTCCTGCTCGTTGAGCAGATGGTACAGGATGCGCACCCCCAGGTGGCTCATCCCCACCTCGTAAGTGTCCGGAAAAGCCAGCGCCACCTTGACCCGCGCTTGGGCCAGGTCCTTCTGATACGCGAACATCTCCAGCGGCAGATAACGCCCCGGCGAGGTCACCAGGTCTAATATGTCCTCGAATGAGCTCATCCTATCTATTTTAACGGAAGCCTCTGCTTTTGTCATCCGGGGCATTAGAGGGGCATTTAAAAACCGCAGAGACTTAAGAGAACGCAGAGAAATTATTTTATTTGAAAACAGTGCTGTCCAAAATAAACGGACCGGAGAACCGCCAAGACGCCAAGAGCGCCAAGGATTATTTTTCAACACGATTTTAAGAGGGCTTGGGTGCGAATGTTTCTGGCTTGGCGCTCCCGTCGGCCGGTTCGCCAAGCCGGTTGGGGCCAACG
>DATKZS010000038.1:0-4542 GCA_035527835.1 bacterium
AGAGCACGGCCGCGGCCGCCACCTTGTGGATCTCGGTGCCCTTGCCGCCGCGCTTTGATTCCTGCGCCAGGATCGCCGCCTTGTAGGTGAGCAGGCGCGCGGCCTCCAGCTGCGTGTACATGTCCGCGATCTTGGCCTGGATCAACTGGAACTTGGCGATGCGCTGTCCGAATTGCTCGCGCTCGAGCGCGTACTTCACCGAGAGGTCGAGCCCGGACTGGGCGAGTCCCACCGGGCCCGCCGCGATCACCGTCCGCTCCACGTCCAGGCCCTTCATCATCACCGACACGCCCTGGTTCTCCTCGCCGAGAATGTTCCCGGCCGGCACCCGGCAGTCCTCGAACGTGATCTCGCCGGTGGGCGAGCCCCGGTGCCCCATCTTCTCGATCTTCTTCGAGATGATGAACCCCGGCGTCCGGGTGTCCACGATGAACGGCGTGATGCCGCGCGGCCCGCGCTCCGCCCGCGACTTGGTGTAAACCAGCGCCACCCGCGCGATGGGAGCGTTGGTGATGAACGTCTTGGAGCCGTTCAACAGGAACGCGTCGCCGTCTTGGCGGGCCGTGGTCCGGATGCCCACGGCGTCCGAGCCCGCGCCCGGCTCCGTGAGCGCCATGCAGCCGATCCATTCGCCCGTGCACAACTTCGGCAGCCATTGCCGGCGCTGCTCCTCGGTGGCGTGCTCGTGGATGTTGTTCACGCACAGGATCGAGTGCGCAAGCCAAGAGAGCGACACCGCCGGGCAATTGCGCGACAGCTCCTCCATCACGATCACCGAGGAGAGGATGTCCATGCCCCCGCCGCCGCACTCGACCGGTACGTTGATCCCCATCACCCCCAGCTCCCCGAGCTTGCCCCACACCTCGTCCGGAATCCGGTCCTCCCGGTCGATCGCCTCCGCCAGCGGCCCGAGCTCATGGTCCGAAAACTTCCGGATCATCTCCTTCAACATCTGGTGCTCTTCACCGAGCCTGAAATCCATGCCCGCGCCTCCTTCATCGCCTTTACCTGGCGCAATCGTCACGCCAAGAAGTTATCATACCATCACCATCCGCCCCGTCCAACCACTTCCGCCGCGACCCGGCCCAGGGCCCGGCGGGACCCGCCCGCGTGATATTCAACCGGGAATTGAATGTGCGGATACTTGATGTTAACATAATTGGTGTTTATATTGATTCGGGAAGGGCGGGTTCGTCCTGCTTGTCCGCTTTGAAAAGCTATAACCATTTAAGTCGCGCGTCAGGTCCGGAGGAAATAAATTGAACAGCGCCGGTAAAACCATTCTGGTATGGCTCACCATCTTCGCCGTATTGTTCGCCTTTTTCTGGTTTCTCAAGCAGTCCGGGGAGAAGCCGGAGGAGGTGGACTACTCCAAGTTCATCGAGTCGGTCAAGGCCAAGGAAGTGAAGTCCGTGACCGTCAAGACCTCGGAGAAGGGCAACAAGATCAGCGGCAAGTACATTGACGACAAGACCTTCGCCACTTACGGTCCCATTGATCCCACCGTGTTCAACACGCTGGCGGAGAACGGCATCGAGGTCAAGTACCAGGAGGACCAGGAAGCGCCGCTGTTCCAGCTCCTGTTCACCTATCTTCCCATCCTGCTCCTGGTTTTCTTCATGATCTTTTTCATCCGGCAGATGCAGAACACCGGGGGCAAGGCCATGAGCTTCGGCAAGTCGCGGGCGCGTCTGCTTTCTGAGTCGCAGCAGAAGGCGACGTTCGACGACGTGGCCGGCGTGGACGAGGCCAAGGAGGAGCTCGAGGAGATCATTGATTTCTTGAAGGACCCCAGGAAGTTCACCAAGCTGGGCGGCCGCATCCCCAAGGGGGTGCTGCTGGTGGGCTCTCCGGGCACGGGCAAGACGCTGTTGGCGCGCGCCATCGCCGGGGAGGCGGGCGTGCCGTTCCTTTCCATTTCCGGGTCCGACTTCGTCGAGATGTTCGTGGGCGTCGGGGCCTCCCGCGTCCGCGACCTTTTCCTCCAGGGCAAGAAGCACGCGCCGTGCATCATCTTTATTGACGAGCTTGACGCGGTGGGCCGGCTGCGCGGCGCGGGCCTGGGCGGCGGCCACGACGAGCGCGAGCAGACGCTTAACCAGCTCCTGGTCGAGATGGACGGGTTCGAGTCGAACGAGGGCGTGATCATCATGGCGGCCACCAACCGTCCCGACGTGTTGGATCCCGCCCTTCTCCGGCCCGGCCGCTTTGACCGCCAGGTGGTGGTGCCGCGGCCGGACGTTCGGGGCCGCGAGGGCATCCTCAAGGTGCACACCCGGAAAATACCTCTTGCCGACGACGTGGACCTGAAGGTCCTGGCCAAGGGCACGCCCGGCTTCTCCGGCGCCGACCTGGAGAACATGGTGAACGAGGCCGCGCTGATCGCGGCGCGCCGGGACAAGGAAAAGGTTGACCAGCGCGACTTCGAGTTCGCCAAGGACAAGGTGATGATGGGCATCGAGCGGAAGAGCATGGTGATCAGCGACGAGGAGCGGCGGATCACGGCCTTCCACGAGGCCGGCCACGCGCTGGCCGCCAAGCTGGTGCCAGGCTCCGACCCGGTGCACAAGGTCACCATCATCCCCCGCGGCCGCGCCCTCGGCCTCACCCAGCAGCTTCCCCTCGAAGACAAATACACTATCTCCAAGACCCGCGCCTCAAACGACCTCGTCATCATCATGGGAGGGCGGGCGGCGGAGGAGATCGCCCTCGGCGAGCAGACCTCCGGCGCCGGCAACGACATCGAGCGGGCCACCGAGGTCGCGCACAAGATGGTCTGCGAGTGGGGCATGTCCGATGCCATGGGCCCGCTCACCTTCGGCAAGAAGGACGAGGAAATTTTCCTGGGCCGCGACTTCGGGGTCAAGAAGGACTACAGCGATAAGACCGCCGAGATGATTGACGACGAGATCAAGAAGATCGTCTCCACCGCCCACGAGCGCGCGGTGGACCTGATGCGCTCAAACCGCGACAAGCTCGAGGCCCTGGCCAATGCCCTCCTCGAACGCGAGGTCCTCGAAGGCAACGAGATCGAAATGCTCATGCAAGGCAAAAAACTTCCCGCCCTCGCCATGACCGAGCGCTCCGACGGCGAACCCGCCTCCTCCCAATCCGAGCGGCGCAAGGAGCGCAAGAAAAAAGAGGCCGAGTCGCCCGCGCCGGTGGTCGCGGCGCCCGATCCCGTCGGCGGCAAGGCCTGAGCGCAGGCCGATGCCTGAAATATTTTTCCATGCGTCCTTGGCCTTGACAACGGCATGGCCTTGGCTTGAAGGCGCCTGGAACTTTCTTTCATCAGCCTGCATCAAAAAACAATAGCAAGGAGCGGGGAGCCATCGAACGCGTATTAAAAGCCATCCTTCTTTGTTGCCTGATGCTTTTGCCCTTCCTGGCCCTGGGCTGTGGCGAGATGACCGGCCAGGAGAGCAAGGCCCTGGAGGCCGAGGACCTGGTCCGCCAGGGCAAGGCCGACTTTGACAAAAAGGATTATGTCAAGGCCAGGAAGGACTTCGAGCAGGCCCTGGCCCTGGATAAATCCAATCAGAAGGCCCAAAACGCCCTGGCCTGGCTCGACCGCATCGTGGAGGAGAAGGGACTTCTCGCCAGGAACGACGCGGGGCCGCTCCAGGGCGACAGCGCTGTGTCCGGCGCTCAACACGGCGACTCGGCCCGGTCCGGACCCAGGGTGGACGGAGCTCTCATCACCGCGACCGAGCCCCTCGAATTCTGGCAGGCTTACATGAAGGGCGCCGAGTCCTATCATCGCGGCGACTATGCTGCTCTCCTCGACGCCTCCGAAGAGGCCCTGGACTGGCTCAGCCCCGACTCGCCCCTCTACTACGACGCCTCCAAGACCCGCGTCGCCGCGCTCCTCCTGAACCGCGACTATAACGACGCCTCGGAGGCCGTCAGCGGCCTCGTGAGCGCCGCTCCCGACGACCCCGACCTCTACTCCATGGCCACCGTGAGCTTCCAGCGCGCCGGCAGGATTGATGAGGCCCTGGCCGCCGCCGAGCGCGCCTACAATCTGGACGACATAAGCCCCGAGTACCAGAACAACCTGGCCTATACCTACGCCGTGGCCGGCAATAACCTCGACCTCGCCTATGACCTCGCCGCCGGCGCCCTCCAGCAGCGGCCCCAGTCCCCGGCCTATCTCGACACCATGGCCTGGGTACTCTACCAGGCCGGAGACCTGCCCGGAGCCTACGACTACATCCTCCAGGCCCTCGACCAGCTCCCCGACCCCCTCGAAGACGGAGAGATGGAACAACACTACCAGATCATTCTCAACGATTTTCTTAACGGCGGGAGGTAGCGGGAAACCCTGTCTCTCAAGCTCTTCAAAATATACTTGCAGGAAAACCGCCAAGGCGCCAAGAACGCCAAGAATATCTTTTTGATCAGTGCTGTCCAAAATAAACGGACCGGAGAACCGCCAAGACGCCAAGAGCGCCAAGGATTATTTTTAAACACGATTTTAAGAGGGCTTGGGTGCGAATGTTTTTTGCTTGGCGCTCCCGTCGGCCGGTTCGCCAAGCCGGT
>DATKZS010000039.1:0-12576 GCA_035527835.1 bacterium
GCTTGGCGAACCGGCCGACGGGAGCGCCAAGCCAGAAACATTCGCACCCAAGCCCTCTTAAAATCGTGTTGAAAAATAATCCTTGGCGCTCTTGGCGTCTTGGCGGTTCTCCGGTCCGTTTATTTTGGACAGCACTGAAAAGCCATATATTCTTTGCGTGCCGCGCGCGGCTCGCTACGCAATGGTTGGCGGGGCCCGAGAGTCGCGGACTGTTGTTTCCTATATCCACCGCCTTAAAAATAATAAGCCTCGTTGGTCCCGTGGATACGGGATATAATGGTGTTGTTGCGAGGCAATACCATCACCAACGAGGTGAAAGAATTATGGCACAAGGTGTTCTTCCTTTCCAGTACGAACATGAGGTCCGGGAAGATGGGATTACGGCGCGCGCGGGCCTGGGAGTTTTTCTTGATCTTTTTCAGGCATGCGGTTTGCGGGAGCTTGCGGAGCGGGTTTTGCCGGCGCGTGGCGGTCAGGGTTTCATGGACTTTCAGGTGTTGAATTCGCTGATCCTTTTGAACCTTGCTGGCGGGGAGTGCGTTGACGACGTTGATGTTCTGGAGGGGGATGCGGGTCTTTGCCGTTTGTTGCGGCAGGCGGAGGGTCATGGTCTTTGCCGGAAGCAGCGGCGTGATCTTTCGGGTCGTTTTCGTCGGGGCCGGGAGCGGACGTTTCCTTCGGCCTCGGCGGTTTTCCGCTGGCTTTATTCTTTGCGCGATCCGGCGCAGGAGCTTTTGCGGGAGCTGGGCCGTTCCTTCGTGCCCTTGGCCAATGATCGGCTGCTCGGCCTTTGTCGCCTCAACGCGGAGCTGATCGCTTTCGCGCAGGCCAACTCCGTGGAATCCGTCGTCACCCTCGACCTCGATGCCACAATGATCGAGACCAGCAAGCGGGATGCGCTCCATTGTTATCAGGACTTTCGGGCCTTTCAGCCGCTCAACGTTTATTGGAGCGAGCAGGAGCTTGTGTTGCACTCGGAGTTCCGCGACGGCAACGTTGGCGCGGGTTTCGACAACCGGCGACGGCGCCGAGTTGATCCGCTGGAGCAATCAGCGCCGCGGCAAGAGCGAGCACGCGCACGCGGCGCTGAAAAACGACTTGGCCGGGGGCCGGCTCCCCTCCGAGGACTTCGGCGAGAACGCGGCCTGGTGGCTGGTTACGGTCATGGCCTTCAACTTCTTCGTCATGATGAAACGCCTGTGCCTGGGAACCGCCTGGGCCGCCAAAAAACTCAAGGCCGTCCGCTTCCTCCTCATCAACCTCCCCGCCCGCGTGGTGAGCGGAGCGCGAAGACTCAAGGTGCGCCTCTGCCGCGGCCATCCGTCGTTTTGCGCCCTGATCCGGGCGCGGGCCCGCATCTCCGCCCTGGTCCCGGCGCCCTGAAGGCCGCAATTCCCATAAATCCGCCTTTTTCACCCGCCCCCTAAGAGTAGGTGCGCCCTCTTTCCCTTCCACCCCATCAATCAACCCCCGAGCCCCTCCCCACGACGACCTGCGCGATCCCATCTCCAGCTGATTCGCCCCGCAAACCAATCCCGATACCTACTATTAAGCAAGATGAAAAAGGAGGCGGTGGATTTAGGTGTTTTGAAGGCTGTTGACAATACATGGGCGGCACGGTAATCTGCTTACGGAGGGACCGTCGAGCCATTGCACTTGACCCGGGTCAGGGTCACGATTAAACTAATTGATTGTAATCTTCTTTCCGGGAATCGGTTTTCCCGGAATTAAGGTTCTTACACACGGGGCAGGCGCTGGAGAGTAATCATGGATCGCAGAAAGGAAATGATCCTGTTTGCGGTGGTTGAGGAGTACATCCACTCCGCCCGGCCGGTCGGATCGAAAAAGGTGGTGCAAAGCGGGATCGCGGCCAGCCCGGCCACGGTGCGGAGCGAGATGAGCGCCCTCGAGGAGATGGGCCTGCTCGAACAGCCGCACACCTCGGCGGGCCGCATGCCCACCGACCTGGGCTTCCGGCGCTACGCGGATTACGTGTTGCAGGACAACAGGCCGCTCCCGGAGGACCTCCGGGAGCTCGGCGGATTGCGCGGCTTGGACCAGGCCGGCGCCCAGGAGCTGGCCTCGGAGACGGCGCGGGTACTGTCCAATCTTTCGCGCATCGTGAGCATGGTCATGATCGTGCCGGCGGAGCGCGCGCCGCTCGGGGCGGTGCATTTTCTGGAACAGGGCCGGGGCAAGATCCGGACGGTGTTCCAGATGATGGGCGGCGGCCAGGAAGAGGTGGTGATCGCGAACGACTGGGGCCTGGACGGGCTGGCCCTGCAGCGGCTAAGCAACCTGGTGAACAAGGTGGCGCGCGGGCGCACCCTGATCGGGCTTCGGCGCGAGCTGATCCGGCAGCTTGAGGAGGCGCGGGCGCAGGCGGACATCATGTTGGCCCGCGCGGTGGAGGTCAGCGAGCGGGTAGCGGCGGCGGTGGAGCCGGAGGTGATTGTTTCCGGCCAGGTCAACCTTTTCGATCAGCCGGAGTTTTCCGAGGTCGGCCGCCTCAAGGAAGTGGCCAAGGCGCTTAACGACAAGACCGTGCTGGTGAAGATGCTGGAGGGCGTCACCCTGGCCGGCGGCTTCCGGGTGATCATCGGTGACGAGAACGCGATCGAGCCGATGAAGTCGTGCTCCGTGATCGCGGGTGCTTACGGCCGCGGAGGGATCAATGCCGGCACCCTCGGGGTGATCGGGCCCACCCGCATGGACTACGCGCGGCTGATCCCGCTCATTCACCACGCGTCCGAGATGATGTCGGAATGGCTCGCGCGGCGCGAGTTTCAGCACTGACGCGGGTCCCCCGCGGCGCGGGCGGACGTGGACCAGGAAGGGTGTATTGATGGCGGAAGACGACAACAACAGCGGCGGGCCGAAAACGGAAGAGGGACGGGACGAAGCCGTCGCCGCTGAATCACCCCCCTCGGGCAGCGGCGAACAGGCCGCCGGCGGCCAGGGAACGCCGGAAGAGCGCGACCTCGAAATTTCGGACGAGTTGAAACAGGCGCTCGAGGAGGCCGAGGCCCACTTCGGCGGCGCGGCCCGCGACGCCGCTCCGGCCGCCGCTCCGGCCGAGCCGGAGCCGGGGGATGAAGAGTTCGACCCTAACCGCGCCCCGCAAACCATTGAGCCTCCTCCTCCGCCCTCGCCCAAGGAGATGGAGTTCAAGATGCAGGTCCTGGGACTGCGCCAGAAATGCCGCGACGCGGAGCAGGAGATCGAGAAGAAGATCAAGGAGATCAAGCAAAACCGGGACCAGGCCCAGCACATCCAGAAGCAGTTCGAGGCCTACAAGGCGCGGGTGATGAAGGAGAAGGCGGACTGGTTCAACTACGGCCACGAGCCGATCCTCAAGGAGATTCTCACGGTGGTGGACAACCTGGAGCGAGCGCTGGCCCATGCCGGCGAAGCCGCGGACATGTCCGCGGTCCAGGAGGGCGTGGCCCTGATCCTCCGCCAGTTCCAGGCGGTACTGGAGAAGTTCGGGGTCAAGCCGTTGGACCCGGCGGGAGAGTGTTTTAATCCGGAGTTCCACCAGGCCATGATGCAGGTGGAGGACGACAAGGTCCCGCCCCATACCGTGGTCCAGGTGAGCCAGAAGGGATATACGTTGAAGGACCGGCTGCTTCGGCCCGCGATGGTGGTGGTGTCCAAACACTCGGACCATTACCAGCCCGAGGAGGCGGCGCGGGATGAAGCCGGGGGTTGCGCCGAAGCCCAAGCAGCGCCGGGCCCGGCGCCGGCCATGGAAGATGAGAACGGGGACGGGGCTTGAGCAGCCCCGGTCTTGGTCCACCGGCGGCCGGTGGCGGCCGGGTGGGTAAGGCAGGCAAGACTTTAAACCCAAAGGGTAGAGTCGGGGAGGAAAGAGGGTTAATGGGAAAGGTAATCGGGATAGACCTGGGCACAACCAACTCATGCGTCGCGGTAGTGGAGGGCGGCGAGCCCGTCGTCATCCCCAATTCGGAGGGGAGCCGGACCACGCCCAGCATGGTGGCCATCACCGAAAACGGCGAGCGGCTGGTCGGCCAGATCGCCAAACGGCAGGCGGTTACGAACCCCAGCAACACCGTGTTCGCGGTCAAGCGCCTGATCGGCAGGAAGTTCGACTCTCCGGAGATCCAGCAGGCCATGCCGCGGCTGCCCTACAAGGTGAGCAACGCCAAGAACGGCGACGCCTGGGTCGAGATCATGGACAAGGAGTACTCGCCGCAGGAGATCAGCTCCATCATCATGAAGAAGATGAAGGAGACGGCGGAGGACTACCTGGGCGAGGAAGTCCAGGAGGCGGTGATCACGGTCCCCGCCTACTTCAACGACTCGCAGCGCCAGGCCACCAAGGACGCCGGCAAGATCGCCGGACTCGACGTGCTCCGCATCATCAACGAGCCCACCGCCGCGGCCCTCTCCTACGGACTGGAAAAGGGCGGCGGAGAGAAAATCGCCGTCTTTGACTTGGGCGGCGGGACCTTCGATATCTCCATCCTCGAGCTGGGCGACGGCGTGTTCGAGGTCCTCTCAACCAACGGCAACACTTACCTCGGCGGCGAGGACTTTGACCAGCGCGTCGTCGAGTTCCTCATTGACCAGTTCAAGGAAACCACCGGCATTGACCTCATGGACGACAAGATGGCCCTGCAGCGCCTCAAAGAGGCCGCGGAAAAGGCCAAGTGCGAGCTCTCGCCCTCCCTGGAGACCGACATCAACCTGCCCTTCATCACCGCCGACGCCTCCGGCCCCAAGCACCTGAACGTCAAGATCACGCGCGCCCAGTTCGAGTCCCTGGTGGACGACCTGGTGGACAAGGTCGAGCCGCCCTGCCGCACCGCCCTCGCCGACGCCGGCCTCAAGCCGGAGGACGTGGACAAGGTCATCATGGTCGGCGGCATGACCCGCATGCCCCGAGTCCTGGAGAAGGTGCGCGAGATCTTCAAGAAGGAGCCGCACACCGGAGTCAACCCGGACGAGATCGTGGCCATCGGCGCATCCATCCAGGGCGCCATCATCAAGGGCGACGTCAAGGACGTCCTGCTCCTCGACGTGACCCCGCTCTCCCTCGGCGTCGAGACCAAGGGCGGCATCTTCACCAAGATCATCCCCAAGAACACCACGGTGCCCACCAAGAAGAGCATGATCTTCTCCACTGCCGTGGACGACCAGCCCTCCGTCAACGTGCACGTCCTGCAGGGCGAGCGCGAGATGGCCATGGACAACAAGACCATGGGCCGCTTCGAGCTGGTCGGCATCCCGCCCGCGCCCCGCGGCGTGCCCCAGATCGAGGTCTCCTTCGAAATTGACACCAACGGCATCGTCCACGTCTCCGCCCGCGACCTCGGCACCGGCAAGGAGCAGTCCATCAAGATCACCGCCGCCTCCGGCCTCAACGACGAGCAGATCGAGGGCCTGATCAATGAGGCCCGGGAGCACGAGGAGGAGGACCGCAAGCAGAAGGAGCTGGTCGAGCTCAGGAACCAGGGCGAAGGGCTGATCTACACCACCGAGGCCTCCTTGAAGGAATTCGGCGACCGTCTCGAAGAGGCCGACAAGAAGCTGATCCAGGAGCGCGTCGAGGCGGTCAAGGAGACGCTCGGCACCAACGACGCGGTGGATCTGAAAAAGGTCGTGGAAAGCCTGAGCCAGGCCGCGCACAAGCTGGCGGAGGCCCTTTACTCCCAGGCCGCCGCCGATTACGAGGGCCAGGAAAAGAAGTAGCCGGGGCCCGCATAAATATTTCGGTCCGCGCCGCGGGCGGCATTCACGGGGGCACAGTTGGCTGTGCCCCTGTACTGCTGACATTGAGCATGTGTAAATTTCTTTGCACCTTTAGAGAAATCATGCGCAACCGGATGAAAGAATGAATGAACAAGGATATGCAGGATATTCAGGATAAAAAATCTTATCCTTGACATCCTGAATATCCTTGTTAATGAATTCTTTGGTTGCGGCATCGAGCCGCGCCGGGAATAATCCGACCGGATAAGGAGCATCACGGGAAGTGGCGAAAAAAGATTATTACGAGGTGCTGGGCGTGCCCAGAAACGCATCGCCCGAGGAAGTGAAAAAGGCCTACCGCCAGGCCGCCCTCAAGCACCACCCCGACCGCAACCCCGACGACCCCGCCGCCGAGGAAAGGTTCAAGGAATGCACCGAGGCCTACCAGGTGGTCTCCGACCCGGAAAAGCGCGCCCGCTACGACCGCTACGGCCATGACGCCCCCGGCGGATTCGGCTTCACCGACTTCGACTTCCACAACCTCGACGACGTCTTCGGCGATCTCTTGGGCGGACTCTTCGGCGCCCGCCGCGGCTCCGGCCGCCGCCGCGGAGTGGACCTGCGCTACGACCTCAAAATCTCCTTCATGGAAGCTTACCGGGGCTTCGAGAAGACCATCAATGTACCCCGCAGCGTCACCTGCTCCGTCTGCTCCGGCAGCGGCTCCAAGCCCGGGACCTCACCCGCTGTCTGCCCCGCCTGCAACGGACAGGGACAGGTCCGGATGCAGCAGGGCTTCTTTTCCATCTCCCGCACCTGCCACCGCTGCGGCGGGGCCGGCAAGGTGATCATCACCCCCTGCGAAAAGTGCCGCGGCAGCGGGCTCATGGAGGAGGAGAGGAAGCTGAGCGTCAAGGTCCCGCCCGGAATTGACAGCGGCCAGCGCATCCGTTACCGCGGAGAGGGCGAGGCCGGCGAGAGCGGCGGCACCCCCGGCGACCTCTACATCGTGGTCACGGTGGAGGATCACCCGATCTTCATCCGCGAGGGCCGCGACCTCCTGGTCGAGCTGCCCATCAGCTTCCCCCAGGCCGCGCTGGGAGACGAGGTCGAGGTCCCTACTCCGGAAGGACCGGCCAAGATCAAGATCCCATCCGGCACCCAGTCCGGAAAGATCTTCCGCCTCCGCGGCAAGGGCATGCCCTCCCTCGACGGCAACCACAACGGCGACCTCCACGTCCGCGCCTTTGTCGAGGTCCCCGCCAAGCTCACCAAGGAGCAGGAGAACCTGCTCAAGCATTTCGCCGAGATCTCCGGCCTTGACATCATGCCCCAGAAAAAATCCTTCCTCCAAAAAGTCAGAGACGTCTTCGAGAACAACTGAGCCATAATTATTTATTATAACCGCGGAGACGCAGAGAACGCAGAGCAATTTTTATTATTATCAATGTTCGGACGGGATCTTGGGACTGGCATGGCCAGGGAATACTGAACATAAAAAATTAATTCCTCTGCGTTCTCTGCGTCTCCGCGGTTAAATCCCTTCTCCATTTGCATTGCCCCCGCTTTGCCGTGATGATAAGCGCCGGGAGGAGAGGGGAGTGCTGATCAGGAAGACGCTGCCTTACGCCCTGGCCCAGTTTTGCATGGTGGCGTTCCAGTGGGCGGCGATGATTTACATGCCCGTGTTCTTCCAGGAGCGGGGCGTGTCGGACGCCGGCATCGGCACCCTGATCTCGCTCTTTTCCCTGTCCACCCTGGTGCTGATCTTTCCCATGGGCGTGCTCTCGGACCGCGTCGCCCCGCGCCCCCTCATGCTGATCGGCGCGCTCTTGGCCGTGGCCGCGAGCATGCTCATGCCCATCTGCCGCGGGTTCTATCAGATGGCGCTGATCATGGCGCTGGCCGGCGCCGCCTTCACCTTTTCCTCGATTTCCCTGTATTCGCTTTTTTTCAAGCAGGTGGGCGAGAGGCGGGGCGCGGAGGTCTCGATCTTTACCATCGGCGGGATCATGGGCGCGGGCGCGGGCGCGTGGATCTGCGGCAGCCTGATGCAGTTGGTCTCGGTGGAGCGGGCGCTGTTCCCGGCCTCGGCCGGGTTCGCGCTGGGCTGGGCCCTGGTCGCCCTGTTTCTGCCCCGCGGCCAGGGCATCGCTTTTCCCATTCTCGAGTACGGCCAGGACCTGAAGCGGCTGCGCACCTGGGTGCTGATCGCCATCATGTTCGTGACCGCGTCGCACTCCGGGTTCGAGCAGGCCGGCTATACCCTGCTTCAGACCGACGTCATCGGGCTTTCCACCAAGACGGTGGGCGACCTGTTCCTGATCATCGCCGTCTGGATGACCCTGACCACGATCTGGACCGGACGCATGCACGACCAAGAGGAGCGGCCGCTCCTGATGATGGGACTTGCTCTCATCCTCTCCGGCGCCTTCATGGCCGCCTCCGGGTCGGCCCGCGGCGCGCTCGACTTCCTGGCCTACCGCCTGCTCCACACCGCCGGCGACTCCGTGTTCCTGCTCCTCACCCTGGTCGTCGCCGCCATGATCTTCCCCAAGCGCCGCGTCGGAGGCGCCTTCGCCTTCGGACTCACCATCAACACCGCGTCCTATTTCCTCTTCGCCAACGTCGCCGGCCTGATCGGACAGCAGGCCGGCTTCCGCGCCGCCTTCCACGTCTCCGGCCTGATCGAGGTCATCGGCGGCATCCTGCTCCTGATGTTCCGCTCGCGCCTTCGGGGACTGTTCAAGATCAGTCCGGTAGAGGAAGCTATCTTGGAGAAAGATTAACCGCCAAGACGCCAAGACCGCCAAGAATTTATTTTTATAATAATTATTCTTGGCGGTCTTGGCGTCTTGGCGTTCACTCTTCGCCTATTGGAGTGATGGCGGCAGATCGGAAAGGTAGAGCTTCCGGGTCTCGCCGTCCACCAGGGCGATGACTCCGTTGCTCACGGCGAGGTCGCGGCAATTCCAGCGGGGCGCGGCGATTTTCGCGGTGATCCCGGTGCGGATGTAATT
The DNA here is from genome assembly GCA_035527835.1 of bacterium. Classification (GTDB taxonomy): domain Bacteria; phylum RBG-13-61-14; class RBG-13-61-14; order RBG-13-61-14; family DATKZS01; genus DATKZS01. The sequence goes on from DATKZS010000039.1 coordinate 8,736, forward strand.
GTCGTCGAGGGCGGAGTCGAGGTCAATGGCGTAGATCAGGTCGCGCCAAAGCGACGAGTTCATCTCGAAGGCGGCGTGTCCGTCGGAGGCGATGCCGCGCGAGAAGCCGCCGTTTCGGTACCACCCCATGATCGCCCCCTGCGCCGTGCCGCTCTCGAAGGCCTTTTTATAATCCACCAGGATGGTCTGGTGCAGGTTCATGTACTCGGACACCAGCATGGCGCGCTTGCCGCCGCTCTCCACGATGGCGCAGCCCACCGGGGCGTTCAAGGTGGTATCAAAGCTCTGGTCCAGGGCCGCAATCCCGCTCTTCAGGCTCTCGTCCACGTCAATCTCGAACACGTAGCGGGAGAAGCGGTCGGCGATGTAGAGGCGGCCGTCGCCGGCGCAGGCGCCGTGGTCGCGGTGCAGGGCCCAGGGCACGCGGAACCGGCCGCGCAGCGCCAAGCCGCGGTCCAGGTAATAGACGCGGGTGAAGCGGTTTAACGGGTTGTAGGCGGTGACGAGCCATCCGTCCTTCCAGGCGGTCAGCGCGCGCGGCCGCTCCTTCACCTCCAGGAAGGGCAGGGGGGACTCCTTCCATTGGGGCCGCACATTCGCCCGCTCGGCCATGGAGATGACCTGGGTATAGGCCCCGATAAAGGCGAGCAGCAGGACCACCATTCCCGGTATGATCACGTTGAGCGACGGCCAGAAGCGGGCCGGGCTGCCGCCGTGGGCCCGGAGCTCCTGGTCCCGGGCCTGGTGCACCGGGAAATCGTATTTCCAGTAGATGCCGGTCTTGAGGCGCAAAAAGCTCTGGGCCACGCTCACGGTCATGATGATGCTGAACAGGGGAATGAGAACGGGCGCGAGGTTGATCCGGGTGAACGCCCACAGCGCATAGATCCCGTAGAGGATGTACTTGCTGCGGAAGATGTACTGCATGGGTATGCCCTGAGCGTTCTGGATCACGCTGAAGGTGATCATGATGAGGTAGATCATGATGTAGTACGCGCCGATCTGGCCGTCCACCATGCGGTATTGAATAAACCCCAGCGCCATCACCACCATGCCGAGCTGGTCCACCACGATGTCCGTGAACGCCCCCGACTGGCTCGGCCGGTTGAGGTAGCGCGCGTAGGCCCCGTCGAGCCCGTCAACCGCCACGTAGAGCACCAGCATGAAAACCGTGCGGAAGGGGTGGGCCATGAACCAGATCACCACGCCGGTGAGCATGGCCAGCCCCGCGTAAGAGATGGCGTCGGGATGAACGTGGAGACGGGCCAGCGCCGGGCCGAACGACCCGAACACCCGGTTTTTCAGATTGGCGGCGTCATTCACCGCGCCCCGCTCCGAATCCGTGAAATAATTAAAAAACGACATGGAGACTTCCCCGCCGGATATGAGCCAACATCATCGCTCATCTCTAGCATGGCGGAAAAGCACTGTCAATCAGCGGTCCGCGGCCCAAAGCATGTTGACAAAACGGGGGCCATGCGTTACTATTTATGGCCGGAAACGGTGAGGGATCGTCTAATGGTAGGACACCGGGTTCTGGCCCCGGCAGTCTAGGTTCGATTCCTAGTCCCTCAGCCATCTACATACCGGGCCAACCGCCCGTTACAAGAGACGCTCCCATCGTCTAGGGGTTAGGACGTCGGGCTCTCAATCCGAAAGCAGGGGTTCGATTCCCCTTGGGAGCGCCAGAAAAAAGGAAAAAGTAAAAAGGAAAAAGGGAAGAAGCAAGAAGTCAGAAGCAAGAATCCAGGGAAGAAGGGGAAGCTGCCGCGAGGCGGTTTTTTTTTATTTTGGCGGCCGGCGCTGATGTTCTATTGCTTCTTTTCCTTGCCGGCGATCCTGGCCCACTCGTCCTTGAGCGTAACGGTGCGGTTGAACACGAGCTTGTCCGGCCCGGAGTCGGGGTCAACGCAGAAGTAGCCCTTGCGCTCGAACTGGAAGCGGTCACCGGGCTTGGCCGACGCCAGGCCGGGCTCGAGGCGGCAGGAGGAGAGGACGGTGAGGGAGCGCGGGTTGATGTTGTCGGTCCACTCCTTGCCTTGCTCCACCCGGTTCGGGTCCTCCTTGGTGAAGAGGTGTCCGTAGAGCCGGACCTCCGCGGGAATCGAGTGCGGCGCTGAGACCCAGTGCAGGGTGGCCTTGACCTTGCGGCCGTCCGGGGCGTCACCGCCGCGCGTCGCGGGATCGTAAGTGCAGGCGAGCTCGACAACCTCGCCGGTGTTCGGGTCCTTTTTCACGCCCGTGCACTTGATGAAGTAGCCGTAGCGCAGCCTGACCTCGCGGCCCGGGGCCAGGCGGTAGAACTTTTTCGGCGGGTCCTCCATGAAGTCCTCCCGCTCGATGAACAGCTCCCGCGAGAACGGCACCTTGCGCGTGCCCATCGTCGGGTCCTCCGGGTTGTTCACGGCCTCGAACTCCTCGGTCTTGCTCTCGGGATAGTTCTCGATCACCACCTTGAGCGGGTCGAGCACCGCCATCACCCGGGGCGAGCGCTGATTCAAGTCCTCTCTGAGGCAGTGTTCGAGGAGCGCCACGTCCACGGTGCTGTCGGCCTTGGACACGCCGATGCGGGCGGCGAAGGCGCGGATGGCCTCCGGGGTGTAGCCGCGGCGGCGGAGCCCCGAGATGGTGGGCATGCGCGGGTCGTCCCAGCCGCTCACGCGGCCCAGGCGCACCAGGTCAATGAGCTTTCTTTTGCTGAGCACGGTGTAGGTGACGTTCAGGCGCGCGAACTCGATCTGCTGCGGGTGATAGATGCCGAGCTGCTCGACGAACCAGTCGTAAAGCGGGCGGTGGTCCTCGAACTCGAGGGTGCAGATGGAGTGCGTGATCTTCTCGATGGAGTCGGACTGGCCGTGGGCCCAGTCGTACATCGGGTAGATGCACCACTTGTCGCCGGTGTGCGGATGGGTGGCCTTGAGAATGCGGTACATCACGGGGTCGCGCAGGTTGAGGTTCGGGGACGACATGTCAATCTTGGCGCGGAGCACGCGCGAGCCTTCCTCGAACTCTCCCGCCCTCATGCGCTCGAACAGGTCCAGGTTCTCGGAAGGCGTCCGGTCGCGGTACGGGCTCTCCTTGCCCGGCTCCTTCAGGGTGCCGCGATACTCGCGGATCTGGTCGGCGGTCAGGTCGTCCACGTAGGCCTTGCCGTCCTGGATCAGCTTTACCGCCCATTCGTAGAGCTGGCCGAAGTAGTCGGAGGCGTGGTAGAGGTGTTCGCCCCAGTCAAAGCCCAGCCAGCGCACGTTGTCCATGATCGAGTCAATGTACTCCTGCTCCTCCTTGATCGGGTTGGTGTCGTCGAAGCGCAGGTGGCAGACGCCGTTGTTCGCCTGGGCGATCCCGAAGTTCAGGCAGATGCTCTTGGCGTGGCCGATGTGCAGGTAGCCGTTGGGCTCGGGCGGGAAGCGCGTCACCACGCGGCCGCCGTACTTGTTGGTCCGCAGGTCCTCGACAATCATGGCCCGGATGAAATCCGTCCCGGCCGCCGGCTTTACATCGTTCATGCGTAACACCTCTCTGCGGTGAGTCTAAGCCTTTTTCGGTTTTTCTTCAATGGAGAGATTCGGGAAACCACAGCCGTTGAAAGAATTATGGTTCTCTGCATTCGAGAGTGGATCATCATCAGGCGGGGTCACTCTTGTCCAAAATAGGCCGTAAGAAAACCGCCAGGACGCCAAGAGCGCCAAGGATCGCCAAGTAAATCATGATGTTCCTTTGCGGCCCAGCAAAGAACGGCTCCGGAGCGTCGGCCCCAACCGGCTTGGCGGACCGGCCGACGGGAGCGCCAAGCAAGAAACATTCGCACCCAAGCTCTCTTAAAATCGTGTTTAAAAAT
>DATKZS010000040.1:0-33306 GCA_035527835.1 bacterium
TCAAGCCGGCCTCCCGGCAGTTTAATCTTTCTTGGCGTTCCCGTTAGCAGGTCCGCCAAGCAGGTTGGAGTCAAGGCGATGCGGCTTTTTCCGAGACTTGCCGCCAAGAAACATCCGGTTTTACTTGGCGAACCTTGGCGCTCTTGGCGTCTTGGCGGTTTTCTTACGGCCTATTTTGGACAAGAGTGATTTTTTATTGGAATTTTCCATGCCCTGGCGCGGGCGCCGGCATGGCGTTTTTTGAGGATACGGTGTTGAAGGGAAAGCATTTAATAGGCCTGGACGACTTTACCCGGGAGGAGGTCGGGCGGATTCTCGATCGCGGCCAAGCGCTCAAGGCCGAGCTGAAAAGCGGCCGGACGCGGCCGAGCCTCGCGGGCAAGAGCGTGGCCATGATTTTCGAGAAGGCTTCCACCCGGACGCGGGTGAGCTTCCAGGTGGGGATCGCGCAACTCGGGGCCAAGGAGGTGTTTTTGCCGGGCCGGGAGCTGCAGCTCGCGCGGGGCGAGCCGATCAAGGACTCGGCGCGGGTGCTGTCGCGCTACGTTGACGCGGTGGTGATCCGGGCCAACCGGCACCGGGACGTGGTCGAGTTCGCGAGCTGGTCGAGCGTGCCGGTGATCAACGGGCTCACCGACCTCCTGCACCCCTGCCAGGTGCTGGCGGACCTGTTCACCATCCGGGAGGCCGGAATGGACCTGGACCGCATCAAGCTGGCATTCATCGGCGACGGCAACAACATGGCCAACTCCTGGATCAACGCATCCGCCATTTTCGGGTTCGAGCTTTGTCTGGCCTGCCCGCCAGGATACGATCCTGACCCCAAAGTCCTGCAAAAGGCCCGGGCCGCCGGCGCGAACGCAAAAATAGTGCGCGACCCCGCCGCGGCCGGCAAGGGCGCGGACGTGCTCTACACCGACGTCTGGGTCAGCATGGGACAGGAAAAGGAAAAGGCCAAGCGGCTCCGGGCCTTCAAAAAGTATCAGATCAACACGGCGCTGCTCACGCGCGCCGCGCCCGGCGCCCGCGTGCTCCATTGCCTGCCCGCGCACCGCGGCCAGGAGATAACCGACGAGGTGATCGAGGGAAAGAGCTCGATCGTTTTCGACCAGGCGGAAAACCGCCTCCACGTCCAGAAGGCCGTGCTCGAACTATTGATACTCGGACCGGGACCATGAATAACAGTGCCGATAAATTCTCCCTGCCCCCGAACGCCGTGCCCCTGGTGTGCGAGGGCGACGACCTCCTCGCCCAAAACGTGACGCCGGAGGAGGGCTTCCTTATCTCCCGGCTCCACGGCACCTTAACCGTCGAGGCCTTGTGCTCGCAAACCGGACTGGGGAAACAGAAAACCCTGGCGCTGCTCGCATCGCTCCGTAAAAAGGGCATCATCTCCTTTCACGATCACGAATGCGCCGCGCCCCGCGAAGACACAGCTCCGGCCGCCGACGCCGTGGAGCCGGACCCCGCATCCGCCCCGGCGGCCAGGGTCTTTACTTTGTCCGAGCTGAAAAAGATCATCCGTAAGGAGCGGCCCAAGGGGGAACAACTGGTCCCGGTGATCGAGGCCATCTTTGAAAACCTCGAGCACCTGAGTTATTATGATCTGCTCGGGATCAGCGGCAAGGCCGACCAGCAGCAGGTCAAGAAGGCCTATTTAAAGGCGACCAAGTCCTTCCACCCGGACCGGTTCTACCGCAAGGCCGACCGCGAGTTCCGGCGCAAGCTGCAGGAGATTTTCAAGCAGGCCAACAAGGGCTACCGCGCGCTTAGCGACGAGGAGGCCCGGAAGGCCTATGACGCCTCGCTGGGCGTGGTGGAGGAGGAGCCGGAGGAAGAGGTGATCGAGGCCGCTCCGTTGAAGGCGCGGTCGCGGTCGGTCAAGGGCGAGCCCTCGCCCTGGAAGCGGATCAGAGTGTCCAAGGCCAGGCCGGTGGAGGAGAAGACCCGGGCGCCGAAGAGGGTGGAGGAGCCGGCCAAGCCCAAGGGCCCGATGCTCAAGCTGGGCTTCGGCGAAGCGTCCAAGCCGGTCTCCGCCCTGCTCCAGAAAATGGAGAAGGCGAAACAGGAGAGCCAGGGGGCTTACCTCGACCAGGCGGAAAAATTTTACAAGGGCGCCATGATCGAGAAGGAGCGCCGCAACTTGAACGCGGCCAAGATCAACTTAAAGCTCGCGCTCGAGTACTCCCGGGGCAACCCCAAATACAAGGAGGCCCTGGCCGAGCTGGAAAAGCGGGAAGGGGCCCAAAAAGGGGAGCAGGAATTCAAGCGCGGCCTGGACGCGCAGGCCGAGGGCGATCTGCGGTCCGCGGCCATGCATTACAAGGAGGCCTTGCGCGCCGGCTTTGAAAACGCCAAGCTGCTCCAGCGCCTCGCCGAGCTGGTCATGGAGCTGGACAACAATTTCGAGCGCGCCCGCGGACTTGTATTGAAGGCCATTGAAATGGAGCCGGGAATAGTGGACTATCACATGACGCTGGCCAGGGCGTATAAAGGTCTGAACCAGAAGGCGGCCGCCATCGTGCAGCTTGAGAAAGTACTCAAGATAGAACCCAAAAACAAGCTGGCGGCCAAGGAAATCAAAGCCCTCAAGCGCGGCTAGGAGGAGAAGAATGGGAAAGGTAATCGGCATAGACCTGGGGACCACGAATTCGTGCGTGGCGGTGGTGGAGAACGGGCAGCCCAAGGTCATTCCCAACCGCGGAGGCTACAAGACCACGCCCTCCATGGTGGCCTTCGAGGAAGGCGGCCGCAGGTTGATCGGACACCTCGCCAAGCGCCAGATGCTCACCAACCCCAAGAACACCGTCTACGGCACCAAACGCCTGATCGGCCGCAAGCACGACTCCCCGGAGGTCAAGAAGGCCATCGCCTCCTATCCCTATGAGATCGTCGAGGGGCCGCACCTCGACATCCGCATCTCCGTCCAGGGCCAGGACCTGAGCCTCTCCGAGATCGGCGCCATGGTGCTCCAGGAAATGCGCCGCGTCGCCGAAGAGCAGCTCGGCGAGCCGGTCAAGGAAGCCGTCATCACCGTCCCCGCCTATTTCAACGACAACCAGCGCCAGGCCACCAAGGACGCCGGAAGAATCGCCGGACTCGACGTGCTCCGCATCATCAACGAGCCCACCGCCGCCGCCCTCGCCTACGGCTTCGGCAAGAAGCTCGACCAGACCGTCGCCATCTATGACCTCGGCGGCGGCACCTTCGACATCTCCGTCCTCGAAATCTCCGAGGGCGTCTTCGAGGTCATCTCCACCGCCGGGGACACCTACCTGGGCGGCGACGACTTCGACGACCGCATCATTGACTTCCTCGCCGAGTCCTTCCAGCAAAGCACCAGCGTCAACCTCCGCCGCGACAAAATGGCGCTGCAGCGGCTCAAGGACGTGGCCGAGAAGGCCAAGATGGAACTCTCCGAGGTCGCCCAGAGCGAGATCAATCTCCCCTTCATCGCCATGGGCGAGGACGGCCCGCTCCACCTCAACCTCGTCCTCACCCGCCAGAAACTGGAGGAGCTCGCCGGAGACCTGGTCGAGCGCACCATCCAAATCTGCAAGAAGACCCTCGAAGCCGCGTCCTTCACCAAGAGCGACATTGACGAGGTCATCCTGGTGGGCGGACAGACCCGTATGCCGCTGGTGGCCAAGCGGGTCCAGGAGTTCTTCGGCAAGGCGCCCCGCAAGGGAGTCCACCCCGACGAGGTCGTAGCCATGGGCGCATCCATCCAGGGCATGGTCCTGGGCCAAGCCGGGCTGGCCGTGGAAGGAGAAGAAGAGAAAGACGAGCTGCTCCTGCTCGACGTTACGCCCATGAGCCTGGGCATCGCCACCTTCGGGGGCTTCTTCACCAGGGTCATCGAGCGCAACACCACCATCCCCACCCACGCCTCCCACATCTTCACCACCGCCGCCGACAACCAGACCTCCGTCAAAATCCTGGTGCTGCAGGGAGAGTCGGAGCGCGCCGCCGAGAACGAGCTGTTGGGCGAGTTCATGCTCACCGGAATCCGCCCCGCCAAGCGCGGCGAGCCCGAGGTCGAGGTCACCTTTGACATTGACGCCGACGGCATCGTCTCCGTCTCGGCCAAGGACCTGGAGACCGGGCTCGAGCAGTCCATCACCGTCACCGCCAGCTCCGGGCTCACCGAGCAGGAAGTCCAGTGGATGGTGGACGCCTCCAAGAACTACGAGGTGGAGGTGAAATCGCGCGAGCAGATCGAGGGCGCCTGCCAGAAGCTCGAGACCCTCATCACCAAGCTCGACCGCGCCGTCCAGGCCAAGGGCAAGAAGATGCAGAAGGAACTGGCCAAGGAGGCCAAGAAGGTCGGGGACTACGCCCGCCGGGCCATCGAGTTCGGAGACATGCCCGAAATCAGGAAATACACCGACGACATCCCATCGCTCATCGAGAGGGTCTCCGCCGGAACGGACTAGCCGCCGCGAATCTGATCAAAGACAAGAAAGGCTTGAGGCTTGGGGCCTGAGGCGTGAGGAAATGCCTCAATACCGCCTCACGCCTCAAGCCCCAAGCCTCAGGCCTCAAGCCCTAAGCTCACGGATACGGCCGGATCTCAACCTTCACCCCGACCTCAGCGAACTCCAGGTTCAGCCACTTCGCGTCGTCATCAAACAATCTGACGCAGCCGTGACTCTCCCGCCGGCCGGGCAGCGGGCCGCCGTGGAACGCCGCGCCCTGGTTGAAGTTCATGCAATACGGCATGGGAGAGCATCCCCGCCCGCGGCAGCCCCGGGGGTAAACGCGCGAGCGGCAGTCCGGCCCGCCCTTGCCCGTGATCCGGTATTGGCCCGCCCTGGTTTCCAGCCCGGCGCGGCCGCCCACCGCCGGGCCCCACCGCCGGAGCGTCCCCTCCGCGTCGTACGCCGCGAAGGCCAGCAGCGCCGGGTCAAAAATGATCAGCTTTTCACCGCGGGCCGCGATCTTTTTCGGAAACGGCGAGAAGTCCATCAGGCTCTTGCCCGCGAGATCCTTGGGCACCGCGATCTTGTAACCCGCCTTCAGCGGGTAATTGAGCCGGTTCAACTTCATCACGATCTCCCGCTCCACCGGGTCCGGAAAAATGTCCTCCCACGTCGGGTCCGACAGCGCCCGCACCTTCCTCGTACCCTGCCCGCTCCGGACCTCCCTCTCCACCGCCTTCTTCCCCGCGGTCACGCAATAATACCGCGCCGAGTCCGAGCACAGCGATGCCCCGTACTGCCCCACGTAGTCCGCCCGCGCGGCAAGGGCCCCCAGAACCAGCGCCAGCGCCGCCGCGCCCGCCCCCGCTTGCAAACGCTTCATAAGAAATAATGATAATTCCCGGCGCCCGCCGATGCAAGCCTTGTGCATTGCGCTTTATCGGGGATTGGTCCAGAATGATGAATCATCGCGGGCCGGCGTCACGACCGGCGGGAATAGGAAAAACGGGAGGAGACCCAGGTGGATGATTATGATCGGAGGCCGTACGCCAAGTCTTCGGGCCTGAGCCCGGGCGCGGCGCGGCGCGGGCCTTCCCGGCGCGAGCTGCTGAAATCTTCCGGCCTCGCGGCGGCCGCCGGAGCGATAGCGCACATTCCCGGCGCCGCTTCCGCGGCGCGCGGAATCCCGGAGCTCGACCCTTCATACAAGTATTACTGCCCGGAACTGGTGGAGATCACGGCCCCGGGCCCGATCATCCTCCCCGACGGGTCCTCGCAATGCTCCTGGTCGCGCCGACCCTACCTCGATCTGAACTTCGAGCACGCGCGCTTTTACGCCATCCCCTGGTTTCAGCGCTTCCGCATGAAAAAGTGGGACATGTACCACCTGGTGACGCCGGAGTGTTATCTGAGCTTCCTGGTGGCCTGGATCGGCTATGGGGCTTTTTGCAGCGCCTACGTATTTGACCGCGCGTCGGGCCAGGGATCGGAAGACATCCACATCAGCCCGCCCCGGCCGGGGCCGAAGATGATGCGGGACTCCACCACGGGCCGCACTGAATATCAAAGCCGCGGGACCAGCGCGCGGTTCGAGGTGGAGGGCGAGCGGCGCTCGGCGCGTGTTTCCTGGCCGGCTTTCGCGGGGAAAAATCTCGACGCGCGTATCGAGATGCGCCTGCCCGCCGCGCACGAGTCCATCTGCGGGGTCCATCCCACCAGCCCCCGCCGCTGCCACTACGGCCATAAGATTAACTGCATGGAGGCAAGCGGGTCGGTGAGGCTCGGCGGCCGCACCTATGACCTCGATCCGGTTGACTCCTTCGGCATGCTTGACTTCGGGAGGGGCTACTTCCCGCCCCGGCTCTTCTGGTACTGGGCCGTGGCTTCGGGAAGGGACGTCAAGGGCAGGCCCGTGGGCTGGAACCTGGGCCATGGCAACAGCCCCGCCGAGACCGCGGAGAACGCCGTGTTCTACGATGGAAGGCTGCACAAGATCGGGAAGGTGAAGTGCGTGGCGCCCGCCGGACCCGACGATCCCTGGCGCGTGCTCAGCGATGAGGGGAGGGTGGACCTTTCCATGGTCCCTAAAGCCGTGCGCAATCTCAAACTCAATCTGGGGGTGGCCTACTCCATCGGCCGTTCCGACCTGGGCCTCTATTCCGGGACCGTCACCCTGGACTCGGGAGAAGTGGTCGAGATCGCCGACATGTTCGGCCTGTTCGAATGGGTGGACCAGAAATGGTAGGGCATAGCTCAGCAAATTGTGGTGCGGGCGTCTCGCCTGCATCTTAAGCCCAATGCAGGCCGGAGGCCCGCGCCACCATCACCGGTCTTTCCCCATGACCGCTTCCATCACCCGCATCACGTTCCCGCCGTAAATCTTCTCGATGTCCGCCCGCGTGTAGCCGCGCCGGATCAGCTCGGCCGTCAGGTTTTCGAGCTCTCCCGCGTTCGCGAGGTCCTGGGGCGGGAAGATGCCGCCGTCAAAGTCGGAGCCCAGCGCCGCGCAGCCGATGCCGCCGACCGCAACGATATGGTCAATCTGGTCGGCCACGTCGCCGGCCCGCGCCGGCCGGCCCGTGACCAGGAACGTCCGGTGATAGTTCGCCCCGATCACGCCGCCGCTTTGGCAGATGCCCCGGATGAGCTCGTCCTTTAAATTGCGCGGGTGCTTCTTCAGGGCCCAGCAGTCCGAGTGGCTCGCGATCACCGGAGCGCGGCCCACGGCCAGCACGTCGCGCACCGCCTGGTCCGACGCGTGCGACACGTCCACCATCATCCCCAGCTCGTTCATCCGCGCCACCACCTTGCGCCCGAACGGAGTGAGCCCGCCCCCGGTCCTCTTCGCCTCCTTGGCCGAGTCCGCGATCAGGTTCGTGTGGTTCCAGGTGAGGGTCATGTAGCGCACGCCCTTGCCGTAAAAGTAATCGAGCCGGGACAGGTCGCCGCCGATGGCCTCGCCGCCCTCGATGGCGAGGAAGGCGGAAATCTTGCCGGCGGCCAGGTTGCGCTCCAGGTCCGCGACGCTCCCGGCGAACGCGAGGTCGGAGGAATAGGTGTCGAGCATCTTGTAGAACAGCGCGACCAGCTCGTCGGCGTAGCGCTTCTTTTGCTTGGGCTTCTCCCACACCGCGAAGAACTGCGCCTTGATCCCGCCGCGCTTGAGCGCGGGGAGCCCGCTCTGCAGCTTGTTCCCGCCGAACAGCGCCACGTCCTGCCCCGCCCAGTACATCTGGTCCAGGGCGTCCGAGTGCAGGTCAATGATCACGGCCTCCCGCGCCACGTCGGCGGGCGTGAAGCCAGCGGGCGATGTGGTCCCGGTTTTTTTCATGTCCTTCATGTCCGCGCCGATCAGCGCAACGGGAAGAACGGCGAGGGTGAGCGCCAGCCCGAGCTTCGCTGAAAAGTATTTCCCGGCCCTCATCCGTATCCCACTTCCCGCGGCCATAATCTTCGAGATCACCGGTTTTTGCAACCGCCCGCGCCTAGCGGTCATGGCCGCGCCGGGCCGGGCAGGACGCGCCAGCCATGGCTCCCGGGCTGAAGCCGCACGGTGGGCGAGAACTCCGCAACGTGATCCATGATCTCCCGGGCTTCTTCCACGACCGCCGGGCGCGGCCGGCAGGCCACGATACGGATGGGGACCGCCCCGATCGTCCGGTCCCCTCCTTCCGTCAGGCTCATCATCACCAGCAGCGCTTCGGTGCAGTCCGGCCGCGTCTGGTCAAAGACCAGGTTGCCCACGCTATAGAAGACCGCGGTGTCGCCGATCATCTCGATCGTCTGGATCACGTGCGGGTGGTGGCCGACGATCAGGTCCGCGCCGGCCCGCGCCATGGCCGCGGCCAGCGCGCGCTGGCGGGGCGTGGGGCGGCGCTGGTACTCGGCGCCCCAGTGGACAGTGACCACCACCGCGTCCGCGCGGGCCCGGGCCTCCTGGATGGCCGCGGTGACGCGCTCGAGGTTCGCCATGGCCGGGCCGGGAAGATCGGGCATGGGCATCAGCCCCTCGAGCGGCATGTCCACGAAGCCGAGCAGGGCGATAGTGGTCCCGCCGACTTTGACGTAGCGCGCGCGGGCCGCCTGCTCCTGGTTTTCACCTGCGCCCACCACGAGAATCCCTTCCTTTTCCAGGAAGCGCGCCGTGTCCATGAGCCCGGCCCGGCCGTAATCGCTCGTATGGTTGTTGGCGAGATTCAGGGCGGTGAACCCGGCCTTCTTCAGCGCGGCCGCGTCGCCGGGATCGCTGCGGAAGCTGTAGCGCTTGAGCACGGGGACCGCGCGCGCCGTGAGCGGACATTCCAGGTTGGCTATCGCGACGTCAGCGCCGCGCAGCAGCGGAGCGATGCCGGCGAGGACCTCATCGGGACCGCCGCCCTTTTCCATCCGCTCTTTAACGCCGCGGTCGAACATCAAGTCGCCGCCGGCGATCAGGACCGCCGGCTTCTTCTCCATCTCGCCCCGGCCGGCCAGCGCGGCGATGAGCACGGCCAAGCCGACGATCAGCCCGCGCCTCATCAGCACCCCGATGAATACGACTCGCGGCCGGAGGGTGTGCCCGCGGGCTCATTCACCATGAACTCCGTGCTCCATGATGGACGCGGCGGCGCTTTCCCCTCGTTCAGTATTTTCTGCCATTGCTCGTCGGTGAGCCGGTCAGTGGCCGGCCATTGAAACTCGTAATAGCTGAACACGGGGCCGCGCGTGATGTAGAGGTATCCCTCGATCTCGACCAGCGCGTAAATTTCGTCGGCGTAGCCCACGGCCTCTTCCAGGACGAACGGGTCAGCGGTGTGCACGTCGGCCACCACCGCCACGTACTTGTCCGGCCCCGCGACCTCCACCCACTCCGAGCCGCCGCTCGCTAGAATCTGGACCGTCAGGTACTCCATCTGGCTGCCCATGATCCGGATGGCCTCATAGTCCTCGTCGCTCTGCTTCTTGCTCGCGACCTCGTCCCCGCTCACCCGCTCCAGGAAAGAGAACATCTCCGCGAGCCGGCCGCCCACTTCCGTGAGCCGCTCCGTGAGCAGGCCCTGCTTCTTGAGCTCGGAGGTGGTGTAGATCTGCAGCTCCGCGAGCTCACGAAAAAAGTCGGGCCGGGCCTCCACGTAGCCCACCGTGCGCGCGGGCATCTCGTCGCCGCCGCACTCGGCGCCCGAGGGCTTGGCGTAGAGGATGGTGTCGTGCCGGAGCTCGGACCAGCTCGCGAGCGAGGCGTTCAGGTTCTTGAACTCCCACGGCTTGGTCCGCATGAACGGCGCGGCGCCGTCCGGCGCGGGCTGGTTCAGGGTCTTGAGCAGCCGGATCCAGCGCCAATATAAATTCATTTCCCCGGAGGCCGGCTTCAAATCCTTGAACTCGGCCTGCAGCTTATCCATCTCCGGCCAGTACCCGGGCCAGCGGTTCTCGGCGGCCTTGAGGACTTGCAGCGCCGCGGGCACGCCCATGACGCCGAAGAGGTCGAGGCCCGTGGGGAAGGGCCGCAGCTTGCGGTTGGTGAGCCGCTGCAGGATTTCCGAGTCCGGGATGTAGCGCATGCCCATGAACCGGGCCTGGGGTTTGCCGCGGTCGTCCGGATACTGTTGCACGATGCGGGCGGGATTGCGTTTGATCAACTCCTTCCTGATCTCCTCCTTTTTGCCGATCCATTGCTCGAGAGTAGCGTCTTGGCCGCAGATCTCGTCCGCGACCTTACGCACCAACTCGGGCGTGATGTCGTCGGTGGGGCCCACGTAGAAATTGGTGGGCTCGTAGATGAGGTCATACTTGGCCATGAGCTCGGGGCTGTGGGTGAGCTCGTAGACAGTGGCCAGCGCGGCCTCGATCGGCATGACCTCTTCGTCGAGAATGAACCCGGGCAGGCCAAGCCACATCATGGTGCGGAAGTAGGCGATGAGCTTTGCGCTCCTGGTGTAATGGCCGCGCGGCTTGAACATGGTGTAGTCCACCGTGCCCATGACCGGGCCTTTCTCGGTCTCCGCCGCCTTCAGGATGAGCTTGCGCTGCGCCAGGAAATCACCCTTCCATTCGGGCTTCAGCCACGTTGGGGGCGGCCGGTCGAAGTCCGCCGCGCTCGCCGCCTCCACCGGCTTGATCTCCACGTCGTACTCATATGTCTCCGCGCCCGCTCCCGCTTTCTTCTCCACCGGTTCTTCGCTTGCCAGGTCCTCCGCAACCGCGAAGTAGAGGATGGCGATCCGGAGGCCCTTCTGGAGTCCCGGGTCCTTCGCGGTTTCATCGAGCGCGTTCAGCTTCGCGGCCATGCCGGTCGCGAGCTCGCGCGCCGCGGGCAGGAGCTTCTGTTCCTCGAGCTCGCGCAGCGTGAAGTCGAAGTAGAGGTGGTAGAGCTGGAGCACGCTGTCGGTGGTGATGAAGTTGGGCACCGATCGGTAATCGTTCTCCTCGTACACGTGAAAGAGCTGGATGCTCTTGCCGGGGACCACCACAAAGCCGTCCTTGAGCAGCCGCTCCTTCACCGGCTTCGGCATGTCCGCGAACTGCGAGCCGTTCACGATGGCCCGCTTCGCGTACACCGGCTTGCCGTCAACCACCTTCACCTGCCCGGCCTTGAGCTCAGCCTCCCTTTTGCCCAGCCGCGCCATAAAATCCTTCTCCGGCGCCGTGAGCCGGCCCGCGTCAAAGGGCTTGGGCTCGTCCCAGTACATCTCCTCGCCGCACTTTTTGTCCTGGTAAGCGTGGAACTCGGACCGCAGCATGGCGTCCTTGAAATAATAGCAGTGCCGGGCATACACGGCGTTCCGGTAAAGCCTTAGCTGCTCCACGTTGAGCTTCCCGATGTCCATGCCCAGATTGATCTTGTCGGGGTTGATGGCCTCCCGTGCCCCGGCCGCGACCGCCAGGCCCGCGAGCGTCAGCATCACCGCCACTGCCGCCGCAATTTTTCTCGTCATGGTCCCACTCCTTTGTCTTGCAGCTCTTGCATTTTCTCATAAAGCTGGTCCCGGGCTTTTTCGTAATCCGCGGGATTGCTCACCCTGATCCAGTCGCGGTCGTGGGAGAACCCGAACCCGTCCCAGTGATACTGGCGCAGGACCAGGCGGGCTGAGCCGGAGTGCTCGACCGCGAGCAGCCGGTCAATCCCGTCATCGCCGCGCCAGAAGGCGAAGCGCTCGAATGGGAGCCCCAGCCGCGAGCCCAGCCACTTGGCGAAAAGGGCGTCGCCGGTCCAGTCAAAGATGAACAACCGGTTTCCCGGCTTCGGGTCAAAGCGAGTGGACTTGTATGCACCCACCGCGACCTCGGGAAGCGCGTCGCCGTCCAGCTCCGCCGTCATGATGCAATAGGGATGGAAGCCGCGGTCGAGGTCCAAAAACCGCCGCGACCAGCCGCCCGCGGTCATCTCATACACGGCAAGCGTCCGTCCGCGGTCCTCCCCGGAGCGGCCCAGAATGCAGAAGGCCAGGCGGCGCCCGTGCGCGTCCGTCCAGTCGCTCCGCGCGGTGATCCGTTCATAAGGCGCCGGATCAGGGGCGGCCTGGTCCGGCGGCGCCGCTGCAAATAATGCCAGCAATACAATCAGAGCGGGAATGGTGATCGGTCGCTTCATGGCTGTCCGGCCCGGAAATCTTGAACCCCGCATGGCCGCGCCGCCGCGTCTCCGTTTCCGAGGCCAGCGCCTATTATGGCCCAGCCGATTGATAAAAGTAAAATAATTGACTATACTAAAAATAAATTGAGGGCCGTTTTTAACATGCGCTCCTGATGAAGGTCCCCATGTTCAACCCCCGCATCTCTCCAACCTGTTCATTCGAGGCGGTCGGAGGAAGCTGGCATAGAGCGGAAGCGCGAAGTAGAGGTGTAACTTGCGTAGAAGAGGATATAGCGGCCGTCCCCGCTTCGATGACGAAGAATTAACAACATCCGATCAGCCGGCCCCGATCCGGGCAATGGATCTGGACGAGGAGCCGGGCGAGGCGTTCCTGGAGCTCGGCCTGTCGCGTCTGGCGGCTCAAGGAGCGGCGCACGCCGGCTTCACCCAGCCTACCGAGGTGCAGGAGAAGGTGGTCCCGGTTGTGGCCGCGGGCCGCGACGTGATCGCCTGCTCCGAGACCGGCTCGGGCAAGACGGCGGCGTTCGCGCTGCCCATCCTGGACCTGCTGGATTACGAGGCGCCGTTCATCCAGGCGGTGGTCCTGGTCCCCACCCGCGAGCTGTGCCGCCAGGTGGCCGACGAGTTCCGCAGGCTCGGCGCCGCCTTCCCCCTGCACGTGGCGGAGATCTATGGCGGCATGAGCTACACCGGACAGCGCCACGCGATCAGCCAGCGGCCGCAGGTGGTGGTGGGCGCGCCGGGCCGCGTGCTCGACCTGCTCGGCTCCCGCACCCTGGACTTCAGCCGGCTACGCATCCTGGTGCTCGACGAGGGCGACCGCATGTTGGACATGGGCTTCCTGCCCCAGATGCGCGAGATCTTCAAGTACGTGCCCAAAGAGAGGCAGACGCTCATGTTCTCCGCGACCATTCCCGTCGAGGTCTCGCGCTTCGCCAAGTTCTGTTTGACCGACCCGGTGAACATCCTGGTGGGCGAGCGGGCCAAGCCGCCGTCCCAGGTGGTGCAGGAGGCCGTCGAGGTCGGCCTCGGCGAAAAAGAAGCCAAGCTTATCGAGATCGTCGGCGCGGAACCCGGGACCATCCTGGTCTTCACCGCCACCAAGTCCCGCGCCGACCTGCTCTACCACGCCCTCAAGCGCGCCCGCCAGAACGCATGCGTGATCCACGCCGACCGCAGCCAGCCCGACCGCAAGAAGGCCATTGACGGCTTCCGGTCCGGACGCTACCGCATCATGGTCGCCACCGACGTGGCCCAGCGCGGACTCGACATCGAGGGCATATCTTTGGTCATCAACTACGACCTGCCCAACAACCCGGAGGACTACGTCCACCGCATCGGACGAACCGGACGCGCCAGCGCGCCCGGCCGCGCCGTGTCCCTCGTAACCTGCCGCGAGTACACCGACCTCAAAGCCATCGAGCGCCTCACCGGCCACACCTTCAAGAACCTCGGCCCCTCCTCCCGCTCCCTCGACCGCAGAAGCAGCCTGAAGAGAAGGACGCGAGGGCGGTCAATCTTCTGATCGCTCTATTATCCCTGATTTTTGTCCCTTGACACCGGCTCGGAATCAAAACTATAATCCGATAACAGTTGTTATCATGACGCGGCCTGGCGCTTCGTGATGAGCGGTAAATTTAAAAGGAGGTTTGAAAATGAAAGACGTATTCGTGGTCGGCGCGGTGCGGACGCCGGTGGGTAAGAGGGACGGTGGCTTACGGCTGTGGAACCCTCCGGAGCTGTTGGGGTTCGTGCTCGACGAACTCGTGAAGAAGGTCGGGATTGATCCGGCCATTATCGAGGACAACATCACGGGGTGCGTTTACCAGGTGGGTCAGCAGGGCTTTGACGTCGGCCGCATGGGAGTGCTCGCCTCCAAGTGGCCCTGGCAGGTCCCGGGCGTGTCGGTGAACCGCCAGTGCGGCAGCTCGCTTACCGCCATCCAGTTCGCCCACGGCATGATCGCCTCCGGCAACATGGACGTGGTCATGGCCTCCGGCTGCGAGGTCATGAGCAAGTACCCCATTGGCTGCGACTGCGACGGCAAGCTCCCCGACGGCCGGCCCCAGGGCAACCCCATGGGCAAGTTCTACGTGGACCGCGTCCAGGGCAAGCTCTACAACCAGGGGCTGGCCGCGCAGGCCATCGGCGAGAAGTACGGCGTCACCCGGCTGGACTGCGAGAAGTTCGCCGTGTCCAGCCACCAGAAGGCCCATCAGGCCACCGTGAACGGCTACTTCAAGAACGAGATCCTGCCCACCAAGGGCAAGGACAAGGAAGCCAAGGACATCGTGGTGGACAAGGACGAGACCATCCGGCCCGACACCAGCCTCGAGAAGCTCGCCACTCTGAAGCCCGCGCTCGGCTCCCAGTGGATCACCGCCGGCATCGCCAGCCCCGTCACCGACGGCGCCTCCGCCGTGCTCCTGATGAGCGGGGAAAAGGTGAAGGAGTATAACTTGAAGCCGATGGCCCGCATCGTGGCCAACGCCGTGATCGGCTCCGAGCCCATGCTCATGCTCACCGGGCCCATCTTCGTCACGCCCCTGGTCCTGAAAAAGGCCGGGCTCAAGATGGACGACATTGACATCTTCGAGGTCAACGAGGCCTTCGCGCCCATCCCGCTGGCGTGGGCCAAGGAGCTGAAGGCGGACATGGAAAAGCTTAACGTGAACGGCGGCGCCATGGCGCTCGGGCACCCGGTCGGCAACTCCGGCTGCCGCCTCTCCGTCACCGCCATCCACGAGCTCCAGCGCCGCAAGGCCAAATACGCGCTGGTAACTCTCTGCACCGGAGGCGCCATGGCGCCGGCGACCATCTTCGAGCGCGTCTGAGCTAAGTATTGAGTTTAATGTAACCGCAGAGGCGCAGAGTTCGCAAAGGAATTTTTTTATAAATCTTTCTCCGCGTTCTCTGCGCCTCTGCGGTTAAATGATAGGCTCCTGTACCCCAGGCGCCAATGAAAGCGGCGTCGTGCCGCGACTCGACTGACTTCGGTGAACTCAGTCGAACCGAGCTCGTCGAAGTCCGCACTCCACATCTTTAGCCATTGCCCGCTCCTCCCGCTCCGGATACGCCAGCGCCTTGGCCAGGCGCGCCATCGGCCCCAGCACCCCCAGCCGACCAAGCAGCGAAACCGCCGGACCCAATTTCCGGTAAAGCAGGTTGAACATCAAATACGCCGCCCACTCCGACCGCGACTCCGGAAGCCGCTGCCAGATGCGCCTGAAAGAGTAAAGCTCGCGGTAGATCCAGTAATAGCCGTCCTGCAGCTCGCGCGCGGTCATGCCCCGCGGACGGAACACCGCCCGCGAGGTGTTGTAGTGGTCCAGGTTGAAATCCGTGATGCGGCCCTCCTTGAGGAGCTGCGCGTAAAACCTCGTGCCCGGGTACGGGGTCAGGATGTGCGCGGTCATGGTCTCGACCTTGTTCGCGGCGAGCCATTCCAGGGTGTGCTTGAACACGCCGGGGCCGTCCCAGTCAAAGCCGAAGACCAGGCTCGCGTTCACCATCATGCCCCGGTCGTGGATCTTTTTGATGGTCGCCGTGTATTCCGCCACCTGGTTCTGCCGCTTGTTGCACCCGGCCAGGTTGTGGTCGTTGATGCTCTCGAACCCGATGAACAGGCTCTTGCACCCGGTCTCGGCCATCAGGTCGAGGACGTCATCGTGGAGGCCCACGTCCACCGACACCGCCGTGTGTCAGGTGAGCCCGAGCGGCCTCATCGCCTGGAGCAGCTCCCGCGCCTTGGCCGGCGAGCCCATGAAATTGTCGTCAATGAAAAAGACGTGGCGGATGCCGAGCGACTCGATCTCGGCCAGGACGTTTTTGACCGGCTTCATGCGGTGGCCGCGTACCACGTTCTCGGCGCTCGAGTAGCAGAAGTCGCACGACCACGGACAGCCGCGGCCGGCCACCAGCGTATTGGGGAACAGATAGTCCTTGCCCCGGATCAGCTCCCAGCGCGGGACGGGCGCGCGGGAGAGGTCGGCGGGACCGGACTGCCGGTAGATTTTCTTGAGCCGGCCCGCCTCGGCGTCCCTCACTATCTCCGGCCAGAGCTCCTCGGCCTCCCCGATCACGATGGCGTCCGCGTGCGCCAGGTTTTCCTCCGGGCAGGAAGTGGGATGAATCCCGCCCAGCACCACCGGCACCCCTCTTGCCCGGTAGGCGTCCGCGATGGCGTAAGACCGCCGCGCCGTGTCCGCCTTCACCGTGATCCCGACCAGGCCGGGACGGTCATCCCGGCAAAGGCGCTCCACGTTTTCATCCTCCACCGTCACCCGGTGCTCCTCCGGAGTCAGCGCCCCCAGGGTGAGGAGCGCCAGCGACGGCGCCATCCTGGTCTTCAATGCTGTGTCCATGGGACGATGGGACATCCGGGGCGAAATGAGCTTGATCCACACGTCTTGTTCCTCCTTGGCCGGCCGGCGCCGGCTGAAAATGATGATAAAGTACTTTGTGCTATAAAGTAAGATGCCAAAAAAAGAGGGCCGGTTCCGAAAAAACGCTACCCCTCTAAAATTTTTTCCAGCTCCGCCACGTAGCGCTCGAATTCCCTGCGCCCCTTTTCCGTGATGGCAAAGGTGGTGCGCGGCTTCTTGCCCGCGAATTCCTTCTTGACCTTGATCAGCCCGTGCTCCTCGAGCATGGCCGCGTGCACGGAGAGGTTGCCGTCGGTGAGATCCAGGATCTCCTTCAGTTCCGCGAAGGTGAGCCTGCCGCGCGCGGCCAGGGCGGACATGATGGCGAGCCGCGCCCGCTCGTGGATCACCTTGCTGAGCCGGTCCGGGTTCATGTCAGCTCCTTGTCCGCGATCAGGTTCTTGACGCCGAAGGCGAGGTTCACGGCGCCGAAACCGAGCGCCATCAGGACGAGCGCGGTGCGGCCGGAGGAGAAGGCGGCGACGGCGCCGAGGGCCAGGAAGATCAACGACTGAAGCAGATGGTCCTTGCCGGTGTAGTAATGGAACCCGAAGAGCACGAGGCCGTAGGAGAGGAGCCACAAAGCGGGGATCAGGCCGAAGTCGCGCGTGGCGAACAACCCGAGCGTCAGCACTCCGACAGCTCCGAGCAGCGGGAACTGCGAGCTGAACATGCGGCGGGCCGGGGGCGTCAAGGCGCTGACGCCAAGCTTTTCGGCCCGGGCGAGAGATAAATACACGCTCCCCCCGGCGGCCGCGGCCAGGATCAGGATCCACAGCACGGCCAGCAGCGCCACGTCCCACCCCGTGAACAGACGCGGGTCCGCCGCCTTGTCCGCGCCGATGATCAGCCAGGTGAGCCCCGGCCCGGCCAGCCCGCACACGCCGGCCAGCAGATACCCCAGCGGCGGCAGGTTGGTGTAGCGCGTGGACGCCTCCATGGTCTGCTTGATGAATTGAAGGTCCTTCTCCACCTGTTCGCGCTCCATGACGTCTCCTCCTTTTTCTCTACTTTATAGCTAAAAGTACTTTCCGTCAATTTTGACAGCGGCGGCCCCGGACCGGTTCCGGCCCTTGACTTGCGCGTTTAAAAGGGGGAATACTTGGCAAGGCGCGCCGGACCCGGTCCGAGCCCGCATCCGGAAATTCAGGAGGCCCGATGGCAACGCCCAGGATCGTCAGTGAGCTCGAACCCCTCTTCCGGCCCCGCTCCGTGGCCGTGGTGGGCGCCACCAACAACCTGACCAAGTGGGGCTTCTCCACCTTTGCGAGCCTTAAAGGGCGCTATCAGGGCCCGCTTTATCCGGTGAACGGCCGCGACCGGGAGGTCCAGGGCCACCCGGCCTACGCCCGGATCACCGAGGTGCCCGGCCCGGTGGACCTCGCCGTGATCGTGGTCCCCGCCGGCCAAGTGGCGCCGGTGATGAAGGACTGCGTGAAAAAAGGCGTGAAGGCCGGCGTGATCATCACCGCGGGCTTTGCCGAGACCGGTCCCGCCGGCAAGGCCTTGCAGGACGAGGTGATGGCGATTGCCCGGAGCGGCGGCATCCGCGTGGTCGGCCCCAACTGCATGGGCATGTGGAGCGCGGCCGCTGACCTGTCCGCCTTCATGTTCCCGCTGCCGATCATGGCGGGCCCGCTGGCGCTGGTGTCGCAGGGCGGCAACGTGGGCGGGGCTCTCGTGGTGGACGCGGTCACGCGCGGCATCGGCTTCCAACACTACGTGAGCTGCGGCTGCGCGGCGGACATCCCGATCGAGGACTACGTCGAGTACTTCTCCCATGACGACGAGGTCAAGGTGATCATGGTTTACATCGAGGGCCTCGCCGACGGCCAGCGCTTCGTGGAGAAGGTGAGGCGCGTCACGGTCCGGAAACCGGTGCTGGCGCTCAAGCCCGGCCGGACCGCCGCCGCGGCGCGCGCCATCTCGTCGCACTCCGGCGCCATGTCCGGCTCCGACCTGGTCTATGACGCGGCCTTCAAGAAGGCGGGCGTGCTCCGGGTGGACTCGACCATGGAGCTGCTCGACACCGCCCTCGGCCTCATCACCCAGCCCCTGCCCAAAGGCCGCAACGTGGTCATCACCACGCCCGGAGGCAGCTACGGCGTCATGTGCGCCGACGCCTGCGCCTCCCGCGGGCTCACCGTCATTGACCTGCCCCAGCGGGTGATGGACTCGTTCAACGCCATGTTCCCGGCCCGCTGGAGCCACGGCAACCCGGTGGACCCCGCCGGCGACCGCAACTTCGTGCCTTACCTCAAGGCCCCGGAGATGCTGCTCGCCTGCCCCGAGGTGGACGCGCTCATCTTCATGGGCTTCGGCTCGTTCTCCGGCATCTCCGCCATGCTGGCCTCCGCCGGCGGAGAGATCAACAAGGGACTTGAAAGGATGAAGGACCGCATCGAGGGCCTCGAAACCATGGCCCGGTCCTTCTCCGCCATGCTCGATTCCGGCGACCGCGAAAAGATCAAGCAGGTGGTCAAGGCGGGCATGCTCTTCATGTTCGGCTCCGTCATGGCCAGCAAGGAACACGAGCTCACCGGCTTTTTCGAAACCGTCTCCGACGCCATGACCTCCGAGCGCATGCTCAAGTCAACCTTCTTCACCGGTCTCCGCGAGCTCTTCGACTCCATCGCTAACAGCCGCATTGACGGCGAGAAAATGGCCGGCATCATGACGCTGATGGAGCCCATGCTCTCCGCCCTCATCTATCACTGGATCGAAAAATACGGCAAGCCCGTCATCACCACCACCTTTACCGAGGAAACCACGCGGATGGGAGAGGGCGGACACTTCTCCTATTCCAACGCCGAGCGCGCCGCCTCCGTCCTCGCCAAGCTGGTCGAGTACAGAGAGTTCCTGGAGGCTGTGGAGGAGAGTGAAGAAAAATGAAAAAACCACAGATGAACACGGATCAACACAGATTATAATCCGTGTTCATCTGTGTTCATCCGTGGTTAAAAACAGCCCACCCATGATTCCTGAGAAAATGAATACAAGAGGGGAAAGATAGGAATTGCGGGCGCAAAAATCTTCTCCACCCTCGATCCTGATAAACAGAGAAAGGCGCGCCCCGCATTTCCGGGGGCCGGAAGGAACGGTGTCGGTAACCTTATTCCGAGGCTTTTACATTGGTCGCTTCCGGGCCCTTCCGGCCCTCGCCGACCTCGAACTCGACCTTCTGCCCTTCCCGCAGGCTCTGGCCCACGGACTCGATGTTCGACCGGTGTACGAAAATGTCCTTGCCTCCTTCATCCGGGACGATGAAGCCGAAGCCCTTCTGGTCGCTGAACCATTTCACAGTGCCTTTTGCCACAACCATTCCTCCATTACGGGCTCCTTCCTCCAGGAAGCGCCCTCCGATCCCCGCAGCCTTTGATAGCGGGACATGCCCCGCGGGGAATTAAAGGCATGTCCTTATCAATTGCCTCAATGTTATCCTTTTTCCAAAACGGTGTCAAATAATTTCCGATGACATCATCCCGTTGAGATCGGATACGGTCCGCGCTATAATTCAGCCCGGCTTGCGAAGCAAGGGCATGGCCGCCGGCGGCCATGCGGGACAGGAACAAGAGCGGGCAAAGGAGTGACGCCATGAAAAAGATCGCAGTGTTGCTGGCGGCCTGCGCCGCAATGTTCTCCATGACGGCGGCGGCCGCGGAACGGCTTGCGCTCGATATGGGCTGGCGGCTGCAGTCGTCGGCGAAACTGAGTGACGCCGGCGACGCCGTCTCGGCCGCCGGCTACCCGGCCGACGCCTGGTACCCGGTGGCCGTGCCTTCCACGGTCCTGGCCGCGCTGGTGGCGGACGGAGTGTATCCCGACCCGTTCTACGGGCTCAACATCACCAAGATCCCGGGCTATATCGAGGGCCGCTGGCTGGTCATGCCCGAGGACAGCCCGTTCTATCCCTCCTGGTGGTACCGCGTCGAGTTCGACGCGCCCGCCGCCTTCCAGGGCAAGGAGCTGACGCTCCACCTCGACGGCATCAACTACAAGGCCAACGTCTGGCTCAACGGGAAAAAGATAGCGGATGCAAGCCAGGTCATCGGCATGTTCCGCCGCTTCGAGTTCCCCGTCAACGATTTCGTGAAGATCGGCCCAAAGAACTGCCTCGCCATCGAGACCATCGCGCCCGGCAAGCTCCCCAAAAAGAAATACCCGACCAAGCAAGTCGAGGCCACCACCGGATGGGACGACCATAACCCCGAGCCGCCCGACCTCAACCTCGGCGTCTGGCAGGACGTATATATCACCGCGAGCGGCCCGGTCCGCATCAAAAATCCCTACGCCGCAACCGATCTCGACCTCCCATCGCTCGACCTCGCCCATATCACCGTGTACGCCGACCTCCAAAACGTCACCGACCAGCCCGTGGCCGGAGAGCTTTCCGGCAGGATCGAGGGCATAAAATTCAAGCAGGCGGTGAGCCTCGAACCGCGTGAGCTCAAGACCGTCAAGTTCTCGCCCTCCGAGTTCCCCGGGCTCAACATGAAAAACCCGCGCCTCTGGTGGCCGAACCCGGTCGGAGCGCAGGAGCTCTACACCCTCGACCTCGCGTTCAAGGCGGGCGGCCGGGTCTCGGACCAGGCGTCCACCCGCTTCGGCGTGCGCGAGGCCAACACCTATATCAATGACGAGGGCTGGCGCGGTTACGAGATCAACGGCAAAAACATCCTGATCCGCGGCGGCGCCTGGATGACCTCCGACCTGCTGCTCCGCCTCACGCCCCGCCGCTACGACGCCCTGGTCCGCTACGCCAAAGAGGCCAACCTCAACATGCTCCGCTCCGAGGGCTTCTCCATCCGCGAGACCGAAGAGTTCTACGACACCTGCGACCGCTACGGCGTCATGGTCACCCAGCAGATCTTCGGCCGCTCCCTCCCCGACGAGCCCCTGGCCGTGGACTGCGTCCGCGACATGATGCTCCGCATCAGGAACCACCCCAGCCTCGTCCACTTCCTCGGCCACGACGAGACCTTCCCCACCGACACCCTCGACGCCGCCTACAAGGGCCTCATCGCCGACCTCGATATGCGCCGCACCTATCAGCCCCACTCCGGCGCCTTCCTGGTCAAGGACCGGTTCAAGACCGGCGGCACCCGCACCGGCACCCTCGAACTCTGGACCTATGCCGGGCCCGCCCATTACTACACCCACAAGATTGACGGCGCCTGGGGCTTTGCCCAGTCCGGCGGCATCGGCGGCGTGGCGGCCTCCGAGGAGAGCATCCGCCGCATGATCCCCGAGGACCAGCTCTGGCCGCTATGGACCGACGCCTGGTCGCTCCATACCGTGATCCAGGGAGGGCATTACTTCGACAAGCTCTTGAAGGCGCTCGATACGCGCTACGGCGCGCCCGCCGACTTCACCGAATTCGTCATCACCGCCCACGTCATGAACTACGACTCCGCCCGCGGCATGTTCGAGGCCTACGGCCGCAATAAGTACAGCGCCCTCGGCATCACCACCTGGAAGTACGACGCCGCCTGGCCCGCCGCCATGACCTGGCAGTACATTGACTGGTACCTGCTCCCCACCGGCGCCTACTACGGCGCCAAGAAGGCCTGCGAAGCCCTCCACGTCCAGTACTCTTACGACGACAACTCCGTCTGGGTCGTCAACACCCTTTATCGAGAGTTCACCGGGCTCGCGGTCAGCGCCAGTATCTACAACCTCGACCTGGCCGAGAAATACGCCAAGGACGCCACCGTGAGCGTGGGCCCCGACGGCAAGACCGAGGCCTTCAAGATCGTTTTCCCGGACGGGCTCTCCCGCGCCTTCTTCCTCCGCCTCACCCTGCGCGACGCCGCAGGCAAGATGGTCTCCGACAACTTCTACTGGCTCTCCACCAAGCCCGACCGCCCCGGCAAGAAATTCTACGGCATCGTCCCCCTCACCCCCTCGTCCATTGCCGACCTCACCGGTCTGCGCTCGCTCCCCCGCGTCAAGCTCGACGTATCATGTTCCCTGCAAAAGGGGCCGGACGAGGACACCGCCCGCGTCACCCTGCATAACACCGGCCGCGACGTGGCCTTCTTCACCCAGCTCGCCGTGACCAAGGGCCCGGCCGGCATGGAGGTCGCGCCCTCATTCTGGTCCGACAACGACGTGGCCGTGCTCCCCGCCGAGGACAAAGAGCTCAGGGTCAAGTTTTACCCGCGCGACCTGGAGAATGCGGACCCCGTGATCAGGGTCAAGGGATGGAACGTGGAACAGGTGGAATGCAAGCCGTAGTCCCGGAGGGACGGCCGATAGTAGCCCACCAATTTATTGGTGGGAAACGGGAAAGGCACAGACAACCAAGTCCCGCAAGGGACGGCGGAGAATGGCCCCGGAATTTATTCCGGGGACGGCGGGACCGTTACACCACGGAAGGGAATAAAATGAAAAAAATCGTCGTCATCTTCTTATCGTCAATCCTGGCCTCGTGCTCCCTCGGCTGCTCGCTGGTCACTCCGCGCAATTTCCACCGCAACTGGGTCTGGGACGGCGTGCCGCGCGTGATGCCGAACTCGGCGTTCGAACCGGTGGCCGCGGCCAGAGACGTGGCGGCGGCCCCGGTGCCGGCAAGCGATGTGTCCGGCCCCTCGCTCCACGAAGAGCTCGATCTTTCCGGCGCCTGGAACTACATGCCCGATCCCGGCGACGAGGGCGAGGCCATGCTCTGGTCCGCGCCCTCGTTCAGCGACGCCGACTGGAAGCACATGGCCGTGCCCAACAATTACATGATTGACGACCCCGCCCTCTCCACCTTTTTCCAGCCCGTCTGGTTCCGCCGCTCGTTCGAGGTCCCGGCGTCATTCTCCGGCAAGCGCCTCCGCCTCGTCTTCGAGAGCGTGGACTATTTCGCCAAGGTCTGGCTGAACGGTAAGCTGCTCGGCGAGCACGAGGGCTACTTCGCGCCCTTCTGTTTTGACGTCACCGACGTGGTGAAGCCGGGCCAAAACGTGGTGGTGGTGAAGGTCACGAACCCGTGGGACATGGGCCAGCAGGTCGCGGAGGAGCACTCATCCACTACCTCCGCCGAAAAGGTCTGGGTTAAGGCCGTGCTCGCGTATCACGACTCGCGGCCCGGCACTGACTCCGACAGCGCGCTCGACAGCCAGAGCCTCGGCACCGGCGGCATCCCGCGGCCCGTCAAGCTCGTGGCCACCGGCGACGTGGCCGTGGACTGGACCCTCATATCTCCCAGGCTCTACGATAACTACACCCGCGCCGAGGTCACCTTCGATGTGTTCCTTACTAACTTCACCGCCGCGCCCGTCGAGTGCGTGGTCACCGTGGCCGCCGGCGGCGAGAACTTCACCGGCTACTCCGATTCCATCGCGGCCCGCGCCACGCTGGCGCCCGGACCCAACAAGGTGGCCCTCGTCCTCAAAGTAGATGAGCCGCGCCTGTGGTGGCCCTGGGGCCATCCCGAGCTCGGCCGGAGCAACCTCTACCGCGCCCGCGTCACCGCCTTCGCCGGCGCCCGGGCCACCGACGAGCAGACCCACCTCTTCGGCATCCGCGAGGTCAAGCTCTCCGAGACCGGGCCCGAGGCCTTCTTCTGGTTCGTGAACGGCAAGCGCCTCTCGTTGCGCGGCACCAACGGGTTCCCCACCGAATACTATTCCAAAATAACGCCGGAATATTTGCAAGAATACTTCGACCTCATCAAGCAGAACAACATGGACATCCTGATCGTCCACGACCACCAGGCCCCGCCCATCGTCTACGAATTCGCCGACCGCGCCGGCGTCGCCATCCTCCAGAACTTCACCCTGATCTGGGAAGTCAACGTCTGCGACTTCGTGCGACCCAACGGCGACCCCGCCCTCACCGGCAACCCCGAGGTCATGGGCCGCATGGCCGTCGAGGCCATCTGGTACCTCTACAACCATCCCTCCATCTTCTGGTGGAGCATGCACGACGAGTCCGGCCACATCGGCCTCAACGGCAAGGGCCTCGCCCACGGCAACTTCTGCCGTGACGAGCCGTACCAGCCGGGCGAGGAATTCCCGGTTTACCAGGACCTGAGCCTCAACCTCGACCTCGACAACCAGCTCATCCGCATCGCCCGCGCCGTGAACACCACGATCCCCATGCACCGCACCGGCGGACTCGAGACCGACTCCCTCACCTGGTACGGATGGTCGCGCACCGATTACTGGGACCTGCTTGACGACCCCGAGCAGTTCCCCCTCGAGTTCGGAGGCGAGGCCGTGAGTTACTCCATGGCCGGCGTCATGAATTATTTCGACGGCTGGTTCCCGGTCCGCGATCAGCGCTCCGAGTACGAATGGAAATACCACGGCATCCAGTACCGCTTCCAGCTCTACGACACCGGACGCACCATTAAATACGACAACTTCAACGACTGGGCCTTCGCCACCCAGCTCCACCAGGCCGTGGTCATCAAGTACCACATCGAGATCAACCGCGAGAACAAGTACCACCCCACCGGCTCCGTGCTCCAGTACATGCTCAACGACTGGTGGCCCTCGACCAACTTCGGCGTCACCGACTGGAACCTCGAAGCCAAAATCGGACTGCCCTGGATGAAGCGCGCCTTCTCGCCCCAGCTCGTGGCCACCCGCGTCGGCAAAAACATCTATTCGCGGGGTGAAAAGATCGAGCTGCCGCTCCACCTCATGAACGACCAGTGGCTTGACTTCCCGGACGCGCGCCTCCGCTGGAAGCTTCTCGAGGAGACCGACAGCTTCATCATCAAGGGCTACTCCGACCACCGCGGCATCTTCGCGCTCTCCAACTTCACCGACCCCATCGCCGGCATCAAGTCCGGCTTCATGGTGCCGGTCACCGCCACCATCGGCCACCAGGTGCCTATAGCCACTGCCCTGGAAGGCTCCACCATCGTGCACCTGCCGCCCGACAGCGAGCTCAAGGCCGCGGTCGTCCGCTTCGACGCGCCCAGCACCGATGACATCCGCCACTACACCCTCTACATGACGCTCACCGCAGCCGGCGGCACCGTCCTTTCCGAAAACTGGGACCACTTCATCGTCGTGCCCAACGCCAAGCGCTTCGACCCGCCGGAGGGCATCACGCCCGCGCCACGCTTCAGCCTGGACCTGGCGCTCAACAAGCTGGGCGCGCCCGTCACCGGCCCCGTGGCCATCGTGGACAAGTACATTCCGGCGAACCGCTACGAGACACTGCTGGACAGCGCCGGCCGCGCGTCCCTCACCGGACTCCTCCCCGGCGCCTATCGCCTGGAAGCGGGCGGCCTGAGCTACGAGTTCCTGCTCAACAGCGACGATAAAATCAGCGTTGACTTCGGCCCCGGCCTCAAGACCAAGCTCGGCGTGAAGCCGATCATCGAGTGGGGGCCGCTGCCACGCCCGACCGCGACCTATCATTAATTGTGAAGGTTTAGTATCATAATGCTCAGGGAGGAAAGGGACATGAAGATCACCTATGATGCCGAGGCCGATGCCCTCTATCTCGAGTTGCGTCCTTTGCCGCCCGGCACGGCGCAGGCCCGGGAGCTGACCGAGGACATAGTGGCCGACTATGGACCGGACGGAAAACTGGCCGGGCTGGAGATCCTCGACGCTTCCATCGTGCTGGGAGATGAGCCGCAAAAATTGGTCGTGGAAGTTGCCACGGTGGCGGCCCCAAAGTCCGCCTGACCGCGGGGAGATGCGGATTCTCGCCTCTTATCTCTCCCGATGACTATCGTTAGAGTCGCGTGCGATCCCGCCCAGGAAAGGAAATGGTCATGAAAATTATGGGTCTTTTCGCGTCGCTTCTTTTCATCTTCGTCTGCCTTGCCGCTGATCCCGCCCAGGCTATTGAGCTCAAGGCCGGGACCGCCAGGGCCGTGATCACGCCGGCCTCGCCGCTCGGCCGCATCACCGTGAACGGACCCGCCGTGAAAGGCGTGAGGAAGGACCTCTACGCCCGCGCGCTCGTGCTCGATGACGGGGCCAAGAAGCTCGTGATCGTGACCTATGACTTGAACTGCCTCGACGTGGCCACTCCGATCCTCCGCTCGCGCTGCCTTCACGAGCTCGGCATCTCCCCCGAGTACCTCGTCCTCCTCGCCACCCACAACCACGCCGCGCCCATCCAGATCGTGCCCGATAACTTCGATTACGGCCGCTGGCTCGCCGAGCGCATCTTCGCGCTGATCAAGGAGGCCATCCAAAACGAGCAGGGCCCGGTCAAGCTCATGTACGGCGCCGGCGTCGGCGACTACCTCATCGCCGACCCCCGCTATCCCGACGTTTACGGGCCGGGCCTCTAGCCCATTGACGAAGAGGTCGAGCTGTTGAAGGTCATGCGCGGCGACCAGGCGATCGCGCTCCTCTTCAACCAGGCCACCCATCCCATGCACGACACCTTCTCCTATCTCGACCCCGCCCACCCCGGTTACGCCATGGACGAGATCGAGAAGGCCGTGCCCGGAGCGCTCGCCCTCTACGCCGCCGCCTGCGGCGGCGACCAGTTCATGCGCCGCGGCGCCGTCATGATCGCGCCCCTCTACGTCGTCAAAGCCGACGGCCACAAACTCGCCTCCACCGTCCTCGAAATTTCCGCCGCCCCCATGCGCGACGTCACCGGGCCCATCGTGAGCAGCTTCCAGCGCATCGCGCTGCCCCTGGCCCCGCCCGTGTCCCATGAAGAGGCGCAAAAACTCGCCAGGAAAATTCCCCGCGACATCGGCTTCGTGCCCTACCCCAACCCCGACCGCGAGACCAACTGGATCCGAAACCTCCTCAAGTATTACGACCAGAAAATCCCCTTCCCCACGAAAACCACAGACATGTCCTGCACCGACGACGGCTTGCTCATGCCGGAACTCCCCGAGCCCCGCGAGTTCCCCTGCATCTACGAGGAGGCCATCGTCGCCAAAATCGGGCCCCTTGTCTTCGTGGCCCTGCAGGGAGAGGTCTGCGCCCCCATCGGCCTCGCCATCAAAGACGCCGTCAGCGGCGAGCACCCCATCATGCTCTTCGCCTACATGGGCGAGCACAACCTCTACATTCCCACCAGGAAGCTCGTGGAGCGCGACGCGTACCAGTCAGAGGTCATCAAAATCCAGTACGCCTCCCCCGTGGGCTGGGCCCCCGAGGTCGAGGACAACATGGTGAACAGCGTTCTGAAAATGATTGACTCGATCCTGAACAACTGAGGGCGGCTAAATTGGACGGCAAGGGCCAGAGGGACGCAAAAAAGGCGGGCACTCACCCGCCTTTTCCCCTGGCTACTGGCTACTGGTTCCTGGCTACTTTTTCTTGGCGTCCCCAACCGGATTTGAACCGGTGTTGCCGGATTGAAAGCCCGGTGTCCTAGACCAGGCTAGACGATGGGGACGTAAATTTTTATTATACAAATAATCTTCCTGATTAGCAAGCCGGATTCGCGCGCCATGCCGTTGATTATGGGGCCGCTTTTTATTATGGTGGTAGGCGGACCAAGGCGTGCGGTGTCCTTTATCAACGGAAGTCTGTAACGAGGGAGGAGGAAGTATCATGGTGAACGTGGTGGCAAAAATTGATGATCGGGTCAAGGTGAGGACGGTCCTGATCAGCGTCTCGGACAAGGCGGGGCTGGAATCGTTCGTGCCCGGCCTGCTCCGCGCCTGTCCGGGAGTGAGGATCATCTCCACCGGCGGGACGCACGCGAGGCTCGCCGAGATCATGGGCAAAGCCGCGGCTAAGCAGCTCATGCAGGTCTCCGACTACACCGGCCAGCCCGAGACCCAGGGCGGACTCGTCAAGACCCTCGACTTCAAGATCTATCTCGGCCTGCTCACCGAGACCTATAACCCGTCCCACCAGGCCGACCTCAAGCGCACCATTGCATCCCCCATTGACATGGTCGTGGTGAACCTTTATCCGTTCTCCGCCACCGTGGCCCGCGCCGGCGTGACGGTGGAGGAGGCCCGCGCCAATATTGACATCGGCGGGCCCTGCATGGTCCGCGCCTCGGCCAAGAACTACCTGCGCGTGGCCTCCGTGGTGGACCCCAAAGACTACAAGAAAATTATCAAGGAGCTGGAAAAGGGAAAAGGCGCCACCACCCTGAAGCTCCGCTACGAGCTCGCCAAGAAGGCCTTTGCCCACACCGCCGCCTACGACCGCGGCATCGCCTCGTTCCTCTCTTCAAAGACCTATGCCGCGATGAAGAAGGCGTATCAGGAGATCGTGTGAGTTGGTCGAGCGGAAGTTAGGGGGGGTATTTCGCACGGAGACACGGAGAACACGGAGAAAAATATTTCTTATACTCTGTGCTTTCTGTGTCTCTGTGCGAAATCAAACTGAATCAGGAGCGACATACAGGTCATCCTTTTCAAGCATTCACCGTAAAGCCAAACGAGGAGGTTAGTACGATGGTTAAGGATCTGAAGAAGATGTACAAGACGATCCTGGGCGACCATTTTCCGCCGCGCATGGAGATCGCCTTCGATGACGGGCAAAAGCGGCAGACGCTCATTTACGAGAAGGCCGGATGGGACATCGCTGGAGAGGTCAAGGGGCTGCGCTACGGCGAGAACCCCACCCAGGAGGCCGCCATGTATAAGTTGGTCAACGGGAACCTCGTCCTCGGCGACGTGCGCATGATCGCGCCCGGCCGCCACCTCTCGTCCGACCTCGAGCTCCTCCAGTCCGGCAAGCACCCCGGCAAGATCAACATCACCGACGTGGACGCTGCGCTCAACATCCTGCGCTATTTGATGGACCGGCCGGCCGTTGTCATCGTCAAGCATAACAACCCCTGCGGCGTGGCCCAGGCCCCGTCCCTCAAGTCCGCCTA
This sequence comes from bacterium, assembly GCA_035527835.1. GTDB lineage: Bacteria > RBG-13-61-14 > RBG-13-61-14 > RBG-13-61-14 > DATKZS01 > DATKZS01. Next base: position 29,187 of record DATKZS010000040.1, read on the forward strand.
TATCAAGGCCGACCTCGCCGACCGCATCGCGGCCTTCGGCGGCGCCATCGTTCTTAACCGCCCCTGCGATGCGGCCACCGCCCGCGAGATCACGCGCCGCTATGCCGAGGTCGTGGCCGCGCCCGCCTACGAGCCCGCCGCCATGGACGCGCTCACCAAAAAGAAGAACCTGCGCATCATGCGCGTCCACGACATCGCCCGCCTGGCCTCCTTCGTCGGCGCGCCCTTCCTCGACTTCAAGTCCATGATTGACGGCGGCCAGATCGTGCAGTGGTCCTTCACCCCGGCCTGCCGCTCCGCGGCCGACCTGAAGCTTGCCGAGTGCGAGTACAAGGGCAAGATTTACAAGGTGCGGCGCAAGCCGACCAGGAAGGAGCTCGATGACATGATGTTCGGCTGGATGGTGGAGGCCGGCGTGACCTCGAACTCGGTGCTTTACGTCAAGGACCGGGTGACCGTGGGCATCGGCACCGGTGAGCAGGACCGCGTGGGCGTGGCCGAGATCGCGCGCGACAAGGCCTATCGCAAGCTCGCCGACCGGCTCTGCTTCCAGGCCACCGGCACACCGCTCGCGAACCTCGCCTCCGCCCGCGAGCGCAAGAAGTTCGAGCGCATGGCCGCCGAGAGTAACGGCGGGCTCAGGGGCTCGGTCATGGTCTCGGACGCCTTTTTCCCATTCCGCGACGGCGTCGAGGTCGGGCTCAAGGAGGGCGTCAAGGCCGTGGTGCAACCCGGCGGCTCCGAGCGCGACTTCGAGGCGATCGAGGCCGTGAACGACTATGGCGCCACCATGATGTTCACCGGCGAGCGCAGCTTCAAGCACTGATCCGGAGTGCGGCTCTGCTTACGGGTGCGATTGGTCAGCGGAGCGGTTCCAGGATAAAATAAATAGCGTGCCCGGAGACCGGAAGCGGCCCGGGGCCGTCGCGGCTCGTGATCTTGGCGCGGCAGTCGGCAAGGCGGGGAGGAGTAGTGAGCGAAAATTTCGACGTAGTGATCGTCGGCGGCGGGGTCAACGGCTGCGGGATCGCGCGCGACCTGGCGCTCCGCGGGATCAAGGCCGCGCTTTTCGAAAAACGCGACCTGTCGAGCGGCGCCACCGGCGGCTGCTCGGGCATGATCCACGGCGGGCTCCGCTACCTCCTCTACAGCGTGGACGTGACCCGGCGCTCCTGCGTGGACTCGGGCTACATCCAGAAGATCGCGCCGCACCTGCTCTTCCGCATCCCCTTTATCATGCCCATTCCGCACAAGTTGACCGCGCCCTTCTTCGAGACCTACTTCGAGGTCTACGACAAGTACGCGGTGCACAAGCGCGGCAAGCCGCACACCATGCTGAGCGCCCAGCAGGCAATCGAGCTGGTGCCCGCGATCTCGCGCGACGTGGTGGGAGCGGTGACCACCGACGAGTGGGGCATTGATCCGCAGCGCCTGGTGGTTGCCAACGCCCTGTCCGCCGCCGAGAGCGGCGCGGTGATCCGGACGCACACCGAGGTCGTCGAGTTCTTGAAGGACGCGCGCGGCGCCGTGGTCGGGGTCAAGGTCCGCGACCGCGCGGGCGCTCTGAGTGAGGTCCGCTCGCGACTCGTCATGCACGCCACCGGGCCGTGGCTCATGCGCACCGCGGAGATGGCGGGAGTCAAGGTCAAGATCCGGCCGGGCAAGGGCGTGCACCTGACCTTTGACCGCCGCCTCGTCAACATGAGCGTGATCCTCACCATGATTGACGGCCGCTCGAGTTTCATCATGCCCCACGAGAACACCACCGTGCTCGGCACCACCGACGACGATTATTACGGCGACCCCGACGACTTGCGCGTCACCGAGGACGAGGTCGAATACTTATTGCAGGGCGCCGAGCGCATGTTGCCGGGCATCCGCCGGGCGCGCATCATCCGGGCCTGGTCCGCCATCCGGCCGACCCTGTACGCCTGGGGCAAGAACGAGGACGCGCTCTCCCGCGACCACGTGGTCTATGACCACAAGGAGCGCGACGGGGTGGACGGCATCGTGTCCATCGCCGGCGGCAAGCTCGCCAGCTACCGCCTGATGAGCGAGGAAGCCGCGGACCTGATCGCCAAAAAGCTCGGCAACTCGTCGCCATGCCAGACCCACCTCCTGCCCCTGCCCGGCGGCGACGAAACGCCCGACCCCGCCCTGCTGGCCGCCCAGTTCGGAGTGTCCCGCTACGCCGCCGCCCGCATCGTCTACCGCCACGGAAGCCGCGCCCGCGAAATCCTGGAGCTCACCCGCGAGCGGCCCGAGCTTAAAAGCGTGATCTGCCAGTGCGAGCCGGTGCTCGCCGCCGAGCTCGTCTATTGCATCAGAAAGGAATGGGCCGCGAGCCTCACCGACTTAAGAAACCGCACCCGCCTTGGCGCCGGCCCGTGCCAGGGAGCCCGCTGCGCCTCCCGCGCCATCGCCGTCCTCGCCTCCGAGCTCGGACTCTCCGGCCGCGAAATCCAGGAGCAGCTCCTCTCCTTCCTGGAAAGACGCTGGCGCGGCAAGCGGCCCATCCTCGCCCGGACCATGGTGGACCAGGAAGAGCTCAACCAGGCCGCGCACTTCCTCACCGGCAACCTGGGCCGCCTGGCCGCGATCAAGGGGCTGGACTGATGGCCGCGAAAAAGGTCTGCGTGATCGGCTCGGGACTGGCCGGAATGGCAGCCGCCGCATCCGCCCGGCGCGCGGGCGCCGACGTTGTGGTCCTGCAAAAAGGAGCCGCCGCCACTGCCTTCTCCTCCGGCGCCCTCGACGTCTGCGCCGACCCCTGCGCCCCTCACGGACTGCCCGCGGAGGTCTCGAACGACACGGCGCGCAACATCGCCCGGCTCATCCAGCAATGTCCGTTGCATCCGTACGCCATCCTGGCCGCGGGTTCCGGGCGGCCTGAAGAAAAGGTGCTCGCCCTGGTCAAGGATGCCGTGTCCCTGCTCTTTCCCGCGGGCGGACTGGTCGAGCTTGACGGCGACGCCGCGGCCGGCCGGCCGTGCTTCACCACGCTCGGCACGGTCAAGTTCACCTCATTCTTCCCAACGTACGCGGCCCGGCCCGGCGCCCCGGGCATGGAGCGGCCGGCGGCGCTCGGCATCCGGGGCCACGCCGATTTCGAGCCGCGGACGTGGGCCAAGGTCGCCGCCGAAAACGCGGGCCGGCTGGGCCTCGCGCTCGAAGCCCGGGCCGCCTGGCTGGAACTCGGGCCGGATTGTGAGCGCGGCTCTCCGGAGCTGGCCGCCGCGATCGCCCGCGACCCGGAGGCCTTCCTCGCCGCGGTGAAGGATGCCGCGGCCGGTATCAAAGGCGCCACGGCGCTCATCCTGGCCCCGGTGTTGCCGGCGAGGGGAAGGGGCGATCTGCTCCGGCGTATGGCCGAGTCGCTCGCCATGCCGGTGTACGAGCCGCTCTCGCTGCCGCCATCGGTCCCGGGCCTCCGGCTCATGGAACACCTGGGGCAAAGGGCGCAGGCACTGGGCATCGAGACGATCAGATCGGAGGTCACGGGTTACGAGGCTGGAGGCGATGAGCTGAAAGCTCTACTGATAAAGGACGGGCCATCGCGGGTCGAGGCCGACGCCTTTGTCCTGGCTTCCGGCAAGTTCCTGGGCGGCGGCATCGTGAAGGACCGCGCCTTCAGCGAGCGCATCTTCAACCTGCCCGTGTTTGTCGAAGGCCGCGCTCCCGGCGAGGTCTTCATCGAAAAAGTCCTTGCCCTCCACGTCACCGGGCGCCACTCGCTCTTCGAGGCCGGGATCAAGGTGGACACATCTCTGCGCCCGTTGATGCTTGACGAGAAGCCCCGCTTCAAGAACCTCTTCGCGGCCGGCGCCATCCTGGCGGGCCATAACTACATTAACGACGGCACCGGCTCCGGCGTGGCCCTGGCCACCGGGGTGCGGGCGGGAACCAACGCCGTCGAGCTGAGACCCTGACCGCAAGATATATGACGTTGCCGTTGCCGCGAAAAACAGCGCAGCCGGCCAGTTGATTTCGCACAGAGGCACAGAGATCACAACGCGTCTCAAGGCCGCAACCAAAGAGTTTATTAACAAGGATATTCAGGATATCAAGGATAAGATTTTCTTATCCTGAATATCCTGTATATCCTTGTTCATTCATTCTT